>CALGOK010000055.1 GCA_937961295.1 uncultured Gemmatimonadota bacterium
GTACGACTCCGGTGCGGGTCGCTGCTCCAGCATCGGTTCGGGCGAGAGGCTCACCACTTCGAAGCTCATCCCGTCGACAACCTTCGGCTCATGCCCGAACAGCTCGAGGCTGAGGGCGGGAACACCCACCGGTGGCATCGTTGCGGCGTTGTCGATGATCAGTGCGACGCCGAACCCCCCCTCGCTGATGCACACGGCGTCCTTGGGGCAACGCCAGTCGTTGGGCACGGCGCTGAAGGTCACCGTACGCGCCGTACCCGGGATAGGCTGGCGCTCACCGAGTGCTAGCGTCAACACCTCGGGATCCTGGATGATGTCCAGTCGCCCACCCGATTCGGTCGGGGCCTGGCCGCAGGCGATGACTCCCCCGAGAGCCACCAGCACAAGGGGCAACTTGTTGCAGAGGAATGCCATGTTCAGTACTCCACTGTATGGAAGGTTCATCCGTGGGGCCGGCGGATCGACTTGTAACGCCCGGGCCGGCCCTGCTTCGACATGTACCACGTTCAGTCCGCCTGGGTCACCTGCTCCCGCGGACTCAACTGCTCGGCGAGTTTCACCCTGAGCTCCGGATCAGGCGTCAGATGGCCACCCTCCCGCTCGATCCGCTCGGCTGGGTCCAGCGGATGGTCCGATCCGCCCCGCGCTCACGTCATCCGCCCCTCGAGACGGCGGCTCCGGTAACCATTCTCGCTCGGATTCGGGTCTGGTCACGCGACCCTGACCGGAGCCGAGCCTCGTGCCCGAACCGACTACCGCTGGTGGCAACTCCCCATGCGTCCCCCTCGCCGGGCGCCGCGATCGCCTCGCGTGTGACCCCACCTCGGGGTCCCCGGTACTCCGCTTCAGGTGACCGAGGGCGAGCTCCTCTCCCGGGCCCAAGCAGGAGACCGGGACGCCTTCGAGGCGGTGGTGATGCAGTACCACCCGATCCTCCATCGGGTCGCCCTGCGGATGCTTGGAGAACCGTCCGACGCGCAGGACGCCGTCCAGGACAGCTTCCTGAGGGCGCTGCGTGCCATCGACCGGTACGACCCCGCGAAGCCGGTGCGGGCCTGGCTGCTCACCATCCTGATCAACCAGTGCCGAACGCGGTACCGGGAGCGGAAACGGAGACGGCAGACGTTCATCGCCCGGCCGGAACTGGTTGACGAACACCCCTCGCCGGCGCGCGAGGGATCGGACGAGATGGAGCACATCATGGCCGCCGTCACCGAGCTGCCACCGCTGTTGCGCGAGGCTTTCGTCCTCAAGTACGTCGAGGAGCTGGAGTACCATGAAATGAGCGCGATCACCGGCGCCGGAATCTCCGCCCTCAAGATGCGAGTCAAGCGAGCGTGCGAAAGCCTTCGCCCGCGACTCGAACCGTTCTGCCGTGACCGGCCCTGATCCCGACTGCGACGCCCTTGTACGCCGAGCCGCAGCAAGGCTTCGTGAGGTCCCACCGGACCTGCTGGCAGCGCACGCGACCATCCGCTGGCTCCGCGAGCAACGCCTGGCACCGGAACCACGCCAGCAACCGTGGCGCGTGCATGGTCCTGCCCTGGCCGCCGGGCTGGCGCTGACAGCGGCGATCGCGGCCGCCCTAGCGCTTGTAGACCAACCCCATCCCTCCTCCGAGCCGACCGCGGCACAGAGTCACGATGTGCGCGACGTGGCGTTCGTGCTGCACGCCCCCGGCGCCGAGCGCGTGGCACTGGTCGGGGACTTCAATGAGTGGGACAGCGGCACGACCTCCCTGGTTCGGACCGGCAACGGGGGCATCTGGACCACGACGATCACCCTTCCTGCCGGTCGTCATGTCTATGCGTTCGTCGTGAACGACTCGGCATGGGTCGCCGATCCCTACGCCCCATCGGCACCGGAGTCGTCGTTGTTCGGCGAGCCGAGTTCGGTGGTGGTCGTGGCCACTGAACCGGCGCTGTGATGCGTCACCTTGTCCTCGGCGCAACGCTCGCCCTGGTCACCGGCTCGCTCGATGCGCAGCAAGCGCCCTCGCGAGCAAGGCTCGATTCGTTGCTTGGCACCGACGCCATGGCGCGCATCCAGCGCCTCATCGACGGCGCGGCTGCCGCGGGACTCCCGGTCGAACCGCTCTGGAGTGTCGCGGGAGAAGGTGCCGCGCGTCGGATGCCGGGCGAACGAGTGGTAGCAGCCGTGAATGCGTCGGTCCGGTCGCTCACCGAGGCGCGCGATGCGCTTGGCCCGACACAGGATGCCGCGACATTGGCGGCCGCAGCAAGTGCACTGCAAGCAGGCGCCTCGCCGGCCCACCTCGGGGCGATGCGCGGTGCCAGCCCGTCACGATCGCTCACGCTGCCGCTCGTGATCCTTGCCGACATGCTCACCCGGGGTGTCCCGGCGGACACCGCCGTGCGCGCCCTGTACGTGGGCGTACACCAGGGGGCGAGCGACGCCGAGCTCGAGGGGTTTCGACGTTCGGTGGAGCGCGACATCCGGTCCGGTGCTGCCCCGGGTTCCTCCGCCATCGCGCGCCTGGGGACCCTTCGCAATGTTGCTGGCGCCGACATCCGCCGGCTCTGGTCGATGCCACAGCTCGTGCGGGGACCCCCGTGATTCGGACCTTCCCTGTCGCCCTGCTCGCGCTGGTGCACGCCGGCACACCGATCGCGGCCCAGCAGGTGCCACGACCAAGCGCACTGGTCCTCCTCGAGCCGATGTCGCCCGGCGATCAGCTCGCCGGACTGTCGCTGGCGTCACGATTCGGCTGGCGCCTCGGCCGACTCGCCGGCAATCACCATGGCGCCGCAGAGCTCGAGGGACACCTCGGTCTCCGCGACTTCGCCAGCGAGCTCGCGTTCACGATCCGGTCCACGCCGGGCCGGTCCCTCATCTCGCGCGGCGCACTGGAGTACGTCGGGGCAGTTCGCGATGGTCACGGCCTCTACGCCACGTCAATCGCAGTCGCCTCGGAGCCTAGCCCGGGCGCTGCCGGGCTTCGGTTTGGCATCACCGTTGATCACGTCGCGGTGTCGAGCGCGTCCTACCTCTCGCCAAGTGTCGTGCTCGCCGGCCACTCACGGCTCAGCGGATTCTCGGTGGAGGGATCGGTCCGCGTCGGCACCCTCTCGATGATCAGGGACGGGACGGGAGGCATCGACACACTCGGTGCCCACCCGACGCGCGGTGATTCGAGCTCCGCCTCGCCACGGCGCGCGTACGTCACCACCGATGCCCGATTGTCGATCGGACGATCGCTCGGTGCATGGTACGTCCACGGTTCCGGCGGGCTGGTCCTGCTGACGGGCCGCTCGGCGCAGCTCTACGGAGGGCTGGCCGTCGAACACCAGCTGCGGCCGGGATTCGGGACCGTCGCGGCACTCAGCACTCGAGTGATCGAGCCGGTGCAAGGTATCCGGCGCGCTGCGCTGCACCTCGGATTCAAGATCAGCGGCACGCGCGAAACCGCGCCGACCCGACAGGACGATTCGCGCGCCGCCGCGATGGAACTCGTGGAGCGGAGCGGCGACAGCGTGCGCGTGGCGATCCAGGCGGCGTTTGCCAGGCGGGTGGAACTGATGGGAGACCTGACCGGGTGGCAACCGGTCGAGTTGCGCCGCGGATCACGCGGCACATGGCACGCCCGGTTCGCCGTGGCCCCCGGAGTGTACCGAGTGATGTTGCGGATCGATGGGACGGCCTGGGTCGTGCCCGAAGGGATGACGCGATCCGCTGATCCCTACGGCGCGCCGGTGGGACTGCTCCTGATCCCTTGAACTGAACCCGTGTCTCGCGGGCTCCGTCGCCGGACACTCGACGGCAGGTACCGCGAGCAACTACTCCGGGGCGTAGCAGCCACGGTCGCGACCTGATCAGCCGGCGGTGCCGAGACTCATCTGGATCAGTCGGCGTCCGCCCGGGAGGTCGGCCTCGGTGCGCACCTCCCGACGCGTCACCGTGTCGACCCACTTGATGGCGCGGTGCTCGCCGACCTGCAGCTCGATCCGCCAGGCTGGCTGGTGGCTCCCCGGCAGCTGTTCCTCGCCCGTCACATCGACCGACGCATCGACCACACCCGCGGGGGCGGAGTGGACCGGAACCGTGAAGTGCAGCCCCCGTGTCAGTGGCAGCGCCTGCACCAGAACGCCGAGTACGCTCGCGGCGAACACCGGGGAGTTGGTGGTGATCTCGATCGGCGACCGGGTCCCATCCGGGGCCACCCGCTCTCCGCGAATGGCGGTCGACGAGTAGTGGAGCACCGTCCGGCCCGACGGGCTGCTGGCAGTGGCTTCCAGCGGAAAGAGGGTCGTCGGCGAAAGCCACATCGAGTCGACCACCGCAGCGTTCGGGAGGGTCATCACCTGCGTTACGAGCAGGAGCGAGCGCCCATCGCGCTCGGCCGGACCGACGGTGATGGCATACTCCCCCAGTCGGCGTGTGATGGTGTCGGACTGCAGCATCACGGCCAGTCGCTCCGTGCCCATGGGCACACGGCTAGCGACGACGGCTGGATGGCCGTGCCGGGGAGGCTCCTGCCCCCCGGCCCGGCAGGCTGGAACGGCGATCACCGGGATAAGCAGCACGGCATGCATCACTCGAAGCATGGTCATTGGGGGGTCCTGGCTGGTCGGTCCGAGCGTGGGCAGACGAGGCCTTCATGGGTGGAGTACCGCGTCGGATCCCGGGCCGTCACATGGTCGACCGGCACGACATCGAATCGCTCGGGCTCGACCCCGACGCGGCGGAGTGGCAGCGCATCGGTCAAGACTGGACACGTCCCGACGACATCGTGGCACGAACATGTCGGTGCGGTGAGCTGACCAGTGCCGTGCCGCGGGATGTTGCCGCCGGGCGGCCATGGCACGGCCTGCGGATATCGATGATCGTCCTCCCACCGATGTGCCTGACACCGGTGGTGTCCATCACCGTTTGTTGTGCACGCACAATTGGACCTGATCCCTCACGGCTTCATGACCTTCCTCACCGTGACGATCCCGGATTCATCGTCCTCGCCGAGGAACAGGTGGCGGTCGCCGACCGCCACGAGCCTGACACCAACCGGCAGGCGGACCATCCGGGCAGGTCGCCCCTGCACCGGCTGGAACACCGCCCACGCCTCACCCCGATGGTCGGGGACCGGCCATCGCAGTCGCACCCAGACCTCGCCGATCGGGGACCCGACGGCTTCGGCAAAGGCAGCTTTGGTCGGCCAGAGCGGGTGGGCCAGGTTCCTGATGGCCGGATCGGGGATCGACAGTTCCACCTGCAGGGGTACGCGATCGCGGGTGGTGGTGGGCGGTTCCTCGATGTGCAGCATGGCACTCCTGATCCAGGAGTCAGTCCCCAAACGACACCACTCGACGAGATGTCGAGTCCCGGAGGCCACCCACACCGTCCCGTCGCGGGCGACTCCCCAGTGGTCGGCCGGTGCGAACAGGGGAATGATCACGGGAATGGGACCAACTCGGATCGGGCGAACCCGCTGCAGCAATGTGACGGTGTCCGGAACACCCCCGGATTTCCGGATTCGTAGTAGTGGAACACCGAGGAGCGTCCGATCGATTTCCGTCGAGGTGCCGATCAGGCTGTATGCCTCGCCCACGGTGTTGCCGAATCCGTCGAGCGTGGCCTGGGCAAGACCACCACGGAGCCAACGGTCAGGTCGCCTGCCGTCAGGGGTCCACGTCGCGACGGACAGTGACATCGCGTCGAGCGCCGCGATCCGTCCGTCGAACAGCATTGCGACTCCGAATGGCATGCGGTATTCGCCCGGACCCTCTCCCGATCGCCCGAGCGTGGTGGAGTCGCCGGTGAGGAAGTTGAGCACGAGCACGGCGGGAGTCCGTGTCGAGGCGATCACCAGGCGGCTGTCGTCGATCACCGCGGCGGCGCAGAGATCTTCGAGCCTGAATTGGTGCCCCTGCCCCGCGAGTGGAGCGAGGGCCGTGGCAGGGTGGCCCATCACTGGAAGCTGGATCACGCGGCACGCCAGGACCAAGCGCCTGGAGGCAGGGTGTCTCAAGGGGGTTCGGATTGGCACCGCTCCATCTGATGGTTGGCGAGAAATACCTCCGATCGATGCCAGTACCGGAGTGTGTTCCCCCGGGTCACACGCCCCAGGATGCCGGGGCCGGGAACCTAGAGATACGCGGAGCGGGGCGAAATTGACCTAGACACGGAGAACGGAACGACGGAACGACGGAGGACGGAGGGGAATAGGAGCCACCCTCCGTTCTCCCCCCGTCCTCCGTCGTTCCGTCGTTCCGCCCTCTACGTCTTCTTTGCCCTGAGCAGCCGCTCCGCCAGGTCGGTCACCACCCAGTCCTCGGCGATCTTGCCGCCCTCGAACCGACTCACGATCATGTCGCGCCACACCACGGGGCGGCCGGTGGCCGGGAAGCCGGCGAAGCTGCCGCTGTGCACCGCACGGACGGTCCGCTGCCACGCCACCCGGTCGGCCGACTCGATCAGGATCTCCACCTCGACGCGCCGCTCGCTGAACGCCCTCAGCAGCGAGTCGACGAACCGCCGCACCCCCGACAGCCCCTTGAGCTCGGCCTCGGTGCCGTGCGCCACGAACTCCTCGGCGAAAAAGTCGGCGAGCGCCGGCAGGCTCCCCTCGACAAGGACCACCTGGTTGGCGGAGCGGATGGTGTCGGCGAGCGACTTGGGCATGGAAGGACCGAAGACGGAGCGACGGAGGCTTGCCCTAGGAAGGTGCGCTTCGTTCCGGTCCTTGTCGAGTCCTCACCGCTGCGGCCGGAGCTGCGACCGTTCAACCGGCGGTGCGGCGCGACTATCTTCGCCCCATGCCCTGCCGCGCGGCACTCGACGGTCCCTGGTATCGGATCTGGTTTACCGGCGTGGTGACCGGCGCCGACCTGCGTGACCTCGCCTCGGAGGTGTCCGGCCACGAACGCGAGCTGGGGCGGGTGCCCGACCGCCTGGTCGACATGTCGGGCATGCTGGCCACCAGCGGCACCTTCAACCTCGCCATCCTCGCTGCGCGGGTCCGCGGCATCCAGCGCTTCCCCAATGCGTTTCGCTCCGCGCTCGTGGCACCTCGGCTGGAAGTGGCCGGCTTCGCGCGCATCTTCCGGATCCTCAACCGCAATCCGCAGATCCACGTCGAGGTGTTCGAGCGGCTCGAGGACGCCGAGGCGTGGCTGGAGGCCTCGCCGTCGCGCGGACGGGACGACCGGGCCGCCTGACATCCCCCACCCATTACGCTTTTCCAGCCGACAGCTAGAGTAGTCGGCGGCCGGACTCCCCCGGCCTGGCCCCGGTACGGGGGCGGGAGCGAGCAATGCACACCCTGCTGTGGGTCCTGCAGTCCCTCGGCGCGCTGATCTACGCCGCCTCGGGGAGCATGAAGCTGTTCATGTTCGACAAGATCGCCGCCGAGGTGCCGACGTTCGGCGCGCTGCCCAGGTCGGTGTGGATGGCGCTGGGCGTGCTCGAACTGCTGTGCGTGGCGGGGCTGATCGTTCCCGGCGTACTCCACTGGCGGCCTTCACTCACCGTGCTCGCCGCTGGCCTGCTGGCGCTCGAGAGCCTGCTGTTCATCTGGGTGCACGTGCAGTATCGCGAGATTGGCCCGATGCTCCTGAGCGCCCTGCTCGGCCTGGTCATGGCGTTCATCGCGTACGGGAGGGCGGTGGTGCGGCCGCTGGGGTGAGCTGCGAGGACCTTCGGCGCCTCACCCGCTCCGCACCCCCACCCACACCAGGCACCCGATCCAGATCAGTTGTCAGGGACGGCCCAATCCCGGTACCGTGGCGCCGAGGAACAGTTCGATCGGCTGCTGGCCATCATCCATGCGATGGTCGTCCATCAGGTTGATCGCGCGGCCGTGCGCCAGCGCATCCGCCACCGCCATCCGGCGCTCCTTGATCAGGTAGGCCGTCCACAGGTGGCTGGCCCGCCACGCGATGGTGCAATGCAGCAGCACCTTCCCGTCGGCGGACTTCATCACCTCGGCAAAGTCTCGGAGTGCCTCGGGGGAATAGGGCCAGGTCGTCCCGGCACGCATCGGCAGGTAGACGTACCGCATGCCGAGTTCCTCGACCAGCGCCGCTTCATCGAACCCGAGGCGCTCCATCTCCGGCGGGCTGCGGAGGTTGACGACCGTGGCGACACCACGGCGCTTCATCTCCCGCAGCCCTTCCGCGCTGGGTTGCCCGGCGATGAACACGTCGTCACCAACCCGGACCAGCTTGGCCAGGAAGAGCCCGGTGGTGTCGAGCTCGACCGGTGAAGGCACGCGGGCGCTCGATTCCGACCCGACCAGGGTCTGGGCCTCGGCACCTGACGCGACAAGCATCCCGATGAACAGCAGTGGCAGTCTCACGCAGCACCTCTCGCTAGCAGGGAGTTCCGGTGGGAGGCCCTACGGACCCGCGGACGGAGAGGTTGCAGGCGCCCGAAGCGATGGACTCTCGCGCCGATTGGGCGCGGGGTGCTTCCAATGGCACGCTCCACAGGCCCCCGCGCCTCGGAGTATCCCACGCGAGGCTTCCTATCCGTATCGCCTGCGCACCTCGGCGACCGAGTTGGCAACCAGCTTCTCGAGCACCTTCGTGTCCAAGTCGGCGAGCCGCTTGAAATAGAGGCAGACCTTCCCCATTCGGTGCTTGCCGAGCTTGGCGAGGAGCGCCTGCTGTTCCTTCGACTCCGCGTCGACGTACACCACCAGGTCGCGGCCACGGATCGCGAACCCCACCAGCGGCGCCTCGCCCGTGCGGCCACTCTCGTAGGTGTACCGGTACACGCCGTGCCCGACGATGCTGGGCCCCCACATGTGCGCCGGCTTGCCAGTCATCTTCCGGAACAGCTTCATCAGCGCACGGCAGTCCGCCGCCTGCTCCGGACTCGCCCGCGAGGCGATGTAGTCGTCGACGCTTGCCCCGGTGGGCCTGGTCGTGTTCTCGGCCATCACAACGCTCCGTGAGCCTGCAGGTCTCCCGTCACGCGCCCAGCCGCGCCTCGTACGCCTTGAGGTGGGTAAACGCATGCGCAAGCAACGTGGGCCTCAACCCGTGCGCCCGCGCCACGTCGGCCATCCAGCCGACGATCTGGTCGCTCTCGACCCGGTTCCCGGAATCCAGGTCGTGGCGCATCGAGGCGTTGCGGGCGCTCGGCACGGTCAACGCGCCGAGTGCGCGCTCGATGACCGCCGGGCGGAGCGGATGGCCGGCGCACGCCGCCGCCTCGCAGTTGACTGCGAACGCCTCCTGCACCGCCTCCAGGCCGCCGGGCGCGGCAATGATCTCGCCGATGTTGGCGCGGAAGAGGCATGTCGCCGCGGCAAACACCGACAGGAACGCGATCTTCTCCCACATCTCCTGCTCGATGTTGTCGACGAGCTCGCACGGGACGCCGGTCGGTGCGAAGGCATTCGCCAACGCCACGCCGCGCCCGGAACTCGCACCACCACGATCGCCGAAGGCGATGCGCTGCAGCGGGTCGACTTGCCGGATCACGCCGTCCGGATCCAGCGTGGCGCTGATCCAGCAGGTGCCGCCCATTACCCTCGATGCTCCGAAGCGCTCGTCGAGCCTCGACAGGTGCGCCATGCCGTTGAGCAGCGGCACGATCACGCTGTGCTCGGCCATCGCGGGGGCGATCGCCTCCATGGCCGTGTCGAGGTCATAGGCCTTGCAGGAGAGAAGCACGAAGTCGTAGACAGGCTCCACGTCCGATGCGTCCACCGTGCGGACGGCGAGCGTCGCGTCACCGTGGGGGCTCTCTAGGCGAAGCCCATCGCGCTCCAGCTGGGCGCGCCGGCGCGAACGCACCAGGAAGGTGACGTCGGCTCCGGATTGGGCAACGCGGCCCCCGAAGTAGCCGCCGACGGCGCCGGCGCCCAGCACGAGGAGCTTCATTGGTGCACGATAGGAACAACGGCTGGCGTTGTCGTGCTCTCGGCCATCGTCTACCTCCTTCCGGCCACCGCCCGCACGCTCACTTCGGCCGCTTGAAGTACGCGTAGTACTTGCAGTCTGCCGCGTAGTTCGGGTTGCTCGGACATGCGGAGATCACACCGACCAGCTCCCAGCCATCGGCACCGAACTGATTGAGCCTGGGAACCGCACTGGCCGTCGCCGGCAGCCCGATCTCGTAGTACTCCCACGTCACCCGCGCCTGCCCCTGCGTGTTCGCCGCCCACCCCACCAGGCATGCCCCGACCACCGCCACAAGACCCACCATGAGATGCCGCCGCATGATCCCGCTCCTCGCACCGCTTGGGTGCCGTGACAACGGGAGGGCCATCCCCCCGGTCGCGCGGGAGAATGTGCCGCGCGGTTCGGGAGGCGGCAAGCGCCCACAGGGCCCCGATAGATCCGATCCCCGACTCGCGACGTATGCCCCATGAACACTCGATGATCCGGACTACCTCGATGCCTGAAGGCCCGGATCCGGGGCTGCAGGCCCAGCCGCTCCTTGGACAGCCCTGCATCGATCATGCGCGGCACAAGGGAACGAGAACGACATGCTCAGCAATCGACTGGCCCTCCTCGCGGGCGGCTTCGCCCTGATGGCGGGCGTTGCCGCCTGCTCGGACTCCGAGTCCATCGTCGCGTCCGACGCCAACCAGCCCCGCTTCGCCCACGGCCCCGGCAACGGCGACGTGAAGTCCGACAAGTCGGGGATGCTCTACACCGCCAACCTCCACACCCTCAATCCCCAAGCGCAGCGCCTGCTGGATCCCGACCGGGACGCCGGCGGCACCGCGCGCGGCAAGGCGTTCTTCCGGATTACCGGGGACAATGTCCAGGCCATCGTCCAGATGCAGGGCGTCGAACCCGGCATGCCCCATCCGCAGCACATCCATGCCGCCGATCGCTGCCCGCCGGCGTCGGCGGACGTGAACGGTGACGGCTTCGTCGACGTGCTCGAGGGCGTCCCGTTCTACGGACCGATCCTCATCACGCTGGACAGCGACATCACCAACACCACCACCGAGGTCGCCGGGCTCCCCGCCCCGGATGTCACCTACTACAACTACGTGCAGAACGGGTCGCTGAGCGCGATTGAAGCGGCGATCGGCGAGCCGCTCGCATTGGAGTCGCGCCACGTGGTGATCCATGGCGTCGACCTCAACACGCCGCTCCCGGCGACCGTCGCGTCGATCGGCGGACTCCCCGCCCAGCTGACGCTGCCGATCGCGTGCGGCACGATCAAGGGCTGACCGATCTGGCCGCGAACCGCGGCAACCTCCTCATCACGGAACGCCCGTCCTGGATCGGACGGGCCTTCTGCTTCGGCCGGGGGCCGCAGATGCGGCTGCCAACCGATCGCGGCCGGCCATGCGCAGTCGCTGCGCCTGCGGCGACCGACCCCATGCATCCGATCCGCTGCCTCGCTTCGTACCTCCCATGCACGTGATCGACGGGCACCGCCCGGGCACCGCGACCTGGGCAGCCCCCCACTGCATGAGAGGAGTACCCGTGACCGCCATTCCGGAACCCCCCGCGTCCGGCCAGCCCGACCCCGCGACCGGCCGCCGGCCGCTTCTCGCCAGTCGCCGATCATTCCTCACCCTCGCCGGTTCCGCCACCGCGCTGGCAGCGCTCGGCTGCTCCGACGACGGCACCGGGCCCAGCATGCCAGGCGAGGCCGTCGTGTCGCTGCCGCTTCGCACCGACATGGATGTCCTCAAGTACGCGCTCTTCCTCGAGCTGCTGGAGGAGGACTACTACGTCAAGGCCGTCCAGAGCGGTGTGCTGAGCGGCGCCGTGCTGACGCTGGCCACCAGCGTGCGCGACCATGAGAGCGCCCACGTCGACGCGCTCCAATCCGCACTCGGCAGCGCGGCGTTCGGCTCCGATGACGTGGCCTTCGACTTCGGCAACGCCTACGCCAACCAAGCCAACTTCCTCGCCACCGCCACCGTCCTCGAACAGACCGGTGTCGGCGCGTACCTCGGCGCGATTGGCCTGATCCAGTCCAAGGCGCTTCGCACCACGGCCGGCTCGATCTTCACCATCGAGGCCCGCCACACCGCTGCGTTCCGGGCGTACGCCAACGCCGGCGGTGGCCCCGTCCCCAACGCCTTCGAATCCCCGATGACCCCCGAGGCCACGGTCAATGCCGTCGTCGCCACCGGGTTCGTCACCAGGGGACTCTGACCCCCAAGGAGCGACTGATGCGCAACGCGCCACCACGCCTGATCCACTTCGACGCGAAGGAGCTCGACTCGGTCTCCGAGCGCCGCCGCTTCCTGGGCAACCTGGCCATCGCCGTCGGCGCGATCGGCCTGGTGCCGATGATCCGCCGCGGAGCCGGGATCGGCGAACTCCTCGCCCAGTCCGGCGGGGAGACCGAGCCCGGCCTGTCCGACACCGACATCCTCAACTACGCCCTGACGCTGGAGTACCTCGAGGCGACGTTCTATCTGCGCGCCGACAGCACCGGTCCGCTGCCCACCGGCGCAATCGTCGCCGCGATCGATCCCGATGGCATGGGCGCGCCGGGGACGGTGCCTGGCCTCTCCGGCCGGATGGCGCCGGCGCCGGCGACGTTCAGCGTGCCGACCTTCGTTCGCGCGGTGCGCGACCACGAGATCATCCACGTCCTGGCGCTCAAGTCGGCGCTCGGCGCGAATGCCCTGCCCCGCGACCAGTTCGCGTTCGACTTCGGCACCGCGTTCGACAGCGCGGCGAACTTCATGGCCACTGCGCTGGTGCTCGAGGACACCGGCGTCACCGCGTACCTCGGGCAGGCCGGCAACCTGGACAGCCTGGCGATCCTCGGCACCGCCGGCACCATCCTCGGCGTGGAAGCGGAGCACGCCGCGACCTTCCGGTTGCTGAACAACCAGCCGGTGAGTCCCAATGATGCCGACTTCGACTCGCCGAAGAGCTCGAGCGAGATCGTCGCGGCAGCTGGCGGTTTCATCACGGCCGCGCCGGCGCTGCCGTTCCCCTGACCGTGAATCGTGGTGCGCTTCCTCGACTGCGGGAGCAGGTGTAGTGTTCCATGGTGGCTCCTTGCGCAGCCTGCACGGCGAGGACAGACACGGGCCCTCGCCAGCGCCGACCTCTCCATGGACCTCGATGAGCGACGCTGTCGATCAGGCGAATCCCGGGGACCGCGAGCTCGGCCGGCGCCTGCAGCGTCGCGACGAGAGCGTGGTGGCGATCCTCTATGACCGCTTCGGCCCCTTGCTCTACGGTCTCGCGCTGCGGATCACCGGCGAACCGCCCGATGCCGAGGACGTGGTGATCGAGGCGTTCGCCCAGGCGTGGCGCGATGCGCGGCGGTTCGATCCGGCGCGCGGGTCGCTCGCGTCGTGGCTCGTGACGATCGCCCGCAGCCGGGCGCTTGATGCCGTTCGCGCCCGCGGCCGTCGGCTGCGGCTGGCCGATCGGGCGACCGAGGCGGTCTCCGACACGCCGCCCGGAATGGGCGATCGGCTCCCCGGCACCGAGGAGCGGGCCGAGGGACGCGAGCGTCGCACGGTGGTGCGCGAGGCCCTCGCCAACCTCAGCGACGTGCAGCGCGAGGCGATCGAGCTCGCCTACTTTGGTGGACTCTCGCAGTCGGAGATCGCCGACCGGTTGCAGCAGCCGCTGGGAACCATCAAGACCCGGGTACGACTGGGAATGTCGCGACTGCGCGAGGCGCTGTTGCCCTACCACGAGCCGGCCGATGGCTGAGCATCGTCCCCATCCGCTCGCCGACGAGGCCGCGGCGTACGTCCTCGGCGCGCTGTCAGCCGAGGAGGCGGCACAGTTCGAGGCCGCGCTCGCCGGTGATGCCGCCCTCCAGGGCGAGGTGGCCCGACTGCAGGCTGTGACGGCCGACCTGGTGGACGCGATGTCGGCGGCACCGCCACCGGGACTGCGCGGCCGCGTGATCGATCGCGTTCGCGACGAAGTGCAGCGCGACGCAGAGCTGGCGGTGACGCGCCGCCCGCGCCTCGGCCCGATCCTGGCGATCGCCGCCGGCCTCGCCGTGGTCGGCGTCCTCGGCTTCGCGTGGCTCACGATCCGGCGCGAGAATGCGGCACTGTCGGGATCGGTCGCTGCGCTCGAAGCCCAACTCGAGCAGGCTCGCACCGACCTTGCCGACAACCAGGAACTGCTCGACGTGCTGCTCGCCCCCGAGATGCGGATCGACCTGGTGGAGAGCACCGGCGAGGCGCGGCCGGTGTTGCGGCTCTTCCGCGACCCGCAGCGCCGCATTGCCATCGCGATGACCCAGAACCTGCCGCCCGCGCCCGATGGCCGGACCTATCAGCTCTGGTTCATCCGCGATGGCGTGCCGGTGCCGTCGGTGACGTTCAACACCGCATCGGACGGACGCGTGGCCCCCATTCGCGTCGAGCTGCCGGCGGGAGACGGCGAGATCACCCATGCTGCAGTCACCGAGGAACCCAGCGGCGGCTCCGCCCAGCCGACGACCACGCCGTTCCTGGTGGGTGAGCTGACGCGTTAGGTGCCAGGGATCGCCGGGCCCAACGATGGTGCCGCGGCCGAGCGACGGAGGAGTTCACAGCCCCGTCATCCGCTCCAGTTCCGGTGAATAGCGCGCCCCCGACACGGCAATCCGGGACGACGCCTCGTCGATCTCGGCCAAGTCTGCCTCCGTGAGCTCGACATCCAGCGCACCGAGGTTCTCGCCGAGGCGTGAGAGCCTCGTGGTGCCGGGGATCGGCACGACCCGCGGCCCGCGCGCCAGCAGCCAGGCAAGTGCCACCTGCGCCGCCGTGGCGCCCTTCGAATCGGCCACGCGACGCACGAGGTCGACCACCACCTGGTTCGCCTGACGGTTCGCGACGCTGAAGCGCGGCAGGTTGCTCCGGAAGTCGCTGCTCGCGAACTCCGTGCTGGTGTCCATCATTCCCGTGAGAAATCCGCGTCCGAGCGGCGAGAACGGCACCAGGGCGATGCCCAGCTCCTCGAGCAGCGGGAGGATCTCGCGCTCGGGATGGCGCCACCAGATCGAGTACTCGCTCTGCAGTGCCGCGACCGGTGTCACCGCGTGAGCCCGGCGGATGGTCTGCACGCCTGCCTCCGAGAGGCCGAAGTGCAGCACCTTCCCCTCGTGGATCAGCTCCCCCACCGTCCCGGCCACGTCCTCGATCGGCACGTCGGGATCCACGCGATGCTGGTAGAGCAGGTCGATCCGATCGGTGCGCAATCGCTTCAGCGATCCCTCCACCGCCTCCCGGATCCGATTGGGACGACTGTCCACCCCTTCCTGCACCCCGCGCGGGCCGATCCGGAAACCGAACTTCGTCGCGATGATCACCCCGTCGCGCACCGGCGCCAGCCCCTCCCCCACCAGTTCCTCATTGGTGAACGGCCCATACACCTCGGCGGTGTCGAACAGCGTCACGCCACGCTCCACGGCGGCGCGCAGCAACGCGATCATCTCGCCGCGATCCCTGGGGGGGCCGTAGCCGTGCGACATGCCCATGCAGCCGAGCCCGATGGCGGAGACGGAGGGGCCGTGGGAGCCGAGGGGTCGAGTGATCATTCCCGCAGCGCCGCCTCGATCCTCGCGATGTCGATCTTCCCCATCTCCAGCATCGCGTCGAACGCCCGCTTCGCCGCAGCCCGGTCCGGATGGCTGATCGCCTCCATCAGTGCCACCGGGACGATCTGCCATGACACGCCCCACCGGTCCTTGCACCAGCCGCAGGCACTCTCCTCGCCACCATTCGCCACGATCGCGTTCCAGTAGCGGTCGGTCTCCTCCTGCGTCGCGGTGGAGACCTGGAACGAGAACGCCTCCGTCAGCCGGAACGTCGGCCCGCCGTTGAGGCCGACGCACGGGATGCCGAGCACCGTGAACTCCACGGTGAGCACGCCATCGGCGCTGCCGGAGGGATGGTCACCCGGCGCACGGTACACCGCTCCCACCGACGAATCGGGAAAGGTCGCGGCGTAGAAGTTGGCCGCCGCTTCGGCGTCGTTGTCGGCGTACCAGAGGCAGATGGTGTTCTTGGGGCGGGACATGAAGATCTCCGCAAGGGGAATCGGTCGTCGTCGGACCCGCGAATGACTCGTCCGACTATCATTGATCCCAACCCCACCCACCCACAAGGGATCCCGCATGCCCGCCCTCAACGCCTCCACCCTCGGCTGCTCGCTCACCTGCAAGGACATCGAGGCCTCGATCGCCTTCTACCGCGACGTCCTCGGCTTCACCGTGGCGATGCCGTTCGAGCGGGACGGCAAGCTCGCCGGCGCGGTGGTCACTGCCGGCGACATCCGCATCGTCCTCAACCAGGACGACGGCAAGCTCGGCTGGGACCGCATCAAGGGGCAGGGCTTCTACCTGCAGATCAACGTCGACTCGCGTGCCGACGTCGACGCCGCGGCCGAGCGGATCAAGGCGGCCGGCCACGACCTCATCGTCGAGCCGGAAGACCGGCCGTGGGGGGCCCGGATGTTCACGCTCAAGGATCTCGACGGGTTCAAGCTGGGGTTCTCGACGCCACTGTAGGACTGTCACCCCGAGCGCAGCGAGGGGGCGGAGCCTGACGGCCAGTTCCCAGCCGATCGCACCAGAGCGGGGGGCGTCCTGGCAGCCCCCTCCCGAACGGCACGTCCGCGCCCTCAGTTGATGACCCCTGCCACGATGCTCATCACCACCGGGAACGCCACCACGGAGAGTGCGAGCGTCCCGCGCACCCGCGTCCCGCGGGTGAGCTCCACATAGGCGAGCACCAGCAGGGCGAGGGTCGTCAGCGGCGGGGTGGAGCAGACATCGGGGAGCTGGGCGGGACCGAGCTCCGCGAGACAGCGCTGCACCATCCAGAAGTGCGCCCCTGAAAGGGCCACCACGGGCAACCAGGCAAGCAGCGTGCGGGGAGCTGGGCGTGGCACACTCGGCATGTCGGCCTACCTCACGTGAAGGACGCGGATCATTCCGAGCTCGCTGTGGAGCGGCGCGGTGTCGGAGTCGGCGAAGGCACAGACAAGAAGGTATCGGCGACCCGACTCGAGCGTGACAAGCAAGCGACCGGGAGTGGTCTCGCCCGGCCCCGCGGTGAGAATACCGCTGGTGGGTTCGCGGTGTGCCGCCCAGCCGGAGTCGATCCGCGCCAGCGGAAGGACCACCTCGAGATCAACCCCGGGACGCAGCGCGATCAGCTTGAGTTCGTGACGGACGGTGCCGGTATTCCGGAAGGTGATCACCGTCTCGCCTGGCGGCACGGTGTCCGGCGCGCTGAAGGCGTAGTCGAGGCCGGTCACGCGGAGGTCTGACCACTCCCGGGCCACGGCCGTTCCGTCCTCGTCAGACTCCGGGGTTGGAGCGCACGATGTGGCCGCCAAGGCCGCTACCAGGACCACGAGGGGTCGGGCCAGGTTCACGAACTGAACTCGGCGCAGGCTACTTCGCCTTGGCGGCGCGAGCCGCGCCTAGGGCCGCCCCGATTGCCACGCCAATCGCCACGCCGATGGCAATGTTGCCCGATGCCACGCCGAGCGCGGCGCCGACCCCGGCGCCAATCGCCACGCCCACGCCCATCGCGGAATACTTCTGCGCGTCGTTCGAGTCGCCTGTGCCCACGGAACTGCTCCTGAGGAGGGTGGTGTCAGGTCATCCGAGCCGCACCGTGAAGGTACTGCCGCGGCCCGGTTCCGACGCCACCCGGATCTCCCCACCCATCGCCTCGACCAGCCGCCGGGCCACCGGGAGCCCCAGCCCCATCCCGCCGGTGGCGCGGCTTCGCGACGGGTCGATCCGGTAGAAGCGCTCCCAGATGCGGTCGAGCTGGTCGGGCGGGATGCCGGGGCCGCGGTCTTCGACGAGGATCGAGATGCTGGACCTGTCACCCCGAGGATGCGCAGCATCCGAGGGGGCGGAACCAGCCGCATTCGGCTCTCCGCCCCCTCCCTCTCGCGGTGCTCGGGGTCGGGGTGACAGCTGCACCACCACCTTCACGCTCCCCGGCTCCGACGAGTGCGTCACCGCATTCTGGATCAGGTTGCGCAGCACCTGGCCGAGCCGGCGCTCGTCGGCACGTGCGAGGACCGCTTCCGTGGGGACGTCGACCACGATCGCGTGCGCCGGATCGAATCCCGCCGCGGCGCGACGCGCGACCGCCGCGACGTCGACCTCCTCGCTCGCGACGGTCAGCTCGCCGGCGTCGGCGAGCGCAAGATCGCGCAGGTCGTCGACGAGCCGGTTGAGCACGCCGGCCTCGTCCTGCAGGATCGCCAGCAGCTCGTCGTCCACCGGCCGCACGCCGTCACGCGCCGCCTCGAGCAGTGCCACCAGGTTGGTGAGCGGCGTCCGCAACTCGTGCGCCACGTCGGTCACCATCTGCTTCCGCTGCGCTTCGCTCGACTCGAGCCGCTCGGCCATGGCGTTGAACGAGGCGCCGAGTCGTCCCAGTTCGTCGCCACCGCTGGCATCAACTCGCACACCAAGGTCGCCGTCGCGCAGCCGGTCGGTCGCACGCGAGAGCTCCCCTACCCGGCCGAGCAGCGGCCCCGAAACTGCCAGCGTCAGGATCGCGGCGAGCACGCTGCCGATGACGAGCGCGAGCTTGATCCGCTGGGTGAGAACCGTCGTGGCCTGTTCCGCCTCCTCGGTCCGCTGCGCTTCGCGCGGCGGCTCGTCGGGTGACAGCGCCTCGTTCATCATGCTCCCCACGTGCGCACCAACCCTCGGGATCACGATCAGGTAGCGCGGGTCGAGCGAGTCGCGGGGGTCGATGATCTGGCCCTGACCCGCCACCCGCACCAGCGCGCGGCGTCCGTCGTGCGCCTCGTCACGGCGAAACTCGAACTCGCCGTTCGGCCCGAGCATCAGTTCGCCTCGGTCAGCGGCAATGGTCGTGGCCACCACGTTGCCCAGCCCATCGACCACCGCGGCTCCGTCGAGCAGCGAGTCACGCGACACCACCTCGCGCAGCGCTGCCGCCAGCCCGGCCGAATCGGTCGCGCCGGCGAGCAGGGCGGCCTCGGTGAGGTCGCGGCCGGCAATACCGATCCGCCGTTGGGTCATCGCTTCGCTGGTGACCCGGTTGATTTCCACCGTTCCCCAGCGACCGAGCAGCGTGCCGAGCCCCACGAGCCCCGCCACCAGCAGGACCCACACCACCACGAAGAAGCGCCAGCGCAGCGAGCGGATCACGCCCCCTCCTCCGCCAGCCGGTAGCCGGCCCCGAACGCCGTCTCGATCCGGGTGCGGGCACCACTGACCTCACCGAGTTTGCGGCGGATGTTGCGGACGTGCACATCGATCGTGCGCTCCAGCGGTTCGCGCCCGTCGCCGGGCAACCGGTCGAGCAGCGCCATCCGCGACATCACCCGGCCCGGCCGCTCGGCCAGCGCCACCATCAGCGCGAACTCCGATGGCGTCAGGTCGAGTGTCACGCCGGCCACCGTCACCAACTGCGCCTCGAGGTCAATCGACATGTCGGCGAACCGGAGCTGCTTGTCGCTCCCGGGCGGCGCGCGGCGCAGCAGCGCCTGGATCCGCGCCACCAGCTCGCGCGGCGAGAACGGCTTGGAGACGTAGTCGTCGGCGCCGCCCTCGAACCCCTCGAGGCGATCCTCCTCGAGCGTGCGGGCCGTCACCATGATGACCGGCGTGCTCCCCTGCTCCCGGATCGCGCGGCACACCTCGAGCCCCGCGGCACCCGGCAGCATCCGGTCAAGCACCACCAGGTCGAACGGCTCGATCCGGCTTCGCGCGATCGCCGCGGCGCCGTCGTGCTCCACGAACACCTTGTGCCCGGCAGGCCGCAGGTAGAGGGCGATCACGTCGGCCGTGCGACGGTCGTCCTCCACCACCAGGATGCGGGCACTCGCGGCAGTCATGGGGCAGCCTCCTTCACCGTACCCGCCGCCTGCTGCGACCAATGACCCGGGCGGGGCATCGCTCCAATCACACCCCTACCCGAGGATGAGCCATCATGCGCGCTGCCGCCCTTGCCGCCTGGGCCACCCTGGCCATTCCCCACGTCCTTCCCGCCCAGGCGCATCCCCTGGTCGGAGCCTGGGACCTGACCTACGCCGCCGGGATGCAGGTGGAGAACGGGGTGGCCACGCCGATCGAGGCGACCGCCGGGTTCACCGTCACCCTCGAGGGCGACTCGCTGATTGCGGTGCTGGAACGTCCCGCGGTGGATGGCATGGCCCAGCGGCCGCCGTCGCGATTCACCACCCCGCTCAGCACCACCTGGCCGATCGTCTTTCGACAGACCTCCGAGGCGACGCTCAGCATGGGCGGCGGAACGGAGAAGCGCACCGCGATCAGCGTCTGGTCGCTCACCGTCACCGGTGACGTGATCGAGGGGAGCGTCGAGCGCAGCATCGAGGGCCTCGACCTGCCGACCGCGGGACCGCAGCCGGTGCGAGGAGTCCGGAAGGAGAGCTAGCAACGGCACGATGGACCCCTCGGATGCGGTCAGAGCTGGTAGTCGTTGGTCGTTGGTCGTTTGGGTGTGCCGCCCAGCTCGACGGCCTGTCGGGAGCAACGCAGGGTGGCCCTGAGACCCTAACGACCAACGACCGACCCCTCACTGCTCACGACTCAGGACTCACCTCTCTTCACGGCAACGCATACCGCTCAAGGTACTGCAGGTCGCTGTCGTCGAAGCGCACCAGGTACACCGACAGCAGGCCCATCCCGGCCACCTGCCGGTCGGCGGGCAGCTGCACCGTGCCGATGTGCTGGCCGCGCGGATCGAAGAGGTCATAGCGCCACGGCTGCCCGGCCGGCTGGTTCCGGCGCACCCACAACCGCTCGCGCCCATCGACCCAGGTGTGCGCCGCACCGAACGCCGGCTTGGCCTCCGGCCAGGGCAGGTCGTCGAGCGTCGACTGCGGCGGGCGCCCGCGCTGCAGCGTGACGCTGCGCTGGCCGTTGTTCATCTCCACGCCGACCCCGACTCCACCGCGACGCTGCACCTCCGCCTGCCACTCCTCGCGCTCGGCCCGGCCGATCGGTACCGGGCGGTGGTTCACCGGCGCGCCCGACCGCCAGGAGCCGTCAGGACCCCGCACGTCAACGTGATAGTCACTCGCGCGCACCACGTACACCAGTCCGGACGGCGACACCGCCCAGCCGTCCTGCGGCGAGAGCGGCACCGGGCGCGAGGAGACGTTGCGATTGTTGGGGCCTCCCGACTCGGTGGTCTTCATCTCGGGCGCCTTGAGCGACGCGACCTGCTCGGTGCGCCCGGTGCGGCGATCGTGCTTCATCAGCGCATTGGAGTCGCCGCGCGACATGGCGCGGAAGTAGATGTTGCCTGCGTGATCGATCCCGCCCGGAATCATGAAGGTCATCGACCCCGGCCCGGCATCACCGCCCGACACGATCGGGGTGGTGTTGCCAAAGCGGCCACGGTTGTCCAGCGCCGTCAGCCGCGCATTGCCGAGATCCACCAGCAGCGTCGAGTCGCCGGGGAGCGGCCAGACCGAGTCGGGCTGCTTGTGCTCGCCGGGCCCCGCCCCGCTGCGGCCCAGCGTGGTGGCCTGGGCCAGCGTGCGATCGAGCCGCTTGAGCACCCGGTCCATCGGGTCGGCCACCAGCACCGACCCGTCGGCGAGCTCGCGGACGCCATTGATCATCCCGAACTCACCGGGGTGGGCGCCGGTGGGCGCGCCGAGGGTGATCTCCCGTGCGGATTGGGCCGAGAGGGGAGAGGAGAGAGCAAGCGACAGCAGGACTGGTACGGCACGCATGGAAGGGCCTCCATCAGGGTTTCGTGACGATGGAGACTACGCGGGAAATGTGAAGGGGGTGTGTAGGACGGAGGACGGGTATCTTCCCTCATGGCCATCCCATCCCAGTTCCGCCGCGCCGATCGCCTCCTGCGGCCGCTGCAGGAGTTCCTCCGCCTCGAGGCCTCCGGCGGGCTGCTTCTCATGGCCGCCGCGGTGCTCGCGCTGATCGTCGCCAACTCGCCGCTCAAGGACGCCTACAACGGCTTCCTCGCCACCCCGTTCACGATCCAGTTCGGCGAGGCGGGGATCGCCAAGCCGCTGCTGCTCTGGATCAACGACGGCCTGATGGCGGTGTTCTTCCTGCTGATCGGGATGGAACTCAAGCGGGAGATGGCCGAGGGGCACCTGTCGACCCTGCGGCGCGCGGCGCTGCCCGCGTTCGCCGCACTGGGCGGGATGGTCGCCCCGGCCCTGATCTTTGCAGGGTTCAATTGGAACGATCCGATCGCGCTGCACGGCTGGGCGATCCCCGCCGCGACCGACATCGCCTTCGCCCTCGGCGTCCTCTCGCTGCTCGGACCACGCGTCCCGGCAGTGCTCAAGGCGTTCCTGCTGAGCGTGGCGATCTTCGACGACTTGGGCGTGATCGTCGTCATCGCCCTGTTCTACTCGGGGCAGCTCTCGCTGGTGGCACTGGGCGTGGCCGCAGCGGTGGTGGTCGCGCTCGCCTGGCTCAACCGCGCCGGCGTGGTGCGGCCCACCGGCTACCTGCTGCTCGGCCTGGTGCTGTGGGTGGCGGTGCTCAAGTCAGGCGTCCATGCCACACTGGCCGGCGTGGCGGTCGCGATGTTCATCCCGCTCAAGGGCGGGCCCGAGGACAGCCGCTCCCCGCTGCGCGACCTGGAGCACCTGCTGCACCCGTGGGTCGCCTACGGCATCCTGCCGCTGTTCGCCTTCGCCAATGCCGGCGTGCCAGTCGCGGGCCTTTCCCTCGCCGACCTGGTGCACCCGGTACCGCTGGGGATCATCGCCGGGCTGTTCGTGGGCAAGCAGCTCGGCATCGTGCTGATGGCGTTCCTGGCGGTGCGACTCGGGCTGGCCGCGCTGCCCGCGGGCACCAAGTGGTCGCAGCTCCACGCCGTGGCGGTGGTCGCGGGCATCGGCTTCACCATGTCGCTGTTCATCGCCACGCTCGCCGCAGGCGACGGAGGCGAGATCTACTTCGAGATGGAGCGGCTCGGCATCCTGCTCGGCTCGCTGCTGTCGGGCGTGGTGGGGTACCTGCTGCTCCGGTGGAGACTGCGAGAACAGGCATGACGCGACAGCGCGAGGGGCGAGGGGCGGTGTCCTCACCAATCCGCCCTTCGCCCTTCGCGCCTCGCCTGTCGCCGCTACCCCAACACCCGCGACCCGATCACCAGCACCGCGATCGGCAGCAGCACCACGAACAGCACGTCCACCAGTCCGCCGCTCACCGCCATCTCCTTGATCGTGATCCGCCCGGTGCCGTAGACGATCGCGTTGGGTGGTGTCGAAACCGGAAGCATGAACCCGCCGCTCGCGGCCATCGCGGTGGCGAGTGCCGGGATCATGGGGATCGCGCCGTCACCCAGCGCGAGGGTCGCGACGATCGGCAGGAACGCCGCCGTGATCGCCGTGTTGCTGGCGAACTCCGAGAGCACGATCACCGTCACCACCAGCACCAGCACCATCGCCAGCGGCGGCCAGTCGGTCACCCCGCCGAGCCGGACGCCGATCCAGTCGGCGAGTCCGCTCTCCTGGATCCCGGCCGCCAGCGAGAGTCCGCCGCCGAACAGCAGCAGCACTCCCCAGGGCAACCGCTCCGCCTGTTGCCAGCCGATCACCTGCCGCAGGGGCCGCCACTGCATCGGGATCGCGAAGAGGGCGATGGCCGCTGCGATCGCGATCCCGGTGTCGCTGATCGCCGGCACGAACCGTTCGAGCAGCGGTCGGCCGATCCATGCCATCGCCGCCGCCGCGGTGACTGCCCCGGCGAACCATTCCTCGCGCGACGGATTCCCCAGCGCGGCGCGCTCCGAGGCCAGCAAGGCCGCCCCGCCGGCGATCGGCTGGTCGTCGAGCGTGTGGATCACCCGCGTGAGCAGCAGCCAGGTCAGCGGCAGGGCCACGACCACCACCGGCACCGCCACCACCATCCACTCCGCGAAGCCGATCCGGACGCCGTAGCTCTCCAGCATGAACCCCGCGAACAGCGCGTTGGGCGGCGTGCCGATGATGGTGCCGAGGCCGCCGATCGTCGCGGCGTAGGCGATGCCGAGGAGGAGGGCGCTGGGAAACGCGCCGCCGTCGTTCCGTCCTCCCTGCAAGGCGATGACGGCCAGCGCCATCGGCAGGATCATCACCGTGGTGGCGGTGTTGCTCACCCACATGCTGATGAACGCGGTGACCAGCATGAAGCCGAGGATCAGCGCGGCCGGTCGGGTGCCGACCACCGAAAGGGTGGCAAGTGCCAGCCGGCGGTGCAGCCCCGTGCACTCCAGTGCCAGCGCAATCAGGAAGCCGCCGAGGAAGAGGAAGATCACCGGGTTGGCGTACGGTGCCGCGGTGTCATTGAGCGTGGTGACGCCGAGCAGAGGGAACAGCACCAGCGGCAGCAGGGCGGTGACCGGGATCGGCACCGCCTCGGTGATCCACCAGGTGGCCATCAGCGCCGCGACCGCGGCGGTGCGCCACCCCGCGATCGCCATCCCTTCCGGTGCCGGGAGCAGCAGGATGGCGAGGAAGAGCAGCGGACCGATGACCAGGCCCAGGCGGGGACGGATGGCGTCATGCGAGGCGGGAGACGTCAAGGATTCCCCCAGCCGCGGCCGTCAGGCCGCGGGGATTCGGAAAAGGCGATGCGATTCGATCGTGGGCGGCATCCCCGCGGCGCGCGGTATCAGATCGCGCGCCGCAAGCGGCGCGCCTGCAGGGGCAGCGCGTGCGGCGCCCCTACCACCTCATCAGGTACGCCAGCTTCAGGAAGAACGCATCGTCGCTCCGTTCCAGGTCGCGGAACGTGAGCGGCCGATCGCCGCGCAGGGTGGAGCCGTAGCCGAGGTAGGCCACGGTGCCCGGCGACGGCTCGAACGAGCCGAGCAGGTCGAGTCGCAGCCGGTCGGTGCGCTGCGGCGCGCTCGGCGTGCCGTTGATCACGATCGGGCTGCCGTCGCGGGAATCCACCAGCGCCGCGCGCCGCTCGCTGCGATACTCGGCCACCGCACGGAAGAAGAGCGCCCGGCTGGGCTGGTACTCGAGCCGGATCCGCGGCAGGATGGTGCGCGCGAACTCGCTGCCGTCGCGCTCGCGCGTCAGCCGCTGGTAGGTGAGCGAGCCGGTGAGTCGCGTCGCATCGGAGAAGCGGAAATTCACCCCGCCGCTTACCCGGAATGAGCGCCCCTCGGCAGCCTCCGGGAAAATTGCCGTCTCGGAAGCGTTCACCTGCAGCGAGGCGTCCCACGCCCGCCACGTCGGGGTGTTGACCGAGAGGGTGACGTTGGCCGCGTCGACCACACCGGGCTGCGGCACGACCTGCTCCACCGGCCCGGTGGGCGAGCGTTGCACGCCGTAGCCGGCGTAGTCCTCGGGGTGGAACCGCACGAAGCCGAGCCCCGAACTGGTGCGGGCCCGCCAGCCGCCGCGGAGGTTGGCCGAGAGGTTGATCTCGTTGACGCCCTCGAGCGCCTAGCTGCCGAGCAGACTGCCGGACTCCCAGATCCGGTTCAGGCCGCCGAACACGGTGAACTCCTCGAGCAGGGCACCGCGCGCGCCATAGTAGCGGTAGCGGTTGTTGAACCGCCCGGTCGCGATGCCGGTGCGGTTGACGAACCCGCTCCAGGTCTCGAAGTCGTCGCCGATGGCGGTGACCTTGTAGTTGAACCCGAAGGCGCGGCCGGTCCGGTCGACCTCCAGCTCCCAGATCGGATCGCTGCGGTCGAAGCTCACGTCGCCCTCGACCACCCGCGTGGTGGAGAGCCCGGCCTGGGCGGCGAAGTAGTACACCGTGCCGAACACCAGCCGCGTGTCGGCGGCCAGCACCCGGTTGTGCACGTCGCCTTCGTCGCGATTGGTCAGCGTCACGCCGGCCACCGAGTTGTCGCCGATGTCACGGCGCACCCGGGTGATGTTGGCGAGCGCGTCGTCGCCAGGCGGGAGCGTACGCGACTGCGAGAACTCGTCGATCGCCGTGAGATGCGCCAGCGACCACGAGCCGAACTTGCCGGTCACCTTGGCGCCCGCGAGCGGGTTCGCCACGGTGCGGGTGTACACCAGGTTGTTCGGCGACGAGAAGAGGTCGACGCCCTCGAGGAAGAACGGCCGGCGCTCGGGAAAGAACAGGGCGAAGCGCTCGTTGATCGTCACCAGCCCGACGTCGGACTCCACCTGCGAGAAGTCGGGGTTGTAGGTGCCGTCGATGGTGAGGCGCGTGAAGCCCAGGCGCGCATTGGCGCCCACTTCGCCATTGAAGCCGTCCCGCTCGAAGCCGCTCGGGGTGCGGATTCCCGGGGCGTCGGCCACGAAGGTGGGTTGCAGCTCGACCACCACGCCGCGGGAAATGTCGCGAATCCCGGTGATGCTCCCCGCCTGCGCCAGGAACGACGCGTTGCCGCGGCGCACGTCGGTCCAGGTGTCGGTGTAGCCTGTGCGCTGCGTCACCCGCTCGACGTTGAATCCCCAGGTCTGCACCTCGCCACCGCCCCAGCGCAGCGACTTGAACGGGATGCGCACCTCCGCCTCCCATCCCCAGGGCGTGCGGCGGCCCTTGCTGTCCCAGAGGAAGTCGGGATTGCGGTCGGTGTTGCCGAGCCCGAAGCCGCCACCGCTGGTGGAGAAACCGCCCTCCGACCGGGTGCCGTCGTCCTGCACTCCAAGCGGATTGACGCCGAAGAAGTACGCGCGTCGCCGGTCGTTGAAGGTGTCGAGGAAGACGGTGACCTTGTCGTCGCTGCCGATGTTGTCGCGGTCGGCCAGCGTGGCGCGAACGCTGCCGGGCTGCCGGTCGTAGGCGCGGATTCCCACGTGGATCGCGCCGGGCGCGTACCAGACCAGCACCACCGTGGAGTCCTCGGCCGGCCGGCCGTCCACCGGCTGGTACTGCCGGAATCCGTCCAGGCGCGTTGCCTGGAGCCACACCGGCTCGTCGAGCACGCCGTCGATGGTGACGGTGGTGTCGACCCGCGGGATGGTGACCGTGGGCGCCTGCGCGGCGAGCGGCGCGGCGAGGAGGAGCAGGAGGGGAAGGGTACGCATGGGGGCGGAATCTAAGCGCGACAACGCGAGGGGCGAGGAGCGAGGGGCGTTGTTCAGCGCCCTTCGCCCCTCGCCCTTCGCCATGTCGCTATTCGTACCGCAGCGCCTGGATCGGGTCGAGGCTCGCCGCGCGGCGGGCCGGCCAGAGGCCGAAGAACAGTCCCACCACCGCCGAGAAGCCGAACGCGACCGCCACGGCCACCGGCGAGATCTCCGTGCTCCAGCCGAGCTTGACCGAGACGAACTCGGACGTGGCGCCGCCGAGCAGGATGCCGACGATGCCGCCGCTCAGGCAGAGCACCAGCGCCTCGACCAGGAACTGGCTCATGATGGTGAGGCGCGTGGCGCCGAGCGCCTTGCGGATGCCGATCTCCTTGGTTCGTTCGGTGACCGACACCAGCATGATGTTCATGATGCCGATGCCACCAACCAGCAGCGACACCGCCGCGATCGACAGCAGCAGCGCGCTGAACGTCTTGGTGGTGTCCTCGGCGGTGGCGAGGAAGTCGGTCGGCGAGCGGAGCGTGAAGTCGTTGTTGCCGCCCGGCCGGATCCGGTGCTCGCGCCGCATGATCCGCTCGAGCTCCACCAGCGCCTGTTCCTGCGGGACCCCATCGCGCACGGTGACCGAGATGGTGCGCAACCGGTCGCTCCCCATCACCCGGTACTGGGCGGTGGTGAGCGGGACGAGGATCTGCTCGTCGGGGTTCTGCCACCCCTGGGCGCCCTTCTCGCTGAGGATCCCGACCACCTCGAACGGGATCGAGCGGATGGTGATGGTCTGGCCGATCAGCGCCTGCGGGTTCTGCCCCAGCATGTCGGGCACCGCGGAGCCGACCACGGCGTAGCGCTGGCGCGACGCATTGTCGCCGTCGCTGAACATCCGGCCGTGCGTGATGGTGTAGTTGCGCGCCTTGAGGTACTCGGGCGTGGTGCCCACCACGCTCACGTTGATGTTGCGGTTGGCGAGCTCCACCTGCTGGCGGCGCTCCATCTCGGGGGCGAGCGCGTCGATCACGGCGGCCGCGTCGCGGCGAATCGCCCGCGCGTCGTCGGTGGTGAGCGGTGCGCCTCCCTCGCGCGCCACGCCGGCGAAGCGGTCCTGGCCGGCGTTGATCTGGATCAGGTTGGCACCGAGCGCGTTGATCCGGTCCTCCACGGCCTTCTGGGCACCGGTGCCCATCGCCACCACCGTGATCACGGCGGCGACACCGATGATCACGCCGAGCATGGTGAGCATCGCGCGCAGCTTGTTGGCGCGGATGCTCCCCATCGCGACGCGGATCGTCTCTCCGATCATCATGGTTCGCGTCCCCCTACCGGCTGCCCTGGCCGGGCAGTCCGGAGTTGCGGCTCATCCGCTCCTGCAGCCCCTGCTGCGACTGGATCAGCGAGGCGCTCGGCAGGAGCAGCACCGAGTCCTGCGCGGTGAGGCCGCTCTTGACCTCGCTGTAGTCCATGTCGGTGATCCCGGTCTGGACGTACACCGGCGTGGGCTTGCCGCCGCGCAGCGCGAAGACCACGTAGCGGCCGCCGAACATCGCATCCTGCGAACTGCCGCCGCCGCGGTTGCCGCGACCGCCGCCCATCTGGGCCCGCGCTGCGGCCATGATCGCCTGCTCCTCGGCGGTGAGCTGCTGGCCCGAGCGCTGCTTGGCGAACACCGCCATCATCTGCTCGCGGGTCGGTGCCGCGGACGCGCGGGCAGTGTCCCGCAGCGCGCCCGCCGCCCCGGTGTCGCCGTCGGTGGCCGGCTGGCTGCGGGCCTGCTCGAGCATGACCTGCAGGTCCGCGGGGTCGATCCCCAGCACGCTGGCGGCCGACTCGACGTCGCGCTCGGTGCGGAGCGCCGAGTTGGGGATCGCCATCACGCTGTCGGCGCGACCCACCGAGATGTTCACTTCGGTGTTCATCCCCGGCTTCAGCAGGTTGTCGGCGTTGTTGATCCGCACCAGCACCGGGAACATCGTCACGTTCTGGATCGTGTCGGCCTGCGGCTCGATCTTGAGCACCTCGCCGCGGAACGGCCGGTTGGGATACGCCTCCACCGTCACGTTGGCGTTGAGCCCCGGGCGCAGCTTGCCGATGTCGGTCTCGTCGACATAGGTCTTGACCTGCACCAGCGAGAGGTCGGCCATCTTGAGCAGGACGGTGCCGCCACCCACGTCGCTGGTGGGCGAGGAGATCACCGCGCCGCGCTCGACGTTCTTGGAGATGATCGTGCCGGTGATCGGCGCGCGCACCTCGGTGTCGTCGAGCGCGATCTTGGCGTTCTCGACCTCGGTCTGCGCCGAGATGAGCGAGGCCTTGGCGTTGGCGACGTCGAGCGAGGAGGTCTCGAACTCCTGCTCGGTGATCGCCTTGGCCTGGAACAGCTCCTGGGCGCGGCGGTACTGCGATTCCGCGTTGCGGAGCCGTGCCTGCGCCACCTCGAGCTGGGCCTCGGCCTGGTCGAAGCGGTTCTGCGGCACCCGCCGGTCGATGCGCGCCAGCACCGTGCCGCGCTGCACCAGCTGGCCGGTCTCCACCCGGAACTCGAGGATCTCGCCCGACGCCTTGGACTTCACTTCCACGACGGTGTCGGGAAGGATGGCGCCGGCGGCCTGCGCGGTGACGCTGATGTTGCGCACCGTCACCGGCACCGCCTGGTACACCGGCAGCTCCTCCTCCTCGGCGCACGCGGCGGCGAGGAGCCCGAGCAGGGCGATCTGGGTCAAGCGGACTGCGTTCACGCGTGGGCCTCCGAAGTCGTCATGATGCCGTCACTGGCGACCTTGCCGTCCCGGAGGATGATCTGGCGCTTGGCGTGTTCGGCGATGTCAGGTTCGTGGGTGACCAGGATGATGGTCTGCCCCTGCCGGTGGAGCGTCTCGAACAGGTCCATGATCTCGACCGAGGTGGCCGAGTCGAGGTTGCCGGTCGGCTCGTCGGCGAGCAGGATCGACGGCCGGTTGACCAGCGCGCGCGCCACCGCGACGCGCTGGCGCTGGCCGCCGGAGAGCTCGTTGGGCTTGTGGTGCATCCGGTCGGCGAGGCCGACCTTGGTGAGCGCCTCCTCGGCGCGCTGCCGGCGCTCCCTGGCGCTGGTGCCGGCGTAGACCATCGGCAGCTCGACGTTGGCGAGCGCCGTGGCGCGCGGCAGCAGGTTGAACGTCTGGAAGACGAACCCGATCTCCTTGTTGCGGATCCGCGCCAGCGCGTCGTCGCCGAGCTCGCTCACCCGGTGGCCGTTGAGCCAGTACTCGCCCTCGGTCGGCGTGTCGAGGCAGCCGATCATGTTCATGAGCGTCGACTTGCCCGATCCCGACGGCCCCATGATCGCCACGAACTCGTTGCGGCGGATGGTGATGTCCACCCCGTCGAGGGCGCGCACGATCTCGCCCCCCATCTTGTACTCGCGATGGAGGTTGCGGGTGACGATGACGGCGTCCCGCGGCACGTCCGCGGGCAGCAGCGCCATCCGCTCGCCGGTGTCGAGCATCTCGCGGCTCATTGCAGCGTCCTTCCGATGAGGGCCTCGATCTGGGCCTTGGCGCGCAGGTAGTCGAACCGCGCCCGGACCTCCTGCACCTGCGCCGAGGTGACCTGCTCCTGCACCTGCGTGAGCTCCAGCACGGTGGCCACGCCGAGCCGGTAGCGCTGCTCGGTGACGCGGAGGTTCTCCTGCGCCGCCTGCACGCTGATCTGGGCCACCTGGATCGCCTCGCGGGCGTTGGCCAGCGACGCGTAGTACTGGGTCAGCGACGCGGCGATCTGGCGGCGCTGGTCCTCGAGCGTCGCGATCCGGTTGTCGACCTGGATCGCCGCGTTCTCGATCTGGGTCTCGCGCTGCAGCGAGGTCCACGGCGAGAACGAGAACGAGAGGCGCAGGTTCCGGCGCGGCTCGAGCTCGTAGTCGTTGCTCTTCTGCGCAGTCCACGTGTTGTTGGCCGACGCGCTGATGGTCGGCCAGTAGTTGGACTTCTGCGAGCGGAGCTGCGCCTGCGCCGCCTGGAGCGCGGCCAGGCTCGACCGGATCGCCGGCGACGAGGCCTCCGCCTCGATCCGGATCCCGGTGGTGTCGAGCAGCACCGGCTGGCGGTAGAACGCCGAGTCGTCGACCGCGGTCACCCGCCCCTCGACCCCGGTCAGGCGCGCCAGCGACGCCTCGCTGGTGGCGAGGGTGGCCTGCGCCTGCAGCAGCTGCTGCCGTGCCTGGCCAAGCTGCACCAGCGCCGTGAGCGAGTCGGTCCGCTGCCCGGCGCCGCTCTGCAGCCGCGCCGACGCGATCGCCAGCTGCTGCTCGGCGCGCTCCACGGCGGCCTCGTTCACCCGCAACAGCTCGAGATTGGAGAGCACGTCGAAGAACGAATTGGTGACCGTGAGCCGGTTCTGGAACCGCGCCGACACCAGCCCCGCCTCGGCGGCGGTCTCGTTGGCCCGCGCTGCGCCCATGTCGTGGCTGCGGCCGAAGCCGTCGAACAGCGTCACCGAGGCGTTGGCCCCGAACGAATAGCTCGGGTTGGTGGTGTTGCCGCTGATGATGTCACCGGTCACCGGGTCGACGCGCGACGGGCCCGAGGACCACAGCACGTCGGCGTTGACCGGGAAGGTGATCTGCGGGATGTACTGCCACGTCTGGGTCCGCACGCCGAGCTCGGCGCTGCGGAGCGAGCCGCGCGCCTGCACCACCGTCGGCGCCACGTCCTCGGAGCGGCGGATCGCCTCCTCGAGGGTGAGCGCCACCGGCGCCTGGGCGGCGAGCGGGGCGACGAGCAGGGCCAGCGCCGCCATCGGCGCGAGGCGGCTAGCGACGGTCACGCGGCGGGCCCTCGTTGGTGCGCTGCTCGCGGTCGCGGCGGCGCCGTTCATCGTATGCACGGACAATGGAGTCGTACCTTTCCTGTTGCGGCGCGGTGAGCAGCCCCCGAACCGCGGCGCGCGTCTGCGCACGCCGCGCATCGAGCTCCGGACGAACCAGGGCGAAGAGCGAATCGGTCTGCGGCCGGATCCGCCGCACGATCGAGTCCATCCCCTTCTCACCCTGCCGATAGATCGCCCGCACGCTGTCCAGCTGGGCGTCGCTCAGGTCCAGCGCCCGCATCCACTCGGGCCCGCCACCGCGACCGCCGGAGCCGCGATGCTCGAGTTCCACCGTGCCCGACCGGGCGGCGACCGCCATCCCCGCGCCCCCGGCAACCACGCCGAGGGCGAACATCGCACCGAGGAGCACCACGGCTCGTGCGCGCGAGGTGATCATTGGCCGCTCGTCCACGACGCGAGAATCACGTCGGCGGCCGGGCGTTCGCCGTCAAGGAGCTGCACCGCCACCGATTCCTCAGTGCCCCCGGTGGTCGCACCGTTGCCGAGCAGCGTGTAGCCCGTCGCCAGCGCGGCAGCCGCCGCGGTGGTGGCCATCACGCCCCGCCAGAACCACCCGGCGAGCACCTCGTCCCACGTCCGCTCCCGGCGCTGGCGCACCAGCGCGCGCAACCGCGTGACGAACGCCCCGTCGTGCGGCATCGCCAGCGCCTCGCGCAGCGCCGGTCCCAGCTCGGGATCCGGCACGGGGTCGAACGACGTCGACCGGTCACTCATCCCATTCCTCCTTCACGCTGCCGAGCGCCTTGCGAAGCGCGCGGCGTCCATGGAACACATCCGACTTCACGGTGCCCTCGGGGATCCCGAGCATCCGGGCGATCTCCGCCTGCGGATACCCTTCCGCATCGAACAGCACCACGGCCAACCGCTGCCGCTCCGGCAGCGTCGCCAGCGCCTCCCTGAGCCGATCGCCCAGGTCGAGCGCCCCGGCCTCCTTCGCCGGGTCGTCCCGCGATGCCGCCGCGACATGGTCGCGCGGCTCCGCGGTGCGGACCCGGCGCCGGCGGCGGAGATCCCGCGCAGCGTTGACGACGATCTGCATCAGCCACGGTCGGAACGCGCGCCTGGCGTCGTAGCGACCGATGGCCTGCCAGGCGGAAAGGAATCCTTCCTGGGCCGCATCGTCGGCGTCCTCCTGGTCCTCCAGGACGGCGTACGCCACCCGACGCGCCATCGGCGCATGACGGGCGACCAGCTCACCGAAGGCCTCGGGATCGCCCCCGGCGGCACGGGCGGCGAGCTCAGCGTCGTCCACGCCGGTCATACGCGGGGTTTCCGGGCGAGGTTGAGGCTAGCGGCCATGGCGCCGCGCAAAGGCGCTCACCACCAGCGCCACCCCCGCAGCCCCGGCCACCGCCGCCGTGGCGTACGCCGCTGTCCTGGGAAAGAGCGCCAGCAGGGCCGCGAACCCCAGCAGCCCGGCACCGAAGGATCCCGCCAGCGCCGTCCGGGCAGCCTGGCTCAGCGCGGCCACCCGGAGGTACGCGCGCCGCCGCCGCTCCAGCATCCAGGGCCGATGGCCAGCCTGTCTCGGCTTGGCCGGATCGGACGCCACCAGCGCGGTGGGCCGGCCGATTCCCGGCACCGACGGGAGCGAGCGGACCCGGGTCACCACCTCACTGGCGTGGGCCAGGTCGTCGGTGAATCGCAGGTCGAGCTGCTGCGCCAGCTCGCGCGACTCGACGAACACGTCCAGCTCCCAGTTGGCCAGGAGCGACGAGGGGTTCAGGTTGCTCGACCCGACCCGCACCCAGCGCCCGTCGATCGATGTGGTCTTGGCGTGGAGCATCGGGCCACCCCACTCCCAGACCCGGACTCCAGCACGTAGTAGTCCTCGATACCCCGTCCGTGAGAGGTTCCGGATCATCGGCAGGTCGCTCGCCCCCGGGACCAGCAGTCGCACATCCACCCCCTCGACCGCGGCGTCCTTGAACACCTGGAAGAGGCGCGGGAAGCCGGCCAGGTACGCCTCGGTGACCCAGATCCGGTCGCCGGCGATGCCGAGGAGGAGGTCCATGGTGCGCCAGGCGCGCTCGTCGCCGGGGCGGGTCGCCACCACCCGCACCACATGATCGCCCGCTGCCGCGACCTCCGCCTCCACCTCCTCGGTGTCGTCGTATTCCGGTCGTCCGGCGCGGCGCCACATCTTGGCGAAGGCACCGTCCAGGCCGCGGGCGGCCGGCCCCTCGATCGCCACCGCGGTGTCGCGCCACGGGTCGCGGCCGCGCCCCGGATCGCCCGCCCACTCGTTGCCGATGCAGTGGCCCCCCGTCACGCCGCGCTTGCCGTCGACGATCATCGTCTTGCGGTGGTCGCGCGAGATGAGCGCAAACGGCTGGACCGGCCGTGGCGGGTTGAACGGCGCGACGTCGATCCCCGCCTCGCGCATCCGCCGCCAGAGCGCACGCGAGGTGCCGACCGACCCGACCCAGTCGTACAGCACCCGCACCACGAGTCCCTCGCGCGCACGCGCGATCAGCGCATCGGCGAACCGGGTGCCGCACTCGTCGCTGCGGAAGATGTAGTTCTCGAAGTGGATCCGGCGCTCGGCCTCGGCGATCATCCGGTGCATCACGGGATAGATCTCGGGCCCGTCGAAGAGCAGCGTGACCGCGTTGCCGCCGATCGCCGCGGTCCCCGAGGCGCGATCCAGCCCGCGCTCGAGCACCTCCCCGGACGGGACGCCGTCGCTCACGCGTCGCCCAGGCCGAGCTCGCGCTCGGCCGGGCGCAGCGCGGCGATCACCTCCGCGATCACCTCGTCGAGCGGCAGGCCGAGCTCGGCAGCGCCGGCGTGCACGTCCTCGCGACTGACGCCGCGCGCGAACGCCTTGTCCTTGAGCTTCTTCTTCACCGACTTGACCTCGAGGTCGGCGAGCGACTTCGACGGACGAACCAGGGCGCATGCCACCACGAAGCCCGCCAGCTCGTCGACGGCGAACAGCACCCTGGCCATGTCGGTGGTGCGCGGCGTGTTGGTGAACTCGGCGTGGCCAAGGATCGCCTGGCAGCCATCCTCGGGGAAGCCGATCGCTCGGAGATGGTTGACCCCCTCGGTCGGGTGCTCGCGGTCGGCGGCGCGCGCGTCGTTGGGGAAGCGCTCGTAGTCGAAGTCGTGCAGCAGCCCGACCACGCCCCAGTACTCGGGGTCA
>CALGOK010000056.1 GCA_937961295.1 uncultured Gemmatimonadota bacterium
GAGCGCAGCCTGTCACCCCGAGCGCAGCCTGTCACCCCGAGCGCAGCGAGGGGGCGGAGCCTGCCGGGCAAGTCCCGCCCCCTCGCTGCGCTCGGGGTGACAGGCCTCGCAAGCTGTGCACTCAACATCCTCCGGAGTCCGACCGTGCGCTTCCGTCCTTCATTGCTCGCCGCCATGCTGGCGGTCCCGGTCCTCGGCCTGCAGGCTCAGGACAAGCTCAAGGAGATGCCGGGCTACGCTCGCTACGCCGAGATGGCGCCCAAGCTCAACGAGGCGTTCGTGTCGGGGGCGGTCACGGCCAGCTGGGCGGAGGATGGCCGGTCGTTCACCTATTCACACGCCGGCAAGCGGTGGCGGTTCGATGTCGGGACGCGCCGGGCCACCGAGGCCGAGGCCGGGGCGAGCAGCGCGGGCGGCAACCGGCGGGGTGGGGTGGCGCGGGGGCGCCAGGCCACCGAGGCGATGTCGCCCGACTCGAGCCGCAAGGCGTTCTACCGCGACCGCAACCTGTGGGTGAGCAACACCGACGGCAGCGATGAGCGGCAGCTCACGACCGATGGCAGCGCGGAGCACCGGATCAAGTACGGCACCGCCTCGTGGGTGTACGGCGAGGAGCTGGGACAGAACACCGCCATGTGGTGGTCCCCCGATGGCAGCAGGATCGCCTTCTACCGCTTCGACGAGTCGCCGGTGAAGGACTACTGGCTGCAGACCGACCAGACGGCGGTGCAGGGTGCCGTGATGATCGAGGCGTACCCGAAGGCCGGCACCGACAACCCCGTGGTCGATCTGTTCGTCCACGACATGGCCAGCGGCACCACCCGCAAGCTCGACATCCGCCTCGGCCAGCCGTTCCACGAGGACGTCGTGGGCTACTACGCGTACAACGTCACCTGGTCGAAGGACGGCTCCGAGGTGCTGCTCCACCGCACCAATCGACGCCAGAACATCATGGAGTTCACTGCCTGCGCGCCGGCCACCGGGGCGTGCCGGGTGATCGTGCGCGAGGAATGGCCCGCGTCGTGGACCGACAACCGGCCCCAGATCAGCTGGCTCGAGGACGGGAGGCGCTTCATCTGGGAGTCGGAGCGCACGGGGTTCTCCAACTACTACCTCTACGACCTGTCCGGCCAGCTGCTCGCGACGCTGACCAGCCACCCGTTCGAGGTGTCCTCGATCGTCAAGGTGGATGAGAAGGCCCGCCAGCTCTGGTACACGGCCCGCAGCGGCGACAATTACATGAAGCTGCAGCTGCACCGCGTGGGGCTCGACGGCAGGGGCGACCGGCGGCTCACCGACCCGGGCTTCCACCACACCGTCACGGTGTCGCCCGACGGGCGGCACTTCACCGACGTGGCGCAGACCCACGCGACGCCACCGGTGACCCGGCTGATGGATGCCGGCGGGAAGGTGCTGGCCACGGTCGCCGAATCCGACGTGAGCGGGATGGATGCACTCGGGCTCGAGCGGGTGGAGATGTTCACCTTCACGTCGGCCGACGGCACCACCCCCCTGCAGGGCATGCTGCACAAGCCGAGCAACTTCGACCCGTCGCGGCAGTACCCGGTGATCTTCTTCGTCTACGCCGGTCCCGGAAACACGGGAGCATCGGAGGTCTTCCGCACCCCGCACGCGTACACCGAGTTCGGCTTCCTGTACGTGACGCTCGACACGCGCGCCGCCTCGGGGAAGGGGAAGCGCTCGCTCGACCGGATCTACCTCAAGCTCGGCGAGGTCGAGGTGGACGACATCGCCGCCGCGTCGCGCGAGCTCGCCCGCCGCCCCTACGTGGCGGGGGACCGGGTGGGGATCTACGGCACGTCGTACGGTGGCTACGCGTCGGCGCTGGCGCTGCTCAGGCACCCCGATGCGTTCGCGGCGGCGGCGGCCTCGTCGGCGGTGACCAGCTGGCACCACTACGACACGATCTACACCGAGCGGTACATGTACACGCCGCAGGCGAACCCCGACGGGTACGAGAAGGGGAACGCGATGAAGTACGCCAAGGACCTCCGCGGCGACCTGATGATCTACTACGGCACCGCCGACGACAACGTGCACCCCAACAACTCGATGCAGCTGATCAAGGCGCTGCAGGACGCCGGGAAGTCGTTCCAGGTCCAGGTCGGGCCCGATGCCGGGCACACGGGGCTCAACCAGTTCCGGATGATGGAGTTCTTCATCGAGTCCCTGGTGCTCAAGCCGCGCGTGAAGCTGACCACGTGACCGCCCGGCGGACGATCCGCCGCGCCACGCTCCTCGCCTGCGCGCTGCTCGCCGGTCCTGCGGTGGGTGGCGCGCAGGTCGTTTCGGTGCCCTATCGCGACCCGGCGCTCCCGGTCGAGGCCCGCGTGCGAGACCTCCTCGCGCGGATGACGCCCGCCGAGAAGTTCTGGCAGCTGTTCATGGTGCCGGGCGACCGTGACGATTCGTCGCAGGACTGGTCGGCGGGCGCATTCGGCCTGCAGGTGGTGGCGACCGATTCGGGTCCCGATGCGGCCCGTCGCCACGCCGCCCGGATCCACGCGATCCAGCGCTACTTCACCGACTCCACCCGGCTCGGCATCCCGATCATCCCGTTTGACGAGGCGCTGCACGGCCTGATGCGGCCCGGCGCGACCGTCTTCCCGCAGGCCATCGCGCTGGCCGCGACGTGGGACACCGCGCTCATGGCGACGGTGGCGACGGCCATCGCCGCGGAGACGCGGGCCCGCGGGATCCGGCAGGTGCTCTCGCCGGTGGTGAACCTGTCGCGGGACGGGCGCTGGGGCCGCACCGAGGAGAGCTACGGCGAGGACCCGCTGCTCGCCGCGCAGATGGGCCGGGCGTTCATCCGGCCGTTCGAATCAGCCGGCATCATCGCCACGCCCAAGCACTTCGTGGCCAATGTGGGGGACGGCGGTCGCGATTCGTGGCCGATCGAGGCGAGCGAGCGTCAACTGCGCGAGACCTGGTTCCCGCCGTTCGAGGCCGCGGTCGCCACCGGCGCCCGGTCGCTGATGACGGCGTACAACTCGGTCAATGGCGTCCCGGCGTCGCAGAACCGCTACTTGCTCACCGAGGTGCTGCGCGAGCGCTGGGGGTTCACGGGATTCGTGATTTCGGATGCCGCAGCCACCGCCGGTGCGACAGTGCTCCACATGACCGAGGCGAGCGTCGCCTCGTCGGCGCGTCACGCGCTCGAGGCCGGGCTCGACGTGATCTTCCAGTCGAGCTGGGAGCAGCATCGTCCATGGCTCGCGGCATTTCTCGACGGCAGCGTTCCCGATGCCCTGATGGATCGGTCGGTCGCACGCGTGCTCCGGGCCAAGTTCGAGCTCGGCCTGTTCGACGAGCAGGCGGTGGGAGCCGGCGTGGCCGTCGAATCCGTGCCGTGGTCGGCGCATGATGTCCTCGCGCGCCGCGCGGCGGTCGAGGGCATGGTGCTGCTGCGCAATCAGGGCGCGCTGCCGATCGTCCAGCCCAATCGCCGGATCGCCCTGATCGGTGACGATGCCGTCGCTCCCCGGTTTGGTGGGTACAGCGGGACCGGACGCAACGTGTCGAGCATCCTCGACGGGCTGCGCGGTACGCCGCACACGGTGATGTACGCACCAGGTCCTGGCCGCTCGAGCGACCGGTGGCGCGCCGTTCCGGCCGCCGCGTTTCCCGACGGCGTCGCCATGGACCTCTGGGACACTCCGCAGCTCGCCGGGTTGCCGGTCGTGCAGCAGCGCGTCGCCAGGATCGATTTCGCCCCCACGTTCACTGCCCCTGCTCCCGGGCTGCGCCCGGACTGGTACGCCGTGCGCTGGTCCGCGGAGCTCGCTGTGCCTCCGGGCCGACCCCGCCGACTCGCGGTGACTGGTGACGACGGCTATCGCATGTGGCTGAACGATTCCCTGGTGATCGACGCCGGCGAGCAGGTCTCCTTCGGCACGCGGGCGGTGTCCGCGATCCTGGCCCCGGGAAGCCGGCACCGGGTGCGACTGGAGTACCGCGAGGGAGCCGGAAACGGCCGGCTTCAGCTGGTGTGGGACGACGAGGATCACGAACGTGATGACGCGCGGATCGCGGAAGCGGTCGCGCTTGCACGGTCGAGCGATGTCGCGGTGATCGTGGCCGGGATCGAGGAGGGCGAGTTCCGCGATCGTGCCTCCCTGGCGTTGCCGGGGCGGCAGGAGGAGCTGATTCGACAGGTTGCCGCCACGGGCACGCCGACGGTGGTGGTGCTGATCGGCGGCGGACCGGTCACCATGTCCTGGCTCGATGAGGTGGCCGCGGTCCTGATGGCCTGGTATCCCGGTGAGGCGGGTGGATTGGCCGTGGCCGACGTGCTGTCGGGGCGCGCCGATCCTGGTGGGCGATTGCCGATCACGTTCCCGATGGCCGAGGGACAGCTGCCGCTCACGTACGACCACCGCCCCACCGGCCGTGGCAACGACTATCACGACCTCACTGGTCGGCCGCTGTTTCCGTTCGGGTTCGGGGAGAGCTACGCAACCTTCGAGTACGATTCGCTCGAGATCACACCTGACCGCCTCGACGCGGCGACTCCCGGTGCGGTGACGGTCCGATTCGTGGTCCGCAACATCTCGCGCCACCCCGGCACCGAGGTGCCGCAGCTCTACCTGCGCGACGAGCTGGCGACCGTCGTGCGGCCGGTGCGCTGGCTGGCGCGGTGGTCGAAGCTCCACCTCGCCCCCGGCGAGTCGCGCCGCGTGGAGTGGCGCCTCAACCCCAGCGATCTTGCCATGCTCGACCTCGAGCTCGACCGGGTGATCGAGCCCGGCGCCCTCCGGCTACTGATCGGTCGGTCGAGCCGGGAGATCCACCTCGCCGGGACCGTCGTGGTGGCCGAGAATCGGACCACCCCGGATGGGGGGCGCTGAGCGGCCTGGGACCTGCACCGCACCTCTTGTGCAGCCGGGGTGTCTGGCCGACAATGCAGGTATCCCCGCCTCACCTTTACGCCCGACACCTCAGGAGCCGGCCCATGCCTTCCAGCCTCCACCGCGCCGCGGTGGCGCTCTTGGCGCTCACCGTGGCCTGCGGACAATCGTCCGAGGTCCCGACCGCGGCACTGACGCCATCGTTGTCGTCGGCACGCAACGCGGCGATGCAGGATCGCTACATCGTGGTGCTGCGGGACGACACCCGCGACCCCGACGGCGTGGTTGGGACCCTCTCCCGCGGAACCTCGGTGCACTACCGCTACCGCACTGCCCTCAAGGGATTCGCGGCGACGATTCCGGCCGCGGCGCTCAGCGGGATCCTCCGCAATCCCAACGTGGCCCATGTGGAGGCCGACGCCGAAGTCTCGCTGGACGCGACGACCCAGTTCGGCGCGACGTGGGGGCTTGATCGGATCGACCAGCGCAACCTGCCGTTGTCGACCACGTACACCTATGACGCGACCGGCAGCGGAGTGCACGTCTACATCCTGGACACCGGCATCCGATCGTCGCACCAGGACTTCGGCGGCCGGGTCACCAGCGGCTTCACCTCGGTGTTCGACGGCAACGGCACCAACGACTGCAACGGCCACGGCACGCACGTCGCCGGGACGGTTGGTGGAACCACGTGGGGCGTGGCGAAGGCGGTCACGCTGGTCCCGGTCCGGGTGCTCGATTGCTCCGGATCGGGAACCTGGTCAGGGGTGATCGCCGGCATCGACTATGTGGCAGCCAATGCCAACAAGCCCGCCGTGGCGAACATGTCACTCGGCGGCGGCGGCAGCAGCTCGGTCGACCAGGCCGTGGCCAACGCGGTGGGTTCCGGCGTGACCTTCGTGGTCTCGGCTGGCAACTCGCGTCGCGATGCCTGCCAGTTCTCGCCGGCCCGCGAGCCGAGCGCACTCACCGTTGGTGCCACCACGTCCAGTGACAGTCGCGCCAGCTACTCCAACTACGGCAGCTGCCTCGACCTCTTTGCGCCGGGGAGCAGCATCACGTCGGCCTGGTCGACCAGCAACACCGCGACCAACACGATCAGCGGGACCTCGATGTCCTCGCCGCACGTGGCGGGCGCGGCGGCCCTCTTCCTGCAGGCCAATACCGGCGCCTCGCCGGCGCAGGTCGCGTCGTCGATCACCGGGAATGCCACCGCCAACGTGGTGGGCGATGCCCGCTCTGGCTCGCCCAACCTGCTGCTCTTCACTGGCGCCGGCGCGGTTCCGCCTCCGCCGCCTCCACCCCCGCCGCCTCCGCCGCCTCCACCCCCGCCGCCGCCTCCGCCGCCGCCCCCGCCGCCACCTCCGGGCGATGTGGTGGCTCACGTCGGCGATCTTGACGGCGGCATCCGCACGCGCGGGAGGAACTGGGCGGCCGAGGTCACCATTTCGGTCCACGATGCAGGGCATGCCCTGCTCGCCGGCGCGACGGTGAACGGCAGCTTCTCCGACGGCACCAGCGGTTCCTGCACCACCGACGGCACCGGCAGTTGCACGGTGACGTCAGCGAACTCCAAGGACGCCGGGACGGTGGTGTTCACGGTCACCGGGATCACCGGGACCGGCATCGGCTACGACGGCGGTGCGAACCACGAGAACAGCATCAGCGTCACCGGGCCCTGATCACACCCTTCAGCGCGCGCCCTCCCCGGACGGTGTCCGGGGAGGGCGCGTGGCGTTCATGGGATGGGTGTGGCTACTCCGTGGCGACGAAGGCTCGAACTTCGAAGAGGATCCCGGCATCGGCGATTCCGGCGCGGGCGACGAGATTCGCCGAAACCGGGTAGCCGAGCACCGGATGGAAGTTCGCCTCGAGTCGACCGAAGACGTCGGACTCGACGAACTGCCGAATCCGGTCGAAGAGCTGGTCCACCGTGGACCACTCGTCCCACCGCTCCGACGGCACCGGTGCCTGGGTTTCGACGTTCACCAGGGCGGTGATCGCGCCGTCTGCCACGCGCACCCGGTGCCACTCGGCGTATTCGGCCGGGCAGAAGCACACCACCCGCAACTCGAACTCGTACTGTTCGGGTCCGGACCGCTCCCAGCGTCCCTCGGCGAGGGCCAGCTGGTCGAGCGGGCTGGGTCCGGTCGATCCGCACGCGGCCAATGCCAGACACAAGAACGCGGCGCTCCATCGGCTGGTCGGCATCATTGCCCCTCCTGACCGGTCATACCTCGGATCCCGGCCGAGGGTCACGATCCCGGATCAGGGACGCGGCCGGAGTCTACTACTACATCTGTAACTTTACAGCTGTCGCCCCCGTAGGGCCGGAGGATCGCGTTGCAGTGGTGCAACATGAAACGTTTCGGCCCGGAGGACGTCGTGCTGGCCATGCCTTCCACTCGCCTGATCCTCGTCGCCACGGTGGTCCTTGTGGCGCCTTCCCTCGCCGGTCAAGGGCCGCGTGCGCCCCGGCAGGTGATTGCCGGGCAGGCCGCTTCCGGAACAATCACCCTCGATGGCCGCCTCGACGAGCCGGTGTGGCGCACGCTCGAGCCGGCGCGCGGCTTCATCCAGCGCGAGCCGAACGAGGGGTCGCCGGCCGCCGACGACACCGAGGTGCGCTTCCTCCTGGTCGGGGACGCGCTGGTGATCGGCGCGCGGATGCACTCCGGCACGCCGGACGCGATCCGTCCACTGGTGGGTCGCCGCGACAGCGGCATGCCGACCGAGGAGCTGTTCATCTCGCTGGACACCCGTCGCGACCGATCCACGGCCTACTCCTTCTCTATCACCCCCGGCGGTACCCGCGGTGACGCCTTTCACCCGTCCGACAATCTCGGACATCAGGACGAGAGCTGGGACCCGGTGTGGCAGGTGCGGACCGCGATCGACGGGCAGGGATGGACAGCGGAGGTGCGAATCCCGCTCACCCAGCTGCGCTTCGACGCCGGGGACGACCAGTCGTGGGGCGTGAACCTGATCCGCACGGTGCCGACCCGCAACGAGACATCGTACTGGGTGCTGGTGGGCCGCAGCGAGAACGGCTGGTCGTCGCGGATGGGTGTGCTCGATGGCCTGGGGACGCTCCGCGCCCCGCGGCGACTGGAGCTGATCCCCTACGCGGCGTTCGAGGGGACACGGCTCGGCGCCGTCGATGCCGACAACCCGTTTGCCGAGCGCACGAGCGGTTCCTTTCGCGCGGGCGCCGACCTGAAGCTCGGCCTGGGTCCGTCGCTGACGCTCGACGCCACGATCAATCCCGATTTCGGCCAGGTCGAGGCGGACCCCGCGGTGGTGAACCTCTCGGCGTTCGAGACCTTCTTCGAGGAGCGGCGTCCGTTCTTCATCGAGGGCGGCAACCTCTTCGGCGGACGGAACACCTTCTACTCGCGGCGGATCGGGTCGGCGCCGGCCGGTTCGCCCGAGGCGCCCTACGCGGAGACGGTGGGGAACACGACGATCCTGGGCGCGACCAAGGTCACCGGTCGCCTGCCGTCGGGGCTGTACGTCGGCGCGCTCGCGGCGGTGACGGCCCGCGAGCGCGTGCGCACCTTCGATCCGGCGAGCGGGTTCGGCGAGGCGGTGATCGCTCCGGCAAGCGGCTACGGCATCGTCACCGCCCAGCAGGAGCTCGGTCGCGACCGATCGACGATCAAGGCGTCGTTCACCGCGGTGGAGCGCGATCTCGAGGACGGCAGTGCGCTGGGCGCATTGCTGGCGCGTCGGGCGTACACGGGCCTGCTCGACGGTCGCTGGCGCTGGGCAGGAGGCCGCTACGACATCAGCGCGTTCGTGGTGGCGAGTCGCATCGAGGGGTCGCCCGAGGCCATGCTTCGGCAGCAGCGCTCGTCGCGCCGCTACTACCAGCGCCCCGATGCCGACCATGTCGAGCTGGATCCCGCCCGGACCTCGCTGAGCGGCATCACGGCCGGAATCAACCACAGCAAGATGGCCGGCAACTGGCTCTGGGACGTGGACTATTCCTACGCCTCACCTGGCGTCGAGCTGAACGACCTCGGCTTCCAGCGCAGCGCCGACTTCCACTTCATCGGCGGGAACATCCGGCATCGGCAGACGGAGCCAGGGCGGCTCTTCCACAACTGGACGCTGGGCATCGAGCAGTCGGGCGTGTGGAACACGGGCGGGATCCACACGTTCTCCGAGTCCGGGGTGTTCGGCGGGGTGACGTGGAAGAACTTCTGGAGCAGCGAGTTTGCGCTGGAGTACTCGCCGCGGGCACTGGATGACGGCGCCACCCGCGGCGGCCCGCTCACGCAGGACCCTGCGGAGTGGCGCCTCGCCCTCGAGGCGAAAACGCCCTCGAGCGAACCCACAAGGGGGGAGGCGTCGTTCAGGGGCGCGCGGGATGATCTCGAGGGGGGGGAGGCCGAGGTGGGGGTGGGGGTCCGGTTCCGCCCGGGCACTCGCTGGCAGGTGTCGCTGCAGCCCTCGATCTCGCGCAGCGTCAACGCCCGGCAGTACGTCGCCACGCGTCCAGGCGGGTCACCGGCAACGTTCGGCGGTCGCTACCTGTTCGCGCGCATCGATCGCAGCGAGATTGCCGCGCGGATCCGCGCCTCGGTGGCGATCACGCCCGACCTCACGTTCGAAGGGTATGTCGAACCGTTCGCGGCGAGCGGCCAGTACACCGACTTCGGCGAACTGGCGGCCGCGCGCACGCACGACCTGCGGCGCTACGGCACCGACGGCACCACCATCGTGCTCGCCGACGGGCGCTACACCGTGACGGACGGGCCCGACAGCTTCGGCTTCGGCAACCCGGACTTCAACATCCGGTCGTTCCGAAGCAACCTGGTGCTGCGGTGGGAGTGGCGCCCGGGGAGCACCGCCTACCTGGTGTGGCAGCAGGACCGCTTCGAGGCCCGCGATCCGGGGCGGCGGGTCGGACCTGGCGGCCTGTTCCAGGCGCTCGGCGCGACGGGCGACAACGTGGTCGCGCTCAAGATCAGCTACTGGCTGGCGCGGTAGCCGCGCGACAGCGCGAAGGGCGAAGCGCGAAGGGCGAAGGGCAAGGGGCGAGGCGCGTCGTTCGGTTCTCGCCCCTCGCCCCTCGCCCTTCGCCTTGTCGCACTCCGCTAGCGCCGCCGTTGCTCCTCGACGGTGCGCCGCCGCGGATCCGCCACGCCGCCCGTCTGGTCGGTGGCCACCGGCTCGAACAGCGCCAGCCAGCATTCCTCCTCGGCGACGGGGCGGTGGCGCACCCCGCGCGGCACCACGCAGCACTCCCCTTCGCCGAGCGCCACCGCGCCGTCCTCGAATTCGATGCGCAGCGCGCCCTTGAGGACGAGGAACAGCTCGTCCTCCTGGTCATGCTGGTGCCACACGAACTCGCCGGCGGCCTTCACCACCTTCAGGTACTGCCCATTGAGCTCTGCCACCACGCGCGGCGACCAGTGGTCGGTGACCTCGCGGAGTTCGCTGTTGAGTGCAATCACGGGTGGAGGCATGGCACTCCAATTGGTCGGGGCGACAGGCGAAGGGCGACAGGCGAAGGGCGAGGGGCGAGGGGCGAAAGCCTGAGGGCCGGCGCCGCCCCTCGCCCGTCGCCCCTAGCGCACCGGCGTGTCGCCGGGATCGTGTGTCAGCCAGATGGCCAGGGAGAAGGTGCGCTCGCGCACGGTGTTCTTGCCCGCGACGCCGGCATAGTAGCCGGCGAGGACGCCCACCGAGGGTGAGAGGCGCAGCATGGCGCTGCCACCCACCTTGGTGGCGGAGTAGGCGATGCCGCCGCCTTCGGCGAATGCGGCGACGTTGAACGCCTGACCCATCAGCAGCACGCGTGATCCGGCGTCGACCCCGACCGTGAGGTCGTAGCGCAGCTCGTCGTTGCCGGCGCGGATGGTGCTGAGCCCCGCGCTGGCGCTCAGGAAGCCGCGCGTGCCCGCCAGGCCGAAACCATTGCCGTACAGCAGGCGCACTTCGGCATCGGGCTCCACCGGCCCGAGGGCGGGGCGCTTGTCGGTGTCGAACAGCAGCGGGAGGTCGATGCGCGGCTGGATCGAGAGCACCCCCGCCTTTCCCTGTGCGATCCGCTTCATCACGAAGAACCCGGTGGCACCGAAGCCGGTCGACTCGAAGGTCTCGTCGCCAACCGTCTGCTCGAGGTGGGCGAACCCCTGGCCCAGGCCGACGCTCAATCCCTCGGTGAGGCCGTAGACGAAGTACATCCCCCAGTCGAGCTTGTCGAGCTCATTGCGGGTCGCGCCCGGCACGCCGGAGAATCGGTCGGGGAACGAGCCGACATTGAATCCGTGCGACATGAACCAGCCCCCGGGCTTCACCGTCCACTGGGCGGCGAGATCTGGGATCGGGGATCCGAGACCGGAGAGCAGCAGCAGGCCGACCGTGAGCCGTCTCATCGTCCTTCCCATCTGGCGAGGGCATCGAAGCGCAGCGCGGGTGCGGGCGCATCGGCGTGCCGCCAGAGGGCGTAGCCCTGCCAGCGCCAGACCGGCACGAAGCCGACCGGTGGACGCAGGTCGGCGTCGAGCGTGAGCCCGTCATCATCCGGCGTGGCGAGGACATACTGCACCGTGTTGAGCGGTTGCGCCCGCGCGATCTCGAAGCCGGTGTCGCGGGTGGTGAGGTATGGCTCCAGCGACGGCGACCACTTGAGCAGCCGCTCGGCGTGCCGATCGTCCAGCAGGACGCTGCGCGCCGGGGCGTGCGCGAGCGCGTCCGCGACCGCGCGTGCCGCGTGGTCCGCGTCGTCGAGCCGCGGCAACGGGAACACCAGCCACGCGGCGATCGCCTGCACCACCGCGGCGAGGCCGATCAGGGCGCGGACGCCGTGGTCGAGCCGACGCGGCAGCGCCACGATGGCGACCAGCGTCAGCAGCACCACCGCAAACGCGAGCGAGAAGTGCCACCCCATCCGGTTGGCGACCCAGAGCAGGCCCAGCGGCAGCAGCATGCCGGCGGAGGTGGCGCTGGGACGGAGCAGGGCCAGCAGCGCCACGAGCAGGTACGGCACCGTCCAGGTGATGATGGTCGCCAGCATCGGGGAATCGGGTTCCCACGGCGTGAACGGAAAGGCGACCCGGCCGATGAACACCCACGAGAGGTACGCCCAGGTGGCCGCCGCTGCGAAGCCGGGGAACACCAGCAGCACCAGTTGCGAGGCGAACGGCGGGATCTGCAGTCGCGGGAAGACCAGCGGCAGCACCGCGCCCGCCACCAGGGCCACCGCGAGGCCGAGCGGCGAGGTGTAGAACGCCAGCCCCAGCCAGAGCCCGGTGCGCAGGCCGTGGATGGTCTGTCGCGTGGCCCACCATCGGCGATAGTGGCGCCAGCCGATGAACAGCGCCAGCAGGCCGACGGCCTCGTTGAAGTCGCTCGCCACGAGGTGCAGGCCGACCGGGGTCCACAGCGCCGCAGCGAGCAGCACCAGGGGCAGCACCGAGCGCCGGTTGGTGCACTCGTCGACCACCAGCCACGCCAGCGCGCCGAGCGCAGCCGTTCCGAGGAGCCAGGTCGCCGTGGTCGTGGCCCACGGCACCAGCAGCAGGAACGGCAGCGGCGGGTACTCGAACCCGAGCAGCTCGAGCCGGCCGCGCTCCACCGCGAAGCGGACGCGATGGAGGAACGCGCCGTGCGTGTCGCTCAGCCAGCCGTCGGACGCCAGCCCGGCCGCGGCCAGCGCCAGCGGCGCCGCCACCGCCACCGCCAGCAGCAGGCGCACCCACGCGCGAGCGTGGGGCTCAGCCGGTGGTGCCGTGGCGGGTGAGGCCATGGACGGTCTTCTCCCAGTAGTAGGGCCTGGTGAACAGCTGGGCGAGCGCCTTGAACGACGCGGCGCTGTGCAGCAGCCAGTACGCGGGGTTGAGGAGCGCGAACGGCACCAGCACGTGCAGCCGCCGCTTGAACACCGCGAACATGTTCACGTAGATCGCGAGCGCGTTGCCGATCAGCAGGTTGAAGAGCGACACGTACAGGAGCCACGGCGGGAACAGCGGGGCCAGCGCGTGGGTGCGGGTGACCAGCCATGCGATCGTCAGGCCGATCGCCACCGGCTGGAGGAGGAAGATCAGCGGGGTGCCCGCGATGAGCAGCACGAATCCCAGCGACTGCCGCAGTCCGGCGCGCCGGAGCAGGGCCACCGGGTCGCGCGAGAAGACCAGCGCCGTCTGCATGTAGCCCTTGATCCACCGCGACCGCTGCCGGATCCAGTTCGCGAGCTGCTTGTTGGCTTCCTCATAGGTGGTGCTGTTGATGATCCCGACCCGGTAGCCGTGCATCGCGGCGCGGATGCCGAGGTCGGCATCCTCGGTGACGTTGAACGGGTCCCAGCCGCCGAGCTCCCGGAGCACCGTCGTGCGGAAGTGGTTGCTGGTGCCGCCGAGCGGGATCGGCAGCCGCAGCCGGTCGAGGCCGGGGAGCAGGTAGTCGAACCAGAACGAGTACTCGAGCGTGAACATCCGCGTCAGGAAGTTCTCGTTCCAGTTGTAGTAATTGAGCGCGGCCTGCACGCACGCGAGCCGCTGGGGCCCGTGCCGGAACGCGAGCACCGCCTTCTTGAGCTGGTCGGGCTCCGGGCGGTCCTCGGCGTCATAGATCACCAGGTACTCGCCCTGGGCGTAGAGCAGCCCGACGTTGCAGGCCTTGGGCTTGGTCTGCGGGTCGCCGGCCGGGACCACGAGGAAGCGGACGTTGGCGCCCGGCGCGGCCGCCTTGGCGGCGGCGAGCGTCTCGGGATCGTCCTCCTCGAAGAGGATGATGATGTCGACCTTGTCGCTCGGATAGTCGAGCGCGGCCAGCGACTGCAGCAGCCGACCGATGACACGCCCCTCCTTGTACACGGGCACGAGGATGGTGTACACCGGCAGGGTGAGCGGGTCGAGCGCGCGCACCTCGGTTTCGGAGAAGCTGATCTGCGTCTCGGCGGCGGCGCCCTTGACGCCCACGTAGGTGCGGAACACCACCACCGCGAGGAAGAACAGCGTCACCGGGATGTTGAGCAGCAGCAGCGTGGCGATCGGTGCGGCCCAGAGGCCGAGCAGCAGCGCGAGGCACGCCACCCCGAAGACCAGGTACTGCGGCAGCGTGAAGACCGTGAAGGCGCTCTCGGTCTGGTCGCGGAAGTAGAGGCCGTAGATGCTGGTGTCGACGACCTTGCGGCGGTGCGCCATGGCGATGGCGCGGTCGACGTCCCAGTCGGTGGTGACGCGGACGTCGGCCTGGCGCCCCGGGTAGACGATCGCGAGGATGTCCTCGAGCTCGGGACCCGGCTCTTCCGACGTGGCCACCAGCACCCGCTGGCCGTCGTCGCGGAGCGGCACGGCGCGGAGGCGGAGCGTCTGCTCGAGCGGGAAGCGCTGCGCCGCGCCCGGATCGACGCTGCCCGGGTCGACGGTGATGAACGGCCGCTGCCACCGGTCGGCCAGGGCGCGGCCCAGGTCGAGCCGTGAGACGAAGCCGAGCGTGAGCAGGAGCCGGCCGAGGCGATCGCCGTTGCGGTGCTGCTGGAAGAGGGCGGTGTCGAGCTGCGCGGGGGTCAGCAACCCCCGCGACAGCAGCAGCTCACCCAGCCGGGTCGAGTTCACGCCGGACCACTCGCGGGTAGAGCCAGATCAGCAGGCCAAGGAGCAGCACCGCCGCGCCGATGAAGATGGCACTGCGCCAGCGCTCGAGCACCGAATCGCCCTCGCCCGCGAGCGGTTCGAGGCGCCAGCCGGTGTTGGCGGCCGTCAGCACCGTGGCGGGACCCTCCGGGCCGCGCAGGACGAGATCGCCATGGAGGCCGAACCAGCCGTACGGCGCGAGCGTCTCGCGCAGCAGGTCGGCCAGCGGCTGGCCGTCGGCGCCGGTGTGGTGCAGCAGCAGCACGTCGCGGCCCTGGTGGCGATACGCCTGCATCGCGGCGTACGACTCGCTCGGGCGGTACTCGTCCCACACCCGGCCCTCGATGTCGCGCAGCCGGAACCCGTCGCTCGACACCGGGGCGTCGAGCGCCTCGGCCAGCGGCGTGGTGCCGACGGCGAGCAGGGCGCCGCGCGCCTCGCCGGCATCGCGCACCACGAACGGCGCCAGCGGGGTGACCGTGGTGCGCTGCATCGCGCCGATCACCCCGGCGGCGAGCTCCACCCGGTAGCGGTCGCGCGGCTCGAGCATCACCGAGAACGTCGGCAGCATCGCCGCAGGGAACCGGTCGAACGACGGCGGCACGGTGAGGCGCGACTCGGTGATGAAGGCCGACGCGCCGTCGATCGTCGCCGTGAAGAGCGGGGCGCCCAGTCGGCACTCGCCCTCGCCGAGCCGGAGGAGGAAGCGGACCTCGAGCGCGTTGTCGCGGCCGAGCAGGTGGGCGGGGAGGTTGATGGTGGCGTCGACCGCGGTGCCGTCGACAGGGCGCGACCAGATCACGCTGCCATTCAGCAGCACTGCCACCTCGCCGTCGGCGTCACGCGGCAGCGAGGAGTGGCGGGCCACGAGCCGGAACGCCCGCGGAGTCGCCGCCGCGCCGAGGTCGGCGAGCGCGAAGCGATACCCGGCCACGGCAAGGACGCCCCCCTCGACGGTGCGGCTGCCGATGCCGAGGTCGTCGAGCGACACGTTGCCGACGATGCGGTCGTCGAGCCGGACGGTGGTCGCGGCAAACGACGACGTCGGCACCATGGCCGGGCCCTGCGCCAGCGTGAAGAGCTGGCGGGCGTCGCGGCGCGAGGCCACGGCCAGCACGGTGCCGCGGCCGCCCTCGGGGCGGAGCACGCGGGTCGGCCCGTCGTTCGCCCACACGATCGCGCGCTCGTGCCAGCCCGGCTCCTCGATCACTGCCGGCAGCGGGGCGACGACGAACTCGGTCTCCATGCCGCGATAGCGGCGCGCCACGAACGCCGAGGCGTCGAGCGCCGCCTGCGCAGCGTCCAGCGAGGGTTCGTCGGGGATGTAGAACACCACCCGCGACAGCAGCGGCTGGAAGAAGCCGCTGATCGCACCGCTGGCGGTCGGCGCGCCGCCGTATTCCACCCGGCCCGACGGCGGGAGGACCGTGCGGTAGAAGAGCGGCGCCTCGCACGCGTCCCGGCCGGGGACGTTCACCCCGAGCGAGACCACTGCGCGGCCGGCGTCGACGATCGCCTCGTCGAGCGGCAGCGCCACCAAGCGCGTTGAATCGGTGAGCAGCGCCTGCCCCAGGACGCGGTTGCCCTGGCGGAGGATCAGCGTCGCGTCGGGCATCCGCGGCGTGGGCAGCACGTCGAGCACGAGGCGCTCGGCCCTGCGGCCGGCATTCACCGGGATGGTGAGCGTGGCGGCATCGATCGCCCCGTTGAGGAGCAGCCCCGCCTCGTAGCCGATGGCCGAAAGGGTCGCCACCGTGGTGACCGAATCGGCGGTCGCCACGACCGGCGGTGCGGCCGACGAGTCCCCCGCCGCACCGGCGAGCATCGAGTCCATCGTCGCCGCGCTCAGCGGCGCGGCGGCGTCATCGGCGGGGGGCGCCGCCTGCGGCGAGCAGGCCGCCACCGCGGCGGCACAGGAAACCAGCCATCGGGACACGGTACGCACGGTGCAGCCTCCGCAATGCGCGGCGGTCATCGCCGCTGCCAGATCTCGAGACCCTGCTCCTCGTGGGCAAGCAGGAACTGCCGTTGGAACGTCGTGTCGGCGGCCACGGCCACCGCCACCGGGTCGCCCGGCTGCTGCCGGTCGACGATCACCCAGTCCACCACCGCCGCCGGTCGGGCCAGGGCAGCATCTCCCAGCTGCCAGGTCCACGGGTAGACGCGGTCGCGGAGCGCGATTCGGCTGCGCGGGGACACGTTCACCGCCGGGGCGACCAGCACCCGGCCCCGATCGTAGTGCCGCTCCAGCCAGCGCGAGGCGTTCATCTGCCGCCGGTCGCCGTCGCGGATCGCCAGCCCCTCCCGCAGCGCGCCCACCTGGGATGGCGGCTGCCAGAGCCAGAAGGCCAGCTGCATCACCCCTACCGCCCCCGCTGCGAGGAGCGTGCCCCGGCGCCGAGCCAGCCGGTTGATGCCCAGGCCGATCCCCACGGCCAGCGCCGGCAGGAGCATGATCCCGTACCGGACATTGAGCACCCCGGCCGGGTCGGTCCACGGCAGGGCGATCACGCTCTGGCCGGCCCACAGGGCGAGCAAGTTGAACGGCAGCGCCGACCAGAGCAGCAGGAGCGCGACCCGGCCGTCGCGGCGGAGCGCGGTCGCGGTTCCTGCCAGGCCGGCGACCAGCACCAGCCATCCGGCGGTGAGTCCGGCCGCACCGGCGTAGTAGGCCAACCCCAGCAACGGCGCCCCCTTGGTGGGGAGCAGCCCCCGCTCGGCGAGGTCGGCCTGCTGACTGGCCGCGGACCAGATGCCCCGCTGGAACTCGAGCAGGTCGCCGAAGAAGTGCTGGTTGTAGGCGAGCCAGGCCCCGACCATCAACGCGGGAAACACGGCGAAGCGCGCGGCGTCGCCGAGGTGCCGGCGGCGCCACAGCACCGCGGGCGTCGCCACCGCCACGTAGAACCAGCCGTCGTAGCGCGACCCCACCGCGAGGGCCGCCAGCAGGCCGGCGAGCCAGAGGGCCGCGGTGCGATCAGTGTCGTGCCACCACCGATCCACGAGCGCCACCGAGCCGCCCAGGAACGCCAGCAGCAGCGGCTCGGTCATCGCGGTGACCTGCAGGTAGAGCAGCGAGGGGTTGAGGATCACCACCGCCGCGGCGATCATGGCCGGCCAGTGCCCGCCGGCGTGGCGACGGACGATGTCGTGCACCGCGATGGCGGTGGCGACGAACGCGGCGAGCCCCACGATGCCACCGGCGAAGCCGCTCCACCACCACGGGTCGATCAGCGTGAACGGCAGGTAGAGCAGGTGCGGCACCGGCAGCCACACGGTGCCGAGCATCTGCAGTCCGGGGGTGGTGCTGTCAACGACGCGGCGCGCGATGTCGAGGTGCGCCGCGGCATCCCAGAACGCCAGCACCAGGTCGCCGGCGTGCGCCGCGGCCTGGGCGGCGAGCCCGACCGCCAACGCGACGAGGCCGACCACCACGGCCGGCCTCGATGCGAATCGCGTCACGCGCGCCGCCCCGTGACGGCGGTCAGGCGGCGGGTGGCGGGCGCCGGCGACGCCGCAGCGCGGCCATCCCGGCCATGCCGGTGGCCATCAGCAGCATGGTGCCGGGTTCCGGGACCACTTCGGTCGGCGGATCGATCGAGTCCTGGTCCACGCCGAACAGCACGTTGTCGAAGTCCCAGTCGCTGTGCTCGTAGATCACGTCCTCGAACCCGAACAGTGCCAGCCCCGCCGTCTGCGGGATCACGCCCACACCCTGGTTGCCGGGCACCCCGTTGGGCCACTGCACCGGATCGAAGTACGCCACGTGCCCGAACCCATCTGCGTTGCGCGACGGATCGCCCGAGAAGAACCAGTTGAAGCCGTCGAGCTGGTTCACCGCAATGGCGAAGATGATCTCGGTGTTGGGCGTCCAGCCGAACGTGGTGTAGATCGGGCCCGGTGGCCCGCTGTTCGGGAGATTCGGGGAGCTGGCTGCACCGTAGGGCTTGGTCGCGATGCTCACCCCGGTGATCCCGCCGCAGCTCGGACTCGGATTCCAGAAGAAGCAGCCCGAGGCCAGGTTGGCCGCATACTGCTGCGCCGAGAATGCCCAGAGGGTGTGCCCGAAGACGGTGGTCCCCTCCCAGCCATAGTAGGTCACCCCGATGGTCGGCGAGATCGCCCAGATGGGCGTCGACAGGCCGAAGTTGGTCGGGAATGCCTTGGGCGGGGCGTCGGCCTGCACCGTTCCGGCGGCGGACACCGTCAGTGCGGCAAGCAGGCAGGGGACGATCCTCACGGTCACTCCTCAGTCGTCGAGAGGTCACGCGGCGGTCAGCGACCGCCTCGCGCCAGAAGAGGTGCAACCGTGGTGCCCCGCCGTGCCACATTTGCGTATCCCACTGCTGGACAAGGAGTTGTGCGAAATCGGTCCGGCCGCCGGCGCCCACGACGCTGCGCCTCCACCACAATTCTGGCCCCGAGTGCTGCGGGACCGCAACAGCAGGTGTGGCTGGACCCCCTCGGCGGCGCTCAGTCGTCGAGCGCGTCGCGGACGGCGGAGAGCGTGGCGGCGACCCGGAGCGGGTGGTTGGGTCGCTCGAGCCATCGCTGGTCCTGGTGCATCTCGGTGATGATGCCCGGGTCCTTGAGGAGGTGCCCGGTGAGGACCGTCACCACGGTCTCGCCGGCGGCGATGGTCCCCTGCGAGCGGAGCGCGCGCGCCCCGGCGACCGACGCGGCCGATGCCGGCTCGCACCCCACCCCTGCGGCATCGATTGCTGCCTTGGCCGCGATGATCTCGCCATCGCTCACGGCGAGCACCACGCCGTCGGTCTCCCGGATGGCGGTGACTGCCCGCTGGTACGACGCCGGTGCACCGATCCGGATCGCGCTCGCCACGGTCTCCGCGCGCACCGGCTCGAGTTCGTCGAAGCCGCGCGCGAACGCCTGCGCGAATGGCGAGGCCCCCTCTGCCTGGACGGCGGCGAGCCGCGGCATCCGGTCGATGAGGCCCCAGTTGCGCGCCTCGACGAGCGCCTTCCCGAACGCAGCGGTGTTGCCGAGGTTCCCCGCAGGGAGGCAGATCCAGTCGGGGACCTGCCAGTCGAGCTGCCGCAACAGCTCGAGCACGATGGTCTTCTGGCCCTCGACCCGGAACGGGTTGATGGAATTCGCGAGGTAGATGCCGAGTTCCTCGCCGGCTTCCTGCACCAGCGTGAGGCAGGCATCGAAGTCGCCGTCGACGAGCAGCGTGCGCGCGCCGTAGGCCAGCGATTGCGACAGCTTGCCCACGGCAATCCTGCCCTCGGGCACGAACACCACGGCGGTGAGCCCGGCCTGGGCCGCGTATGCCGCAAGCGACGCCGAGGTGTTGCCGGTGGAGGCGCACGCCACGGCCCGCGCGCCCGCGCGCCGCGCCTGCGTCACGGCCACCGTCATGCCACGATCCTTGAACGACCCGGTGGGATTGTGGCCCTCGTGCTTGAGGAGCAGGCCGCCGATCCCCGACCACGCATCGAGGGCGTCGCGGTGGAGCAGCGGCGTGTTCCCTTCGGGGTGGGACACGGCCT
>CALGOK010000057.1 GCA_937961295.1 uncultured Gemmatimonadota bacterium
CACTTCAAGTGGAACCTCGAGCGGGAGGTTCCCCCTCAAGTGTCGGTCCAGCCGGTCGAGCGTGGCCGCATCGTCGATTGGGTGAACGCCCCCGGGGAAGTCGAGGCGGAGTTCGAAGTCGATGTCAGTTCGCAAGTCGTGAGCCGCATTTTGAAGCTGCCGGTTCGCGAGGGGGAAAGGATCACCGCCGGCGACCTGCTGCGCCTCGGCCTCGTCGACGCGGTGATCGCCGAGCCGCTCGGCGTCTCGCACCACGACCCCAACGCGGCGGGCGAGTCGCTGCGCGAGGCCCTCCTCAAGCACCTGCGCGAGCTGACCAAGCTCAGGGGTGAGCGCCTGGTCCGGAAGCGGCACGAGAAGTTCGCCGCCATGGGCGCCTACACCGAGGCCTGATGCCCCAGACGGTCGAGATCCGGTTCAAGGGGAACCGGCGCGCCTTCCATGCCTGGCACGACGATGCGCACCCGCTGGCTCCGGGCGAGCCGGTGCTGGTCGACGTCGAGCGCGGCACCGACTTCGGGTACGTGCACACCGCCGGCGCGGGCGCCGAGCTCAAGTGCGGCGGCTGCAACGGCTGCGGCCCGTCCACCGGTGAGGCCGCGCCCGCGCCCTACCCCGCGGTCACCCGCCGCGCGGCACCCGACGATGTCGCGCGCCACGAGACCCTCCGCCGCGAGGAGGACGAGGTCCGGCGCGAGGTCACCGAGCGCGCCACGCGCCACGGCCTCGACATGCGGATCTCCGATGCCGAGTGGCAATGGGACCGCCACCGGCTGACGGTGTACTTCACCGCCGAGCGACGGGTCGACTTTCGCGCGCTGGTGCGCGAGCTCGCCGGCCGGTTCCGCGCCCGCATCGAGCTCCGGCAGATCGGCGTGCGCGACGAGGCCGCCAGGATCGGCGGCGTGGGCCGCTGCGGCCGCGAGTTCTGCTGCAGCACCTGGCTCACCCAGCCCGGACCGGTGAACCTCGGCCTCGCCAAGGACCAGCACCTGTCGCTCAACCCGGCGCAGATCAGCGGCGGCTGCGGCCGCCTGCTGTGCTGCCTCAAGTACGAGCACGAGTTCTACGTGACCGCCCGCAAGCGATTCCCCAAGGAAGGGCGCAACGTCCGCACCGCCCTGGGAACCGAGAAGGTGGTGGCGGTCGACATCTTCCGCGAGCGGGTGTTCCTGCGCCACGAGACCGAGGGCCCCCGCACCATCCCGCTGGTGGCGCTCCGCGAGGAGATGACGCAGGCCGACGCCGGCGCACCGCCGCCCGACGGCCCGCCCGCCCGCCGCCGCGACCGAGACCGCCGATGACCAAGCCGTTCTACCTCACCACCGCGATCGACTACGCCAACGGCGACCCGCACCTCGGCCACGCGCTCGAGAAGATCGGCGCCGATGTCATGGCGCGCTGGCGGCGCCTCGGCGGCGAGCCGGTCCACTTCGTGATGGGCATGGACGAGCACGGCCAGAAGGTGCTCCAGGCGGCGCAGGCGAGCGGCCGGGAACCCGCGGCGTACACCGACGCGATCTCGGAACGGTTCGAGTCGACCTGGCGCGGCCTCGCGTGCAGCCACGACGACTGGATCCGCACCACCCAGCCGCGCCACCGTGCCGCGGTGACGGCGCTGATCGAGCGGATCCGCGAGCGACACCCCGAGCATCTGTTCGTGGGCGACTACGAGGGGCGCTACTGCGTCGGCTGCGAGGAGTTCAAGCAGGACTCGCAGATCGTCGATGGCCGCTGCACCGAGCACCCGTCGCGCGAGCTGGTGCTGACCCGCGAGCGGAACACCTTCTTCCGGCTCAGTGCGTGGCAGGACGCCGTGCTGGAGGCGATCGAGGCGGGCCGCTTCCGCGTCGAACCCGCGATCCGTCGCAACGAGGTGCTGGCGGTGCTGCGCGGCGGGCTCGAGGACATCTCCATCTCCCGCTCGCGACTGCCCTGGGGCATCCCCTTCCCGGGCGGCGACGACGAGACGGTGTACGTCTGGTTCGACGCGCTGATCAACTACCTGAGCGCCACCGGGTACCCCGAGGACGGCTGGGACCGGCTCTGGCCCGCCGACGTGCACGTGATCGGCAAGGGGATCACCCGGTTCCACTGCATCATCTGGCCGGCGATGCTCATGGCCGCCGACCTGCCGCTGCCGCGCATGGTGTGGGCGCACGGCTACGTGCAGTGGGGCGGCGCCAAGGTGAGCAAGTCGGAAGGGACCGCCGTGTCGCTCGACGAGGCGGTCGCGCGACACGGCCCCGACGCCCTCCGCTGGTTCCTGATGCGCGAGGTGGGCTTCGAGGCCGATGGCGACTTCACCTTCGAGCGCTTCGACGCCCGCTACGCCGCCGACCTCGCCGACGGCCTCGGCAACCTCGCCTCCCGGGTGACCGCGATGGCGGTGAAGTACCGCGACGGGGCGATCGCCGCCGGCACCCCGCCCACCCCGCTCCGCGAGACCGCCGTCGCGCTGGTGGCGGAATACGTGGCGGCCATCAGCCGCCACGACCTGCGCGGGGCCGCGGCGGCGATCGAGCGGCTGGTGGGCGAGGCCGACGCGTTCGTGTCGAGCTCGGCGCCGTGGGCGCTGGCCAAGGCCGGCCAGGACGCCGAGCTCGACGCCGTGCTGGCCGACCTGGTGCAGGTGCTGGTGCGCCTCGCCCTGATGAGTGCGCCGTTCATGCCGGAAAAGGCCCGCTCCCTGTGGGATGCGCTGGGACGCGACGGCCCGATCGAGGGCCAGTGGCGCAGCGCCGAGCAGCCGGTGGTGGGCGGGACGACGGTGCGGAAGCCGGAGAACCTGTTTCCCAAGTAGCGACAGGGCGAGGGGCGAGGGGCGAGGGGCGAGGGGCGAAAGGCGTGAGGCAGGTTGTTGGACCGCTCCTCGCCCTTCACCCCTCGCGGTGTCGCCCTAGAACTGCACCGCCGGCGGTGTCTCCGCTCCCTCGGTCGCGCGGAAGTACTCGCGCCGGTCGCCGAGCCCGAACATCTTGGCGGTGAGGTTGCTCGGGAACCGCCGGATCATTGCGTTGAACTGCTCCACGGCCGTGTTGTAGTCCTGCCGCGCCACGGCGATGCGGTTCTCGGTTCCCTCGAGCTGGTCCTGCAGCTGGGTGAAGTTCTCGCTGCTGCGCAGGTCGGGGTAGTTCTCCGAGATGGCCAGCAGCCGCCCCAGGGCACCCGAGAGCTGGTCGCTCGCGCGGGCCATCTCCGCCAGGTCGCCGCTCTGCATCGCTCCGGCGAGCCGGCCGCGCTCCTCGGCGATCCGGACGAACACGGTGGTCTCCTGCGCCGCCACGCCGCGCACCGTCTCCACCAGGTTGGGAATCAGGTCGTTGCGGCGCTGCAGCTGGGTCTCGATCTGGGCCTTGGCGCGGTCGACCGACTCGTCGAGCTCCTGCAACCGGTTGTAGCCGCATCCGGTCGCGAGCAGCGGGACGGCAACGGCCACGACAAGGGCGCGCACTCGGGGTGACATCAGGCAACTCCGGGTTGGAAGGAATCGACGGCGTCGACGGCGCGAGCGATCGCGCCAAGATATCCCGCGAACAGGTCGGCGCTGCAGGGCCACTCGGGCTCCCGGCGCCGCGCCGCGATCTCCCGCACGGCGGCCGCGTCGTCGCCGAGCACGTCCGCGAGCGCGCTCACTGCCGCCTCGGCGCTCGGACCGGGCTGGCGGCCGAAGAGCACGGCCGTGGCGCGGAAGAGCACCAGCACCTCGGAACTCGAGCTGGAGGCGAAGCCGCCGAGCGTCGGCATGGCGGTGCTGAACCGGGCGTAGGCCTGGCGCAGGTGGACCAGCGCCCCGCGGAGCGCCTGCTCGAGGGCGCGGCGCAGGTCCCCGGGATCGACCCGCAGCGCGGCAACCGGATCGGGACCGGTGAGCACCCGGTACGAGAGCCGCATGTCGGTGATCTCGATCGGGAAGACGTCGGTCGCGCGCTGCCACTCCGCGCGACTCACCAGCAGCGGCGGCGTCCAGCCGCGCTCATGCCAGTCGGACACGGCGGGAGTGAGCCGCGCAAGCGCCGGCGGCGAGGCATCCTCGAGGACCAGCAACAGGTTCACGTCCGATCGCCGGGCGTCCCAGTCCCCGCGCGCCGCCGAGCCATAGAGCACGGCGGAGCACCCCGGGGCTGCACCGCCGCCCAGGTCGGCAACCAGCCGTGCCAGGCCCGCCTCGAGTGTCGCCTTGTCGGTCACTAGAACCCCCTCCCGGCCCCGCCGCCGCTGAACCCGCCTCCGCCACCGAACCCACCGAATCCGCCACCGCCGAAGCCGCCCCCGCCGAACCCGCCGCCTCCGAAGCCACCGATGCCGCCCCACGTTGCCGGGCCGCCCCAGTGGGAGGACCGGCGACGCGACCCGCGACCGGACCGGGTTCCTCCACTGCCCCCGCCGCCGCCCCTCGCCCCGATCACCGCAAGCACGACTGCCAGCAGGATGACCCCGAACAGGATGGTGATCAGCACGAAGCCGCCGATTCCGCCCGACTCCTCGCGCGGCAGGTACAAACTCGAATCGGTGGCACCGAGTGCCTGGGCGATCTCGTCGACCAAGATCGCGGTGCCGAGGTCGACGGCGTCGCCGTAGTCGCCGTCACGCAGCGCCGGAAGCATCTCGTCGGCGATCTGTCCGGCGCGCAGGTCGGTGATGAATCCCTCGACCCCCTGTCCGGTCGAGATGTACAGCGCCCCGCGCTGCTCCTGGGTGCTCGGCACGAGCAGCAGCACCACGCCGGCGTTGCGCCGACGGTCGCCCACCGGGAAGTCGCCGCCCACGCCCCAGACCCGCCCGATCCGCAGCGCCACCTCGCCCGGCTCCCGTCCCGCGAGGGTCGGGATGGTGACGACCGCCACTTCGCCGCCGGTCGACAGCCGCAGTCGCTCCAGCCGGTCGCCCACCCGTGCCTCGACGTCATCGGGAATGACCGCAGCCGCGTCGGTGATCAGCCCGGTGGGCGCTGCGGGGTACAGCGAGTCGATCGGGTCCTGCGCCCCGAGCGACCCCGCGATGGCGAGGTGGAGCGCCAGCACGGGCCCAAGTACCTTCCGGATGGTGCGCTGTCGGTGGGCCACCGTGATGCCGAGCTCCCGTTCGCGGATCGCCGAAAGATACCAACCCCTGGAGTCGCCGTGATGCGCCGTTGGCCTGTCCTCCTGATTGCCATCCTCCTGGCACCGCCGCTCGCGGCGCAGGACCCGCTCGATGCGCGCACCAAGGGACGCGCCGACGCGCCGGTCACCGTGTACGAGATGAGCGACTTCCAGTGCCCGTTCTGCCGGCGGTTCGCGACGGAAACGTTCCCGACCATCGAGCGCGAGTACATCGCGACCGGCAAGGTGCGCTGGATCTTCGTGAACTTCCCGCTGACCCAGCTGCACCCCAACGCGGTGCCGGCGGCGGAGTTCGCGCTCTGCGCCGCGCGCCAGGGGAAGTTCTGGCCGGCGCACGACCGGCTCTACGCCGACCAGGAGCGCTGGGCCGACCTGCGCGACCCGGGAGCCTACTTCCTCTCGCTGGTGCGACCGCTCACCCTCGACGAGCGCCAGCTGCTCGGCTGCCTGCAGTCGGGCACGGCACGCGCCACCGTGCGCCAGGACGCCGCGGGCGCGGTCCGCGCCGGCGCCAGCTCCACGCCGTCGTTCTACATCGAGGGCGGCATGATGGAAGGTGCCCAGCCGATCGGGGTGTTCCGGACGGTGCTCGATTCCATCGTGAAGGCGAAGGCCCGACGCTGAGCGAGAATGGAGGATGGAGGATGGAGGATGGAGGATGGAGAGATCGGCCTTCTCCATCCTCCATCCTCCATCCTTCGTCATCCGATCGTCACGTACACGTCGTACAGCGCATGCGTCCACGCCGTGATCCCGAAGCCGCGGGTCAGGTAGAGGGCGCTGAACACCAGGCCCGCGAGGAACCGGAAGGTGAATGACGCCAGCTGCCACGGGTCGCCGTAGGGACCGATGTAGTGGAAGGCGGAGAAGATCAGGGCGCCCACCACGCAGGCCATGATCCCGGCTTCGCGGCGGCGCCAGCCGAACACGCGCTCGCCGACGAGCGCCAGCGCACCCACCAGCAACACCCGGAACAGCAGCTCCTCGTACAGCCCCGCCCCGAGCGAGAGCATCAGCTGGGTGCCGAGCCCGAAGCCCTCGATCCCCTGGAGCGAGAGGTGCTGCACCAGGGTGCGCGTGACCTGGCCCACGACGATCCCCACCAGCAGCGCCAGCACCGCGCTCTCGAGGAGCATCAACCCGAAGACGCGCGGGGAGAGTGGGCCGCGATGCCGGCGCCAGTCGGCGACCACCAGTGCCGTCCCGATGCCGAGCAGCAGCAGGTTGAACACCAGCAGTCCGCGGCCGCCGCCCATACTCACGAACAGCCACTTGAGCAGGACGTCGGCGCCGTTGCGCACCCCACCGGCGCTGTCGGCGAGCAGCAGCGCCAGGACCTCGTAGGCGAGCAGCAGCGGGACCGCGAACAGGATCGCGTAGCGCGGGGCGCGTGCGTCGCGGTAGTACTGGTGCAGCGACATGCCGCCAAAGCTACACCGGCGCCGCGCTGACGCCGCAGGCGTTGCGCCGCTGAAACGCGTCCGCCATCGTTCTGCCGTG
>CALGOK010000058.1 GCA_937961295.1 uncultured Gemmatimonadota bacterium
GGCCGCGGGCCGCGCGGTGGCGGGCGTCGCGGCGGACCGCGCGGTGGCAGGCCGGGACGATCTCCGCGCGGCCGCGGGCCTCGCCGCCGCCGCTAGCGGCTCGACGCTCTGCTCGTGCCGATCCGCCGCAGCACTTCCTCGACGCCGTCGAGGGCGATGCGATGCTCGCGCAGGGTGCGCTGGAGCGATTCCCGCTCGGCGATGTAGCGCTCCAGCGTGTCGGTGAGCCGCGTGTCGCGCGCCCCCCGGCGTCGCGCCACCGCGTACGCCTCCTCGACCGCTGGCCGGAGCGACCGCGCGTGCCCGACCACCGAGCCGGCGGTCTCCGTCACCCGCCGGGAGGCGTCCTCGCCGAGCTCCGACTTCCGGATCGCCGAGACGAGTGAGTCCTGCACGCCCTCGAGCGCCTCGCCGAGTCGCGCCACTTCGTGCGTGAGTGACGCGCTGGCCTGGTCGATCGCCGAGGAGGAGCTCGCAGTGGCATCGGCGAGCCGGCGGATCTCCTCGGCGAGCACCCCGAACGTCTTGCCGGCGCTCCCGGCACGCGTCGCCTCGAGCGCCGCGTTGTTGGCGAGCAGGTTGGTCCGGAACGCCACGCCGCTCACGGCCTGGTTGCTGGCGCTGATCTCGTCGCTCCACGTCTGCAGCCGCAGCAGCTCGGTGGCGAAGTGACGCAGGGCGTCGAGCGCCTGGGCCACCTCGTCGCTCGCCTCGCGCACCTGTTGTCGCGCCTCGCCGGAGAGCGTCTCGAGGTCGTCGGTGCGGCGCGACACCCCCTCGAGCCCGTCACTCAGCTGGCCGAGCACCTCGCTGGCATCGACTGCCGGTGGCACGGCGACCTGGTCGCCATCACCGTCGGCGGGGAGCCGCCCGATCGAGTCGCGGATCTGCGACGAGGCGTCCAGCACGTCGCGCAACACGCCCACCGAGCGCTCGCGGAGCAGCTGCTCGCGGCGGCGGGCGCGAAGCGCGGCGGCGATCGGCAGCAGGAACGACGAGATCCATTCACGCTCGCGGCGCCCGAAGGCACCGGCGTGGCGGGCGTCGAGGCGCACCTCGCCGAGCGGGTCGCCCACCCGCCCGATCGGTGCGATCAGCGTTCGCTGGTCGTCGACCGTCTCGGTCTCCGTCGCCAGCGAACGGTCATTCGACGTGCGCACCACTCCCTCGGTCACGGTGACCGCGGGCGTGCTCACGCCGACAGTGACGCCCTCGTGCTCGCACCCCTCCCTCTGCCCGCGCGCCCGCCCGCGCAGCCTCTCGCCCAGGTCGCTGTCGTCAAGGAGCCGCGTCGCATGGTGCGCGGAAAGCAGGTCCCGGTGCGTCGGGTTGACGAACGGGAGGGCGGTGAGGCCCGCGAGGCCGAGGAACGGCACCAGCGCCAGCGCGAGTCGCGGCAGCGTCATCGCCCCGTCGATCGCGACCTCGACCGCCGGGATCGCCAGCGCCAGGATCGTGGGGCCGAGCCCCAGCAGGATCGCCGCGAAGCCCCAGCCCACGGCGCGCCGGTGTGCGCCGCTCCGGTTGGGCAGGGCGAGGGCCAGCCCGAGCGCGCCAAGCGCCGTGACGATGCCGGCGGGCTCGAGCACCTTGGCGCGGAACGTGGCGTCCACCACGTTCAGCAGCGGCAGCTCGTTGGCGAGGTGGCCACCGATCGCGGCGATCATCATCGACAGGTGGAGCGTGTACCAGCCGATCACCACGCCGGCCCAGTATCGCTGCCGGTGCGGCCACCCCAGCGCGAACGCGAAGTGCACCGCCAGTGGGATCAGCGCGTAACGCCACGGGGCGAGCAGCAGGAAGAACGCCAGCGGCAGCTCCGCCGAGAGGGCCGCCACGGGGGTGAGCGAGAGGAGGGCTGCCACCGTGGCGGCGAGCCCCACGAACGGGCGGGTGGGCGGGGCGGTGGCAGTCCGGATCAGCGCCACCGCTCCAGCCCCGCCGGCCAGCGTCGCCAGCAGGATCAGGATGGTCACGGTCCCCGGGGCGGTCGTCGCGACCCCCGCCCGGGTCCCCAGCACCACGCCCAGGGCCAGGAAAACCGCCGAGGCGGCCAGTGGCCATGCGGCCGTCAGGGCCGCCAGCGTCCCCTTCTGAAACCCCCGGTGTCCTTCAGGCGTAATCTCGGACATGACCAGTTCTCCAACCCCGATGCCTTCGGTGTTCTCGCCGCTGGCGAAGGCCTTGCTCGATGCCTTCAACGAGGGCGTGATCGTCTTCGATCAGCAGGGACGGATCATCTACTACAACAGCTCGGCCCACGAGGCGCTCACCGAGGCGGGACTCGATCCCACCGGTGAGAAGGATGACCTGCTCCCTGAGCTCGCCGGCCTGGGCGGCCGGCTGGTGTCGCTCAAGGTCGGTGCCCTCGACGTTGGCGAGGCGATCTTCGTCCCCAAGCGCGAGGGGCCGACCACCCTCGCCGAGCGGGAGAAGGACGCCATCGTCCGCTCGCTCGAGGCCCACTCGTGGCGCCTGGCGGAGACCGCCAAGACGCTCGGCATCTCCCGCACCACGCTGTGGCGTCGGCTTCGCGCCTACGGGCTGCATCGCGACGGCCGCAGCCGCTGGGAAGAGGCGGCGTCCTGAAGGCCGCCGCCGGCCCGGTGCCGGCGGCCCGAACTGCCCTGCCATTCCATCCCGAGGCTCGCGGTGGCAATCTACCGCGACGCGGCGGCAAGAGAATCCGTCGCCATGACCCGGGAGCTCGTCGTTGATCCGTCCCCTGCTCATCGCTGGTGCACTTGCGGTCCTGGCCGGCGCCGGGACCTGGTGGTTCGTCGCGCGCGAGGCGCCCAGCAGCGCCGGCTCGGTGCACGCCAGCTGGCGGGGCAGTCACCGCGGCGAGGCGACGCTGCCAGGCGAGCTCGCCTGGTGTCCGGTCACCCGCACCGGCACGCTGGTCGCCATCAGCAACGACACCGGCCTGCTCATCACGCTCCACGAACCCGATTCGCTCGCCCCGGCCCCGCACCCGGTCGTGGCACCCGAGCTGCGCGACCAGGCGCCCCGCCCGAGCGCCATCGCGGCGATGCGCTGGGTGGGCGACAGCGCCGAACTGGTGGGGTACCGCTCGGTGAGTGGGCTGGTGACCCTCACCGCCGCCGCTCCGCGTGCCGCGGGATCGCTGGAGATCCGCATGCGCGCCCCCGTCGGCCCGGACACCCTCGTGGTGCGCGCCGAGTTCGCCGGCGTGCCGGTGGTCGCGAGCGCGGTGGGGTGCCCCTGACCCGGCCCATTAGGTTTCCCTGATGGAATCGACGTACTTCCGCCGCGGCTTCGGGCTCAAGGCCGAGATCAAGGGCGACCTCGACACCCAGTATTCGAGCGCGGTGGTCGAGACGCTCCGGGCCCGCGGCAACCGGCTCGAGGTGGGCCCGCTCACCTTCCGGCTCGCCCAGGAGTTCGGGTTCTGCTACGGGGTCGACCGGGCGGTGGAGTACGCCTACGAGTCGCGCACCAAGTTCCCCGACAAGCGGATCTTCCTGGTCGGCGAGATCATCCACAACCCGCACGTGAATCAGCGTCTCCAGTCGATGGGGATCGTCTTCCTCGAGCGGGGGCCCGAGGGGCAGTTCGACTTTTCCGCGATTACGAAGGACGACGTGGTGCTGATCCCGGCATTCGGCGTCACGCTCGACGACTTCAACCGGCTCCGGGAACTCGGCTGCATCCTGGTCGACACCACGTGCGGCTCGGTGCTCAATGTCTGGAAGCGGGTCGAGCACTACGCCCGCGACGGCTATACCGCGGTGATCCACGGCAAGCACTACCACGAGGAGACGCGGGCGACCGCCTCGCAGGTCGAGAAGCACCCCGGCGGGAAGTACCTGATCGTCTTCGACATGGCCGAGACCAAGGTGGTCACCGACTTCATCGAGCACGGTGGCGATCCCGCGGCACTGGCGGCGCAGTTCGCCGCGAAGTGCTCCCCGGGATTCGACTTTGCCCGCGACCTCGGGCGGGTTGGGGTGGCCAACCAGACCACCATGCTTGCCGGCGAGACGATGGCCGTGGCCGCCGAGATCCAGCGGGCCTTCGCGGCGCGGTACGGCGCCGAGGAGGCGGGGGAGCGGTTCCGGGCGTTCGGCACCCTCTGTTCCGCAACCCAGGAGCGGCAGGACGCCGTCGCGGCGCTGCTGGAGGAGCGGGTCGACCTGATGGTGGTGGTCGGGGGGTACAACTCGTCGAACACCTGCGCGCTGGCAGCCCTGGCAGAGGACCGCGGTGTGCGCGCTGTCCACATCAGTGATTCCGACCAGATCGATCCTGACGCCGGCACCATCACCCACCAGCCGGTGCGCACCAAGACCCAGGTGACCAGCCATGGATGGCTTGGGGAGGCGAGGGTCATCGGCATCACCGCCGGCGCCTCCACTCCCAACAACAAGATCGGCGAGACGATCGTCCAGGTGGCGCGGACCGCCGGGGTCGAGGCCGAACTCGAGCGGGCGCTGGTCGGATAGTTCCTCGGTTGATTTCCACGGCAATTCCACGATATCGCTCAAGTGTGTACTGTCCACATGGCTCAATGTGTGCATTGACAACTTTAGGGGTCATTCCGATCTTGGCGGATGCCCTATCACCATGGCGACCTCCCCCGGGCGGTCGTGGCCGCCGCCCGCGACCTGCTGCGCGAGGCACCCGGCGAGCCGCTCTCGATCCGCGAGGCGGCGCGTCGCGTCGGCGTCTCGCCCAACGCTCCCTACCGACACTTCCCCGACCGCGACGCCCTGCTGAGGGCGGTTGCCGCTGACGGCTACCGGTCGGTGGCAGGGCGATTGGCCGGACGGAGTGGTTCCCGCGGGGTGGCGAGGGCGTGGGTGGCCCTGGGGGAGGCGGAGCCCGCGTTGGTTGGGTTGATGACGGCTGCGATCCCGGGCGCGGCCGGCGATGCCGAGCTGCAGGCCGCCATCGGCGAATGGCTGGGGCAGGTGGCGCGCGCGCTGGAGGGAGAGGTGGCGGGGGATGACCCGGCCGAACTGGTGGGGAGGGCGGTGGGGTGCTGGGCGGCGGTCCACGGCCTGTCGAGCCTCCGGGGTGCCGGGGTGCTCGGGTTGATCGACGACTGGATGCTGCCCGGGGCGGTGGGTCTGGCGAGGAGCGTGGCCGGCGGGTGAACGCTCAGCCCTTGAGCCGCTCCGCCACCGCCGCGATGGTGAGCGGCGCGCACCCCTCCGCGCGGTTGTTGACGATCAGGTAGGCGGGGATCCGCAGCTCGAGCGCCGCCTTGGCCAGCGCGGCCAGGTCGGCGCGCAGGGTCGGGTTCTCGTCCTGCACATGGTCGTACGGCGCGAAGGCGTCGACCGCCTGGGCATAGCTCCGCCCGGTGCGCAGCAGGGCGCGCGAGACGATGAACGGCGCGGTCACCGCGTCGTGGAGCAGCAGCTGCTCGCCGATCGCCGGCATCCGGGTCCAGGCGTTGAACACGTGTGCCACGCCGTGCTGCCGGAGCACCGCGAAATACTCATCACAGAGATAGTCGCGGTTGCGGATCTCGACCGAGTAGCGCGCATCGGTCGGGAGCTGCGAGAAGAAACGGTCGAGGTGGCCGGCGAAGTCGGCGCCGCTGACCTTGTCCTTCTTCGCGATCGCCTGGAACTCGAAGATGAAGGGCCCGAGATGGTCGGCGAAGTGCTCGCGCATCGGGCCGAGGACCTCGTTCTGGAAGAGGTCGGCATTGAGCCAGTCGGGATTGGCCTCGCCCCAGCGTGCCTTGTCGCGCGGGTTGGCGAAGGTGTGCGCGGTGATCCGGTCCCACACCTTGCTGAGGCAGGGGAATCCAGGCGGCAGCGCCGCGGCGTAGTCGCCGAGCACCTTGGCCGAGGCGGGACGGTAGAAGAACGAGTCGATCCCGGCGGTGCGGAAGAGCGGCCAGCGGGCGTACTCCTCGAGCATCGCCGCACTGGCGCCGGTGGCCGGGTAGTCGCGCTGGTAGACCAGCCCGGTCCAGCCCGGATAGGTCCAGCTCGAGGTGCCGAAGTGGATCAGCGGCGGCACCGACTCGGCAAGGCGCTCGATCGCCTCGCGCGGGGGCCAGGAGGGGTGCATGGGTTGAAGGTAGTCGTGGGAAGTGAGTCCTGAGGTGTTGGTCGTTGGTGGTTAGGGGCGCGGGGGCAGGCGTCCCGGCACCGTGGCCGGCCCCCCGCGCACTCATGACCAACGACCAATGACCAACGACTATTCTTTTTGCTGTGTCCTCCTCCACCTGGCAGGTCCTCGCCGCCGTGCTCCACGTCGTGCTCGCGACGGGGGTGTCCTCGCACATCGTCCTGACCAAGGTCGACGTGCGATCGGCCACCGGCTGGGTGGGCCTCGTCTGGCTCACCCCCGTGCTGGGCTCGATCCTCTACTTCTTCCTCGGGATCAACCGGATCCGCCGCGCCGCACGGCGGGTGCGCGAGGCGCGCGACAGCCACACGGCGGAACGGCGCGCGCTCCGGCAGGGGACCGAGCAGCACGATGCGTCCCTGGTGCCGGCCGCCTACCGCGGCCTGGCGCACCTCGGCGGCCGGGTCACCGCCGAGCCGCTCACCGAGGGGAACCGCGTCGAGCCGCTGCTCGACGGCGACCAGGCCTATCCCGCGATGCTCGCGGCGATCGAGGGGGCCCAGCACTCGGTGGGCTTCGCCACCTACATCTTCGACCACGGCAAGGCCGGGCTGCGGTTCGTCGAGGCGCTCGCGGCCGCGGCGCGGCGCGGCGTCTCGGTGCGGGTGCTGATCGACAGCGTCGGCTCGCGCTACTCGCGGCCGTCGATCGTGGGCGAGCTGCGCGAGCGCGGCGTCCGGGTGGCGCTCTTCCTGCCGTCGCCGTTCCCGTTCTCGCACCCGTACTTCAACATGCGGAACCACCGCAAGCTGCGGGTGATCGCCGGCGCGACCGGGTTCACCGGCGGAATCAACGTGCGCGACGGCTGCCTCCTGGCCGACAACCCGCGTCACCCCACGCGCGACATCCACTTCAGGGTGCAGGGTCCCGTGGTGCGCCACCTGGTCGATGCGTTCGTCTTCGACTGGCGCTACACCACCCGCGAGGTGCTCGACGGCCCGGCATGGTTCGTCCCGCTCGGCCGGATGGGCGACGTGGTGGCGCGCGGCATCGCCGACGGGCCGGACGAGACCCACGACTCGCTGCCACTGGTGCTGCAGGGGGCGCTGGCCACGGCGCGCGAGTCGGTGCACGTGGTGACCCCCTACTTCCTCCCCGAGAAGCCGCTGCTCGATGCGCTGCGCGTGACCGCGCTGCGGGGCGTCGATGTCCGGGTGTACGTGCCGGCAGTGGGAAACCTCCGGCTGGTCAACTGGGCGATGCAGGCGCAGTTCGCGCGCGTGGTGCAGGGGGGCGTGAAGGTGGCGCTCACCCGCGCCCCGTTCGACCACAGCAAGCTGATGGTGGTCGACGGGGCGTGGTCGCTGGTGGGCTCGGCGAACTGGGATCCCCGCTCGCTGCGGCTCAACTTCGAGTACGTGCTGGAGTGCTGGTCGGAGTCACTGGCGCGCGACCTGCTCGACGTGATCACCGAGAAGGCCGAGGGCGCGCATTATGTCACCCGCGCCGAGCTCGCAGCGCGGCCGCTGTTCACCCGGATCCGCGACGGCGTGGCGTGGCTGGGGCAGCCGTATCTGTGAGAAGCGTTGTTGGTCGTTGGCCCCTGGTCGTTAGCCGTTAGTCGTTAGGGTGGTTGGGTCGACGATCGGTGCATGAGGCAGGATCCCCAGTTCCAAGAACCAACGACCAACCGCCAACGTCCAACGACGCCTCACCGCTTCACGAAATGAAACTCGTACTCCAGCGCGATCTCGTCATCCACGCTCAGGACGGCGGCGACCCGGGGCTTGGTCAGCCCGAACTCGGCGAAGGTGAACCGCGTGGTCGCGGTGCCGTGATAGTGGTCGCCCTCGACGCGCCCGGTGACTGACCAGCTGGTGGGCCGGGTGGTGCCGTGGATGGTCAGGTCGCCGGTGAGGGTGAAGCTGAACTCGCCTGATGTCGGCAGCGGATGCGGGAGGGTGCCGAGTCCCGTCACGCGCAGCACCGCCTCGGGGAACTGCTCGGTCTCGAGGGTGCGGCGCTGGACATAGCCGTCGCGGCGATCCTTGTCGCTCTTGAGGGTGCGCAGGTCGACCACGATCGTCGAGCGATCGGCCTGCACCTGCCCGGAGCCGTCGAGGACGATCTCGCCGCTCACGGCGCTGGTCACTCCCACCGCGTCGTTGGGGAACTCGAGTCCGGCGAGCTGTTCGCGAACCCGATAGCGCGCCTCGTTGCCGGTGGCGCCGACCACCAGCCGCGTCTCCGCGGACGGGGCCTGCGCCGTGACGGCGGCCACGGGCAACAGGGCGGTGCAGGCGACGACGATGGCGGTGATGGCACGGCGTGACGACAACATCGGGGGACGGCTCCAGGACGAAGGGACTCGTGTCTCTGGAGTGGTACGAACACGCCGACGCGGAGGTTGCGTCGCCGCTCAGAGCTCGAGCAGGCCGACCAGTCCGCCGAAGCCGTCCTCGACGCGGGGCATGCCCGGCGGCGCGATCCACGGTCCCTCGTCGAGCGCGACATTGACGCGGTAGGTCCCGACCGGTGCGCGGAACCATCCGGCGAACTTGCCGCCGCCGAGCGACTCGAGCTCCACGGCGCGCCAGCCGGTGATCTCGCCCATCAGGCGCGCCCGCCTGGCGGCCGGGAGCGTCAGGACCACCCACACCAGCTCGGCGTTCTACCGGGTGACCTCGCCGCGGGGCGCGTAGTGGTCGGCGCGCGGGCCTTCGGGCAGCGCCAGTCGCAGCCCGAGCGTGGTGGCGCGGTCACCGCGCAAGCCGAGCACCACGTTGGCCGGATTGCGCGAGGTGGCAAAGGTGACGGCCGCTGCCTGGGCGATCGGCAGCGCGGCCTGCACGCGCCACCATCCCTGGGTGGCGATGTCGTCGCCGCTGCGCCGGCCGAAGGTGGCCTCCACATCGACGCTCGCGAGCTCGACGGCCACCGCGAGCGACAGGTCGCGCACGTCGCGCACCCGGCGGCGATACTGCGACTCGCTGGTGGGATCGAAGAACACGTCATCGCGCAGCGTGCTGTCGCGCATGATGGTGAGGTCGAATCCCGCGGTCACCGCCACCGGGCCGAACTCCACCGCGGCCCGGGCGGCGCGTCGCCCGAAGGAGACCCGCTGCTCGCTGGGACGGGTGATCCCCTCGCTCGCGGAGACCTCGAGGGCCAGCATCCCGAGGCTGCGGCCGACGCTCACGCCACCGCTCCATGCGTGGTTCCACGGCTCGTTGACACCGCTGCCCAGCTCGACGCGGGGCCCCGCGGCCACGGTCCAGCCGTGGCCGTCCTCGCGCACGTGCAGGTCGGCGCTCACGCGGTTGGCGGTGCCGAGACTCTGGTAGTTGATGGTGTTGCCGGCGAGCTGGAGGCCGAGCGGGCCGAGGACGCCACCGGCGCTGGCGCCCAGCGATCCCATCGCCCCCGCCGTGGCCTGGTCGAGCCGCGCCACTCCCCCGCTGGTCGTGAACGACGCCTGCTGCGCGTCGGACACGGCGGGGATCAGGGCGGCTGCCACCAGGAGCGCGGGGGAACGGATCAACGGCGGTCCTCGGGTCGTCGGGCGACCAGGTCGGCCGGGTCGATCCGCTCGTAATCGCGGTCGACGGCCTGCCTTCGGGCCAGGTCCATCACGCGCAGCCACGCGCGCTCGGCGACGGCCCCCTGGGCGACCAGGTCGAGATAGGCGCCCACCGGGACGGTGAGCGACTTCTCCCCCCTCAAGTTACGCAATTCTAGCAGACGGGAAGGTTCGAGCCCTGTCTGCAGGGCGGTGGCGGCCGTGGTCAGGTCGGTCTCGGGGGTCTCCGGGCCCAGGGTGGCCATGGCGCGTCGCAGCGACGCCGCCAGCCGGGTGAGCGCGGTCTGGATCCGGTCCGCAGGGACGCCCTTGGCGCCGCCCTCGAGGGCCCGGAGGATCAGCGGCTCGGTGGGAAGCCCCTCCCGACCGGCCGAATCGATCACCCCGGCGAACCGGACGGCAACGCTGGCGGGGAATCGTGCGGCGAGGCGCTGGTCGACCTGCTCGGCGCCGGCCACCTGCCGACGGGTTCCCCCGGCGAGGCTCGAGGCGTCCTGCGCCGGGAGCGCGGGAGCGGCGAGGAGGACCGCCAGGACGAGCGAGGCGCGACCGATCACGTCTCGCTCGGGATGGTGATGACCGACGTCGGCGCGCCGAACTCGTCAAGCGCCGGCGGAGCGTCAGGATCGGAGAGCCACTGTCCTTCGTCGGTGACGTAGGAGTAGCGGTAGCGTCCAGGTGGCAGTTGCAGCGTGACGCGCCATTCGCCGCCCACGCGCTCGAGGCGCACCCGGTCGCGATCCCAGTCATTGAAGTCGCCGACAAGCGACACGCCGCTGGTCGTGGGGGCCTCGAGTGCGAACGTCACCTGCCCGGGCGGCGTCGAGTCGGAGGGGCCGATCACCACCACCGCCGCGATCGTGGCGGTCACTCCCGCGGCGATCGCCGCGCGGCGCACCGTGGCCTGACGCCGCGCGCGCCGGCGGGTGCGCTCGGCGAGCCCGGCGGGCACGCGCTCGCCCTGCCGCAGCGCCGTGACGGCGCGCAGCAGGGGATCGTCGGGAAGGAGGTCGTCAGTCATCGCAAGTCCGCCAGCAGCTCCCGCAAGCGTTCACAGGCCCGTGACACCCGCATCTTGAGCGCGGGGATCCCCGCACCGGTCACGTCGGCCATCTCCTCGTACGTCATGCCTTCCACGTGCTTCAAGAGGAAGGCCTCGCGGGTCGGCTGGCTGAGTTGCGCCAGCGCCCGGGTGATCTCGTCGCGCCATTCCGTCATCTCGGCGCGCGGCGGCGTCGACGCCCGCGCGATCACCGCCTCGCCCGCCTCGCCGCCCATGAAGCGCCAGAACTGGCGGCGCCGGGAACGGCAGCGATTGACCGTGATCCGGAACAGCCACGCCGAGACGTGGTCCGGCCGCACGCCCTTGCGAATCGCCTTCTCGGCCCTGAGGAAGGTATCCTGCAGGACCTCGTCGGCATCGTCGGCCGACTGAAGGAAGTGGGTCGCGTAGCGCATCAGCGCCGGCGCGTGCCGGTCCATCAGCTCGGCCAAGGCGGATGACTCCCCCACGGCGATCCGCTCGATCAGGGCGGCGTCGGTAGGCGTCACCTCGGATAGACCCCGCCGGGGGCGGCCCGGTCACGTATTGTCAGGATACCTTCCGGAGGTGACGGACCCGGTGCCGGCCGGGTCTTGCAACATGTTCGCCCCTGCCAACTTGGGGGCCCGACCTGTCCCTCGTTGATCCTGCAAGGTGTCGTGGAATGGTACGATTCTCCAAGCCGTCGTGGCTGGCCCTGGTCGCACTGGTGGCCGGGTGTGGCGCCGTCGACCCCACCGGGGGACTCCCGGCGGGCGACGCCCAGCTGGCGGTGATCAATGCCCTCCCGGCCGGGACGGTGGCGTCGCTGGTGCTCGACGACGAGGCCAGCACCCTGCCGTCGCCGGGGACTCGGACCACCCGCGTGACCCCGGCCGGCAGCCATCGGCTCGAGGCGCGGGCCGAGGGTGGCCGCGTGGTCGCGTCCGCCAATTTCGCGATCGCCGAGGGATCCCGCCGCACAGCGATCCTGGGCGGATCGGTGATGGGACCGGTCGTTTCGCTGGTGGTCGGTGCCGATACCGCCTCACTCCCAGTGGGCAACGCCGTGAAGGTTCGCGTGGTCCACACCGTGATCAGTACCCCCACACTTGAGGCATGGCTGGCGCCCCAGGGTGCAGTGATCGACTCCGCCGCCCGGCTGGTCTCGCCGTTCGACTACGGCGTGGGCTTGAGCGGGATTCTCCCCGGGTACGTGGTCCGGTCGCCGGGGACCTACAACGTTCGCGTGACCAACCTGGCCACGGGGGCGGTGCAGGCCGAGCAGTTGGTGACCATGTCGGCCGGCCAGGTGTGGAGCGTGGTGCTGACCCGCCGGGCCGACGGCGAGCTGGAACTGGTGGCGATCCAGGAGCACTAGGGCACGATCGCATCCGAGTGACGAGGCCCCCGAATCCGATTCGGGGGCCTTTTCGTATCGGGGTTGACAGAGTCGGTCTACGGCCGTAACTCTACACCTGTAGAACAACCTCTGGAGCCGAGCCGTGCCGGAAACGCATGAACTGACCGAACTGCAGATCACCATCCTCCGCCATCTCTGGGCGCGGGGCGAGGCCACCGTGGCCGAGGTGTGGGAGGAGCTCCACCGCGACCGGGGCCTGGCCCAGACCACCGTGGCCACGCTGCTCTCCCGGCTCGAGCGCCGCGGGGTGGTGGCCCGTCGGGTGGACCAGCGGCAGTACGTCTACCGCGCCCTGGTGAGCGAGGAGGAGGTGCGGCAGTCGAAGGTGAGCGAGCTCACCGAGCGGCTGTTTGCCGGCGACGTGACGGCCCTCGTGAACCACCTGCTCACATCCCAGGAAGTTGCGCCGGGGGACCTTGCCCGGTTGCGCGCCCTGATCGACGACGCGGAATCCCGCCAGGAGGACCGGTGACCGACTCCTTCGCTGCCAGCATCACCGCGTGGTTGCTGACCTACGCGATCCATTCGACGGTGCTGCTGGGGATGGCCTGGCTGGTGCTGCGTGTTCGCCGTGCCGGTCCCGACGTGGCCGACCTGCTGTGGAAGGTTGCGCTGGTGGGCGGGGTGGTGACCGCCACCGCGCAGTCGCTGTTCGACGTGCGGCCGGCGGGTTCGCTGGCGCTCGGTGAGGCACCTGCCGCGCTCGTGAACATGCCGCCGACGTTCGGTGAGGTGCCGACGGTGGAGGGCTCGCGACCGGAGGTCGGCACGTCGCTCCCCGCCACCGAACTCGGCGCGGGCACGCCGGTCAACCCGGCGACGAGCGGCGATGCCGCCACTTCCGGATTCACGGGTCGTCTCTCCATGGTGGGCGTGATCGCCACGGCGTGGCTGATCGTGGGAATCGGATTGCTGGCGTGGTACGGTGGCCGGCGGCTGATCCTGGTGGGACGCCTCGGCGATCGTCGCGTGCTGGTGGACGGCGAGCTGCCGGCCGCGTTGGCCGCGCTCCGCCGCGAGGCGGGCGTGCGCCGCCCGATCCGGCTCACCGCGTCGAACGCCATCTCGTCGCCGGTGGCGCTCGGCAACGGCGAGATCTGCCTGCCGGTCGCCGCGCTCGAGGAGCTCGAGCCGGCGCAGCAGCGCGCGATGCTGGCGCACGAGCTGGCGCACCTGGTGCGTCGCGACCCGCAATGGCTCGCGTTCGCGTGCGCGATGGAGCGGGTGTTCTTCTTCCAACCGCTCAACCGCGTGGCGCGGCGCGGCTTGCAGGAGGCCGCGGAGTATCAGGCCGACGCGTGGGCTGCGCAGCGCAGCGGCGGCGTGCCGCTGGCGCGCTGCCTGGTGAAGGTCGCCGAGTGGATCGAGGCCTCGCCGCTCGGCGTGCCGGTGGCCGGCATGGCGGAGCAGCGCTCGCAGCTGAGTGTCCGCGTGGCGCGACTGCTCGAGAAGGGCGCCATTGGTGCGCCGCGGCGCCAGCCACTGGCGAGCATGCTTTCGGTGGGCGCGCTGGCTGCGACCACGGTGCTGGCGCCGGGGGTGATGGGCCATCGCGGGGCGCCGGAGCCCGCCAGCGATCCCTGGAGCATTCCCACCGACGCCGAGCTGGGCGTGGCGGGGACGGAGCTCGATCCCATGGAATCCGGACAGGATCGTCGCTGGGAGCGCACCTCCGAGAAGCACGGCAGCTCCAACTCCAACAGCAGTACCAACAGCAATCGCAACAGCGACACCAATGACGGCGTGGTGCGGCTGATCGATGGCAAGCTGGGCGGTGGCCTCGCGGAGGCGCAGCGCGACACCGCGGTGGTGCGGGCGCTGATGCAGCGGCTCAAGGACGAGGACGCCGAGGTGCGCCAGGCGGCTGCCTACGCGCTGCGACGGATCGAGAACCCGATCGCCATTCCGGCGCTGGTTGATGCGCTCGAGGATCGCGATCCCGAGGTCCGGAGCGCCGCGCTGGACGCGCTTTCGAACTTCGATCGCGGCGTCCCGGCGGCACCGATCCGGCGGATGCTGGGTTCGGACGACGCCGAGGTCCGCCAGCACGCGGTGCACATCCTGGCCGAGATGCGTGATCGCGAGTCGATGCCGGCGATCGCACGGATGGTGGCCGATCGTGATCCCGAGGTGCGCCAGGCCGCGCACTGGGCGCTCGCCGAGATCGGCGATCCGTCGAGCGCCTCGGCGGTGGCTGCCGGGCTGGCCGACGCGCACCACGAGGTGCGGCAGGCCGCGCTGGAGGCGATGATCGAGCTCAACGGCACGATTCCCGACGCCGCGCTCAACGCGCTGCTGCAGGATCGCGATGCCGACGTGCGCCAGTCGGCGCTGCACTACGTGGAGCACCGCCGGGTGGCGAGCGCGGTGTCGCAGGTGGTGCGGATGCTCGACGATCCGTCGAGCGACGTGCGCGAGCACGCCGCCGAGGCGCTGAGCGAGATCCGCACGACGGAAAGCCACGCGGCGCTTCGGCGGGCGCTCAACCATGCCGACCCCAAGGTCCGCCGCATCGCCGTGGACTATTTCGGCGAGGAGGGTGAGTCGTGATGAAGCCCGCCCTGGTGCTGGTTGGGGTGCTGCTCGGCGGAACCGCCGTGGCGACGGCCACCATGCTGACGATCGCCGGCCCCGATGCCGGCCAGATGAGCATCACCATCGGGGATCACGGGCACGAGCGGCCCGGTCCCGACTCCGCCCGCGTCGCCATGCTGCTCGACGCGATGCAGCGCACCGATGCGGTCACCTGCGAGATGCTGAGCGACCAGATCGGCAACTTCTGGTGGGGACGCGACGCGTGGGGGCTGGGGCGCCTGCACGATGCCCGGTCCGAGGTGCGGGCCGCCAAGGACTCGGTCTCGGGGCGGGTGCGCGATGCGCGGGCCATCCGTCTGCTCTCGACCCGGCTCGACAGCGAGGATCCCTGCGTCCGGCGCACCGCGGCGAAGATGCTCGGCAACAGCACGGCGAGCGACGCGGTGCTGGTCGCGGCGCTCGAGTCCCCGTCGCCGCGGGTGCGCGAGGCGGCACTGCTCGCCATCGGCGAGGCGGAGCGGCCCACGCTCCGCACCCGGGTGGAGCGCGAGCTCCGCGGCAACGACGCCGCCTCGGTGGCGATGGCGGCGTACGCGCTCGGGGAGCTGGAGGATCGCGCGTCGGTCGATCCGCTCGAGGACGTGCTGAACCACGCCGACGCCCGGGTGCGGATGACGGCCACGTGGGCCCTGGGCATGATCGAGGACGCGCGCGCCGTGCCGGCGGTGATGCGGATGCTCGACGACCGCGAGACGATGGTGCGCTGGGCGGCCGCCGACGCGCTGGGCGACATCGAGAGCCGCGATGCGGCGGGTGCGCTGCAGCGCCAGGGGGGACGCGAGGACGGCCGGAGGGTGCGCCTGGCCATCGTGTCGGCGCTGGGCGACATCGAGGACGCTTCCTCGCTCGAGCCGCTGGCGCGGGTGCTGGAAGGGAACGACCTCGAGCTGTCGATCGCGGCGGCCGAAGCGATCGGCGACCTCGACAACATCCACAGTGCACCGGCGGCGCTGATCCGGGCGGTGAGCTCGCCCGACCGCGAGCTGCGGCATGCGGCGGTGCACGCGCTCGAGCACATCGAGGACCCGGCCTCGATCCCCGCGATGATCGGGGTGATCGCCGACGCCGACTCCAAGGTGCGCCGCGCCGCCATCGAGATGCTCGGCAACATGGGCGCGACGCAGGCCAAGGTGGCGATCACCCGCGCGCTCGAGGATCCCGATCCGGAGGTGCGCATGGCGGCGATCGAGGCGCTGGCGGAGCTGGAAGACCAGTAGCGAAACCAGGCGGCAGGCGCAGGGCCGACCCGTGGGTCGGCCTTGCTGCTGTCGTCGCGTGCGTCGGCGGTGGGCCACTGCGCTCCTGGCCGGCCGTGCGCATCGGCGCTCCCGGTAGCGCCGAGGGCCGGAGCATGCGCTTCGTGGCCCACCGCCGACTGGCATGGTCGCGGGCGCGCCGCTTGCGGCGCGCGATGCCTGACTGCCTTGGACGTGGGGCCGGCCCATGAGTCGGCCGTGCTGCTCTTGGTGCATCGCTCGGCAGTGGGCCACTGCGCTCCTGGCCGGCCGTGCGGATCGGCGCTCCCGGTAGCGCCAAGGGCCGGAGCATGCGCTTCGTGGCCCACCGCCGACTGGCATGGTCGCGGGCGCGCCGCTTGCGGCGCGCGATGCCTGACTGCCTTGGACGTGGGGCCGAGCCATGGGTCGTCCACGGCGATTCCAGTGGCAGTCAATCCTGCACCATCCCTTCCGAACGGAGTGACGATGCGCCCCTCGCTCAACCTCCTCCTGCTGCTCGTGGCCGGTGGCGCGGTGGGGATTGCCGACGCGCAGCAGCTGCACCCGCTCGCGCTCGCGGAAACGGCGCCGACCGATGACCTCGCCCCGCTGGCGCGCGCCATCGGCGATCGGCGCATCGTGCTCCTCGGCGAGAACGGACACGGGGTGGGTGAGTTCTCGCGGCTGAAGATCCGACTGGTGGAATGGCTGCACCGCGAGATGGGGTTTGACGTCATCGCGATCGAAAGCGGATTCTGGGAATGCGCGACCGCGAGCGCGAAGCTCGCGGAGCTGTCCCCGCGCGCCGCGCTGCACGACTGCCTGGCCTACACCTTCCAGCACGCCGAGCTGCTGCCGCTGTTCAACTACCTGCGCAGCGCGAGGGCCACCGCTGCCCCGCTCTATCTCGCCGGCATCGACATCCAGGCGCAGGGCTATGACAGCCGGGAGCGGCCAGCCTGGTCACGCGCCCTGCTGGCGCCTCGCGCGGCCGGGCTCGCCGAGCGGGTCGCGTGGCAGGATTCGCTGATCTACCTGCCCACGCAACTCGGCGGGCTCGGCGATGCAGTCTATCCGTGGCTGGTTCGCCAAGGCGGCGTCGTCGCGGCACGCTACGACTCTGCCGCGGCACTCCTGGAGGGCACGGACCGCTGGAGCTACCGGATGAGCCGCGGGCTGGTCGACCGTCTCCAGCTCCGTGCCGATGCCGAAGCAGCGGGCCAGGCGAGACCGGCGCGCTACTACGAGGTGCGGGATGAGTGGATGGCGCAGGCCATCCGGACGTTGGCCGACTCGATCGATGGTCGCCGCAAGGTCGTCGTCTGGTTGCACAACGATCACGGTCGCTACGGCGCGTGGACCGCGGGTCCGCTGCGGGTACGCAGCGCAGGCAGTTTCCTCCGCGAGTGGATGCCGGCTGAGGTGTTCTCGGTCGGGTTCTTCATGGCGTCGGGCGAGACCACCGACAACGGCCGGACGGTCCGCTCCGTCGGTGTACCGCCCGCGGGCGGCATCGAGGCGTTCCTCGCTGGCGAGGGCGCGGCGCGCTACCTGCTGCTCGCCGGCAATCGGGATCCGGCGGTGCGGCGCTGGGCCGACTCCGCACGCCGCTATCTCCGCAACGGGACGACCGAGAGGAGCATGGTCCCGGGCGAGGAGTTCGATGCGCTCGTGCTGGTTGATTCGGTCGGACCGCCTGGGTATCGGATCCCCTGACGACCGCGTCCCGGGCGGTAGAATCGCCACCGGGAGGATGCCATGCGTCTCGCCATCCGGATCGCCATCGGGTTGCTTGCGGTCGTTGGGCTCGCCGGGGTTGTCGGCCTGCTCATGCCGCGCGAGCATCGCGCGTCGTCGGTCCTGCAGCTCGAGCTCCCCGCCGACTCGGTCTGGGTGGTCATGCGCGACCTGGGCTCCCTGCCGTCGTGGTGGAGCGAGGTGACCGCGATGACCCGCGACAGTGCAGCGAGCGGCGAACGCTGGGTGCAGGGAAGCGAGTGGGGTGAGGCGCGCGTCACGGTGCTCGAGGAGGAACCCGGCCGGCGCCTGGTCACCGAACTCGATGCCGGCGAGGGCGCGGCGTTCGGCGGCCGTTGGACTCACGTGCCCGAGCCAGGCGGGCGCGGCGTGGCGGTGTGGGTCATCGAGGACGGTT
>CALGOK010000059.1 GCA_937961295.1 uncultured Gemmatimonadota bacterium
CGGAAGCTTGCGGTCGAAGAGCACCGTGTCGCCGTCGCGCAGGACAAATCGCCCGCCCGTCGCGCCGGTGGGCAGCGCGAACGTCGCCGGCTTGTCGGGAGCGCAGGGCACGGCTTGCCCCAGCGATGTGCCGTCGAGCGAGGCGCCAAGCAGCGCGACCGGTCGCAGCGTCACGACCTCCAGCCGTCCCTTGTCCGCATCGAGATGCACCGCCACCTTTGCGCGACCGCGAACAACCGCGCGTCGAGTTCGTGTCGCGGCAGCGCGACGCCCCGCGCGCGCGACGGCACGCCGGCATCGGCGAACCGACCCGACAGCCGGCTGCCGCCGGCGGCCGTCACGTCAGTGCCGCGGAGCGCCATCCATCCGGCGTCGAGGAGGGTGTCAGGCGGCGCGGGGGCTTCGAGTTCGCGGAGCGTGCCGGGGGAGCCGTACTCGGCACAGCACTTGGTGCGCGGGAAGCGTCCGCGATCGATCAGCAGGACATCGCGACCGCGCCGCGCCAGCCGAGTGGCCAGCGCGCTGCCGGCCGGACCGGCGCCGACCACCAGGACCTCATGGGTCTCCGGCATCGGGGGGGTGCCGCTGGAGCAGCTGCTCGATCCGCTTCCGCAACGTGTCGGGGCAGCAGTCGCAGCTGTCCTGCACCCGCCGGAGCCGCTCGCGGAACGCCTGCTCGTAACGCGCCACGCTGGCGCAGTGACCGCAACGGTCGAGATGCACCTGCATCCGTTCCGCCTCGCCCAACGGCAGCTCGCCGCGCACGAACGCATCGAGCTCGTCCTGGGCGCGGCCGCAATCGTAGGGGGTGGCGGGTTGGCTCACTGGTCAGGCTCCTGGCTGCGAATGACTCCGGTCTCTTCCGCATAACGCCGCAGGGTGCCCTGGAGGATCCGCCGGGCCCGGAACAGCCGCGATTTCACCGTCCCCACGGGGATGTCGAGCGCCTCGGCCACCTCGGCGTAGGGCAGCCCCTCGAGGTCGGAGAGCACCACCACGTCGCGGAAGTCGTCGGGGAGCGCGTCGAGCGCGGCGAGCACCTCGTCGTCCACCAGATCGGCGAAGAACCGCCCCTCGGGGTCGAGGTTGTCGCGGTCGACGAACTCGGGCACCGCCTCGACGTCCACCTGCTGCGGCGCGCGCTTGACCTTGCGCCAGCCGTTGATGAACTGGTTGCGGAGGATGGTCACCAGCCACGCCCGCGCGTTCGATCCGGGACGGAACGACTTCCAGCCCCGCAGCGCCTTGAGGATGGTGTCCTGCACCAGGTCCTCGGCCGCCGCCGGGTCGCCGGTCAACCGCAGTGCCACCCGGTAGAGCAGGTCGAGGTGGGGCAGCGCCTCGTCGTCGAAGCGGGCGGGGGCCGAAACCGAAGACATGATGGAATCTAGCGAGGCCGGAGGTCCGGGGATGTCGATCGCAGGCGGGCCGTTCACGGCGCGCGATGCCGGCATCGCGCACCCCAAGGGGTGCGCCTGCGAGACCTCCCTCCTCCGTCCTCCGATTACTTTTCTCGCCAATCTCCATGCCATCCCCCGTCCCCGCCCTCCTTCCGCTCTCGCTGCTCGAGGCGGTGCAGAACATCGACACTCCGGCCGACGACGGGCTGGGGGCGCTCGAGCACGAGCTCGCTGCCAAGCGGCTCGGCCTGTCGCCCACCGTCGCGCGCCAGGTGGCGCGCTATCGCGAGGCGGCCGAGCGCGGCGACGAGGTGGAGCACGACGAGGCGCTGGCGGTGTTCCGGCTGGTGGGGCGGCGCCCCGACGCCGAGCTGGTGTACGCCGATGCTGGGCGCCGCGCGGCCCGCCACGCGTCACGACACCGGAGCGGCACCGCGCGCCTGGTCGGCCGGATCGTTCCGGGCCGCATGGGGCAGGCGATCCGGCTCCGCTCCGCCGGCACGCTGGCGCGGCGCTGGCTGCTGGTCGACCTGCGTCCCGCCGACGATCTTGCCCGCGCCGAGACCGCCGACTCGCTGCCGCTCGAGGCGCGCGATGACGGTGTCGGCTGCCGCTTCTACACGGCCGGCCTCGCGGAGCTGCTGCGCGTCGTGGCGCGGGTGGAGGGGGCCATGCTGCACGAGGCGTGTCGCGGCCGCGGCGACCACCGCTGCATCTGGCGCGCGACGCGCGCCGAGGGATACGAATGAGCGACATCACCACCATCGACCGCGACGTCCTCGCCGCCGGCCTCGACCGGATCGGTGCCGACGGCTGGCTGCTGTTCGACTTCCACGGCCTCAACCCCGTGGCGAGCCGGCTGCTGCCGGGCGGCGCGCTGGCCACCCGGCGCGTCTTCGCCTGGGTGCCGCGCAAGGGACCGGTCACCGCCATCGTGCACCGGATCGAGATGCAGCCGTGGGCGGCGTTCACCGGGAAGATCATCCCCTACTCGCGCCACGCCGAGCTGCACGCCGCGCTCCGCGAGCTGGTGGGCGGCCGCACCGTGGCGATGGAGGTGTCGCCGCTCGACGCGGTGCCGTACCTCGACCGCGTGCCGTGGGGGGTGATCGACCTGCTGCAGTCGCTCGATGTGACCATCAAGCCGAGTGCCGAGCTGGTGACCCGCTTCGCGGCGACGTGGAGCGCGGAGGAGACCGCAGAGCACGTGCAGGCCGCGGAGCTGCTGCGCGGCATCGCGCTCGATGCGCTGGCGAGCGCGGTGCGCCGCACCAACGGGTCGCTCACCGAGAGTGCGCTGCAGCGCGAGGTGGTGCGCGCGATGGAGGGTGCCGGGCTGGTGCTCACCACGCTGCCGATCGTGGGGTTCGGGCCCAACGCCGCCAACCCGCACTATGAGCCGCATCCCGGCCACGACCGCACCCTCGGACCGAACGAGGTGGTGCTGCTCGACCTGTGGGCGGGAATGCGCGAGGGCGCGGTGTTCGCCGACCAGACCTGGATGGGGTTCAGCGGATCGCGCGTCCCCGGCAAGGTGGCGGAGGTGTGGCAGGCGGTGCGCGACGCGCGCGACGCGGCGATCGCACGGCTCCGCGCCCTCGCCGATGCCGGCGAGCCGGTGCAGGGCTACCTCGGCGATCGCGCCGCGCGCGAGGTGATCACCCGCGCCGGCTACGGCGATTACTTCGTGCACCGCACCGGCCACAGCATCGACCGCGACCTGCACGGATCGGGGCCGCACCTCGACGACTACGAGACCCACGACGACCGCGAGCTGCTCCCCGGCACCGGCTGCTCGGTGGAACCGGGGATCTACCTCCCCGGCGAGTTCGGGGTGCGCAGCGAGGTCAACCTCTACTGGGGACCGGACGGCCTCACGGTGACGCCCGGCGAGCCGCAGGTGGAGTTGGTGACGGCGTAGCAGGCGCGCCGCTGGCGGCGCGCGATGCCGGCTGGGCGCAGGCGCGCCGTTCACGGCGCGCGATGCCGGCATCGCGCACCCCTGGGGGTGCGCCTGCAGGCCGCGGCTGATTTGCGCACGTGACCTTCCCCGCGTTCGAAGGGTGTTAGGACACCCCTTCTTCGTCCGAGGTGTCCATGCGCCCCCTTGCGGGCGCCGCGGTCGCGGCGCTGCTCGTGTTCGCCTCCGCAGTGCGCGCGGCAGAGCTGGCGGCCCAGTCGGCTCCCAAGCCGAGCGCCTCGCGCGTCGCTGTGCACGGCGGCTCCACCGGCGAGATGCTGGCTGGCCGGGTGGCGTACGGAATGAACTCCCGTGGGGAACTGGGACTCGATCCGTTCGGTTCCACCGCCATCACGCTCGGGTTCTGGCCTCGCGGAACTCCCAACCAGTACATGTTCAACTCCGGCCCGCAGGTGGCCGGGATCATCGGTGGTGCCCGGCCCATCAATCCGTGGGCCGGCGACACCGCCGCGGGGTTCTTCTTCGATCCTTCCGGGCTCAGGCAGCACGGAACCGGGGTGACGGAGGTGTTCAACTCCCGCCTCGAGCGGGATCGCGACCGGTGGCCGCAGGGCGGCTACGTGGGACACGGCGACGACCGCTTCGCCGCGGCGCTGCAGGGACGAACGTCGGCGTCGGACGGCGACCTGTGGTGGATCGCCTGGGAGGGCGATCCCGGCCTCAACGCCGCGCGTCCGCATCCGCTCGGCATCGCCGCCGAGTTCCGGGTGATGGGTTGGGACGGACCGCGCGGGCTCGACGACGTGATGGTGGTGGTCGCCACGTTCTACAACATCACGGCGCGCAACGCGAGCGCGTATGCGGCGTATCGTCCCGGGGTACGGGAGGAGCTGGTCCGCCTCGGCGAGCGGTTCCACGAGCTCAACGAAACGAAGTTCAGCGTCGACCTCCCCGACGGCGGCTGGCCGATCGAGCAGCTGCACGCCTCGGTGCTCGCCGATCCGGATGTCACGGTCTCGGCCGGGTCCAACTTCGCCAGCGTCAACCTGCCGCTGGCGATGGGATACGCGTGGCACGCCGACCTCCCGCGCGCGACCCACTGGCTCTTCCCGGCCGACCTCTTCTCCCCGCCGTTCTTCAGCGGCAGCGGGCTGGTGGGGATCAAGACGCTCGCCACGCCGGGGGGCGGTCCGGCGATCCGGGTGTTCTCCAACACCACCAACGGCGGCCCGTTTCCCGACGCGCGCAGCGCCGCCCGCGCCTTCCGGTACGCGTCGGGCACCATCACCCCGGCCGACAGCGTGACCTGCAACCACGGCGACCCGCGCGTGACGCGGATCTGCTACGTCCGCACCGATGCGCCCTCGGACATCCGCACCATGCAGTCGTCGCCATCCGTCACGCTGCAGCCGGGCGGCGCGGTGACGCTGGCGTGGGCCTACGTCCACGCGGCACCGGTGGCGCTGGCAGGGTACCAGCAGGGCACCCGCGTCTTCCCCGGTGATCCGCTGCGGCTCACGGATGCGGTGGCGCTCGCGCAGGGCGCCAACCGGATCGACTCGATCGCGGGGTTCGCCGGGTACGCCGATCGCAACGGCGACGGCGTGGTGCAGCCGGGCGAGATCACCGCCGTGCGCGGTTCGCTGATCGCCAAGGCGCAGCTGGTCCAGGCGATCTACGATCACCGCTTCCTGCTGCCGCAGCCGCCCGAGGCGCCGGCGTTCTTCCTGATTCCCGGCGATCGCAGCGTGACGGTGGTGTGGCGTCCGTCGGCCACCGAGTCGGTGGGTGACCCGTACTTCGACGTCGCACGCGATGCGGCGGTGGTGCCGCCCGGCGGCGGTGCGCCGGTCGTCAACCCGCTCTACGATGCCAACTACCGCCAGTTCGACGTGGAAGGCTACCGGATCTGGCGCGGCCGGACCGATCGCCCCGACGCGCTCGAGCTGGTCGCCCAGTACAGCTACGGCGGCCTGTTCCGCGACTACACCGGCCAGGTCCACAACTGGCAGCGCGGCGGCCGCTGCGCGCCGGAACTCGGCGAGACCTCGAGCTGCCCCGGACTCTTCGACGCGCCGGTGCCGGGCGTCCAGCTCACGCGATTCGTCGAGTCGGCGATCTCCAGCCCGTTCATCCAGGTGGCCGCCGGCGATCGCGTCAGCGTGCCGGGCGCCGATGTGTTCGTGCTGCGCGCCGACACGCTCCGGTTCGACGGCGATGCGAGCCGGACGTTCCAGGGCGTGCCGTTCGTGCACGTCGACCCGCAGGTGGCCAACGGCCTCACCTATTTCTATGCGGTCACGGCGTTCGACGTGAACGCGGTCAACTCCACCGGGGCGGGGCGCACGTCGCTCGAGTCGCCGAAGGTGACGCGCCGGGTGGTGCCGCGGCGCGACGCTGCCAACCTGGTGAGCGAGGTCGAGGTGGAGCAGGGGGTGTACGGTCGGCGCGGCCGGCTCGCCGACACCGAGGTGCCGACCCTCGATGCGCTCACCGGCCGCTTCTCCAAGCGCTTCCCGCCCGCCAACGGGATGCTACTCCGGCTGCAGCCGCTGGTGCGCCAGCTGCTGCAGGGCGAGGGCGAGGTGTCGATCACCTTCGACTCCAGCGTGGTCACCGGATTCTCGCCCGCCGCCAGCGTGGCGGCCGTGTACCACTACACCGTCGTCGCGCCTGCCGGGATCCAGCGCGTGGCGGTGCCGGTGAACCAGAGCGCCACGTCCGATGCCACCTCTGCCTCCGGCCGATTCCCGGCGGTGACGGCCGATCCGGTGCTGGCGGCGCGCTACCAGGCCCCGCCGGAGGCATTTGGCACTGCGGCCGAGTGGGCCGCGTCGTATCCGGGCGGCTACTACGGCACCGTGCGCTCGCGCGGCTGCGTGAACCACGCGTTCGGTTTCCCCTCCATCACGGAGTGTGCCTACAACGGGCCGCGGTGGTTCCAGGGAGACCAGGAAACGGTGGCGCATCCCAACGGCTCCAACCCCGATCGCTTCAACAGCGGGCTTGGGCGCACCGACTTCAACAACGTCGGCGGCGGATTGCCGGGGGTGAGCGTGATCTTCGAGCCGCGCGCCTACGACGACTACTCCAACACCTGGCGCGATGTCGAGGCGGTGCTGCTGCCGTTCCAGACCGCCGCCGACTACCGGCTGTACTGGGGAAGCGGCGGCACCATCGACTCGGTGATCGACCTCACGCACGACGTGCCGGTGCCGTTCAGCGAACGGATCGGCAACTCGTGGGGCGTGCTCAATCGTGCCGCCACGCAGAATGGCGCCACCTACCTTGACCTCCGCAGCGAACTCACCGTGACCGACGCGGGATGTGTCGAGCCGCTCCGCTCGCTCAACCCCGGCGGGATCGCGTGCAGCGGGCCGGCGGCGCTGCTGTCGCGCACCGCCGTGCCGGGACCGATCGCCTACGGCTCCACCGGCAGCACGATCGGTGACCGCACCGCGCCGGCCGGCGGCAACGGGTTCGTGCTCTACCTCAAGGGACACCTGTTCCTGGTGCGGCTGGAGTTCGGGGTGCCGATCTCGCAGCAGGCGTGGACGCTCCGCGACTACGTCGGGGCGATCGGCGGGGGCGAGGGGCGGGCTGGCAGCGCACTTCCCTATCAGTTCGCCGATCAATTCCAGCCGCGCCCGTTCACGGCTGTGGGGGCCGCCATGCGGTTCCGCTACCGGGCCAGCAACGCCCTCACGGCCCCCTCGGACGACCTGCTCGCCCGGATCCGGGTGGTTCCCGACCCATACTATGGACGTCCCGAGCCCGGCCGGGGTCCCGACGGGGTCACTTTCTCGGCCCTCCCGGCCGAGGCGGTGGTCCGGATCTACTCCACCAGCGGGGTGCTGGTCCGGGCGCTCCGGACCGAGGGGGAGACCGGCGGCGGCGACGCCCTGTGGGACCTCCGCAACCGCTCGGGCCGCCGGGTGTCGGCGGGGGTGTACTTCTATCATGTCACGGCCGGGGGCGGGGCGGGGGCGGTGGGGAGACTCACCATCGTAAATCCATGACATACAATGAGTTGTGCGGTGGTGACAGGGGACGGGTGACAGGGTCGGTGGGTGGGAAAACGGACCGAAGCCCCCGTCACCCGTCCCCTGTCCCCTGTCGCGTCGGCCCTGATGTGACCCCCCCGTGGCTCGGGGGGTCTACGCACCAAGGCCCCCGGAAGCGATTGGCGGGTGGCGGTCCGGCTCGCTGGGGTGGGGATGGCCGATCCCCAGAGGTTCCAGCGAGTTACGTGACCGGGAGGGCCCCCGGCACCGGCTGGTGTGCGTTGCTTGACACTCGTTCGAGTGCCGGACATATTCGGTGCACTCGGCCCCCGCCGAGTCTTCCGAACACTCAAAGCGGCTGACAATTCAGGACCGATGGACCGGGTGCGCGTGACACCCGGTCGGCGATCGCCACCCAGGGGATCGCACGCGCATTGCCGGGAGCACGCGCATTCCGGCGGTCGCTCATCACCAGGTCACGTCGTCGCGCACTTGGCGGCGTTGCAGGAAACGGGATGTCGGCGCCACCCGGCACCGGCGGCCCGATCGCAGGAGCGGCACTATCCGTCACTCTCCTACGGAGGATGGCTCCATGATTCAGAGTTGTGTGAGGACCCTCGCCCGCTTTGCGCGCGCGTTCGCGCTGGCGGCGGTGGTGACCGGGTTGGGCGCGACGTCGCTCATCGCCCAGGGCCCCACCGGTAAGCTCGAGGGACGCATCCGGGACCAGGCTGACCAGCCGGTCGCGAATGCGCGCGTGATCATCGTCGGCACGGCGTTCGCTGCCACGGCGAACCCGCAGGGGTACTACTTCTTCAACTCGGTCCCTGCCGGCACCTACGACGTGCGCGCTTCGTTCGTCGGCTACAAGGCCCAGGAGCTCACGGGCGTCCGCATCACCTCCGGTCAGACCGTCACGCAGGACTTCAGCCTCGAGCAGACGGCGGTCGAGATCCAGGAGATCACGGTCGTGGCGGCGGACAACCCGCTGGTGCCGCGCGACCAGGTGACGTCGAAGCAGCTGATCGACGGCGCCTACACCCGCAGCCTGCCGGTCGACAACCTCAACAACGTCTTCGCGCTGCAGCCCGGCGTGATGGCGTCGCCCGGCAACACGATCCTCTCCGTGCGCGGCGGCCGGGCCGACGAGAACAACACCTACGTCGACGGCGTCCCGGTCCAGCCGGGCATGCGCGGCACGGGCAACGGCCGTTCCATCCCGACGCTGACGGTGTCGGTCGGCTCGTTCGAGGACGCCTCGATCACCACGGGCGCCACCTCGTCGGAGTTCGGCAACGCCCAGGGCGGCGTGATCGCGATCACCACCCGGACCGGCGGCCAGCGCTTCAGCGGCAACCTCGGCTTCGAGACCGACGAGTTCTCCGGGCTCAAGCAGTCGGCCGGCTTCAATCGCCTGTCGGCGGCATTCGGCGGTCCGATCAGCAGCGACCTGACGTTCTTCGTCGGTGGCGACGTCACGGGCACCCGCTTCGGGACCGGCGGCTATCGCGGCTACGAAGTCCCGGCCTGGCGCCCCGTGGGGGTGGACACGGTCTACGGCGTGGCCCGCACCAACACCGCCACGGCGGACACCACGTTCCTGCCGGTGTACAACTTCGCGCTCTACCAGGGTGACTGCGACGCGGCCTACGCCGCGGGCGCCTCGAACCCGGACATCGCCAGCAACTACGGCGTGGACTGCCGGGGGAACCGCGGCTTCGGCGGCGGCTCCAACTCGACCGTCCAGCTGACGACCAAGCTCAACTACTCGTTCGGCCAGGGGTCGCGGATCTCGCTGTCGTACCTCACGTCGCGGGCCAACAACCGCGGTGACCGCGGCCAGGACGGCACCTTCGGGACCACCAACGCCTCGCAGGTCGCGACGCTGAACTGGAACCAGGTGCTCTCGCGCGGCGCCTCGCGCGCGCTGGCGCTCGACGCCTACGTGTCCTACCAGACCAACTCCTCGATCAACTCGCTGCTGACGGTCGAGTCGGAAGAGTCCACCCGCGATCCGTTCCTGGGCTGGTACTTCACCGACTTCGATTACGAGTACGGGTTCGACGAGTTCCCGGTCGACGACGACCTGGTGCGGAACTACCGGCTGCAGACGCCGGACGCGCCGATCACGATCTACGACCGGTTCAACACCACCCAGTACAACTCCCAGAACCCCTACAACGGCGTCACGGGCCAGCCGGGCGGCATCGGCAACCCGTCGGCCGTGGGGACGATGGGCGCCGCGCCGGGGACGCTCAACACCGCGTCCGAGGAGCGCTGGATCGGCAAGGCGAACCTCGACTGGCAGGTGGACCGGTACAACCGCCTGAAGTTCGGCGGCGAGTACACTGCCTCGACCATCGACATGTACAACATGGGGGCCACCGGCCAGGGCTTCACCGACGTCTGGCGGGCCGAGCCGGTGCGCTACAACCTGTTCGCCGAGGACCGGCTGGACCTCGGTGACGTGGTGCTCGTCGGCGGCGTCCGGTACGACTACTTCGACGTCGGCGGCCAGAAGTGGAAGGACTTCCCGCGCATCTCGTCGTTCCCGGGCTTCACCCCGGCCGACCTCGAGAGCCGGCTGGAGGACTACACGAGCCACGACTACGTCTCGCCGCACATCCAGGTCGCCTTCCCGGTGACCGAGCGGACCAACTTCCGCCTCTCGTATGCGCAGCAGGTGCAGTCGCCGGACTACTCGGTGGTGCTGTCGGGCTCGAACACCGACCTGGCCATCACCAACACCAACAACCGCTACGGCACCGACCTCGACTTCGGCAAGACCGTGCTGTTCGAGTTCGGCGTGCGGCACGCGTTCAGCGACGACATGGTGCTCGACGTGACGGTGTACAACAAGGACAACCTGGCCAACGCGGCCGGCCGCCTCATCGGCGCGATCGACCCGCGGACCCAGAGCCGTGCGGACCTGCGGCTGGTGGTCAACCAGGACTTCGGCAACACCCGCGGCATCGACATCCGCGTCGACCGCCGGTTCGGCAACCTGTTCAACGGCGTGCTGAGCTACAGCTACCAGGACGCCCGCAACACCGGTTCCGACCCGTTCACGTACATCAACTTCGGGTCCCGGATCACGTCGATCGTGACCGGCAACGCGGCGCCGCCGCCGCAGGCCGCCCAGCCGGTCGGCTTCTCGCGGCCGCATTCGCTCGCGGCGCAGTTCGCCCTCAACTTCCCGGCGGACTTCCAGCAGGGGAGCGCCCTCGGCGCCATCCTCGGCCGCGTGGGCATCTTCGGCACCGCCCGGTACGCCTCGGGCACGCCGTACACGCGCTGCGACCCGTCGCTCGACGACGACTTCGCGGTGACCTCGGGCAACCCGTGCAACACCCTGGGCGGCGACTTCAACGCGGCGCGGCTGCCGACGTTCAAGAACGTCGACCTGCGGGTCACCAAGGGCTTCCGGATGGGCTCGTTCGACCTGACGGCCTACGCCGACGCCCGCAACGTGTTCAACTTCGAGAACATCCTCGGCGTCTTCGCCCAGACCGGCACCATCGACAACCCGGGCTACCGGGCGACGCTCTGGTCGACCGACTCGGCGAACTTCGCCCAGGCTGCGGCCCGGAACGGCGTGTACAACAACGCCACCGGGACGATCACCCTGCCCAGCAGCGATGCTGGCTGCGCCGGCTGGGTGACCTCGGGCGGCAACCCGTCGCCGCCGACCTGCTACTACACCCGCAAGGCGGAGCAGCGGCACGGCAATGGTGACGGGGTCTACACCCTGGAAGAGCAGCGTCGGGCGTCCGACCTCAACCGGCTGGGCACGTTCCACGTGTCGCGGTTCGCCGGGAGCAGCCGGTCCCTTCGCTTCGGCATGGAAGTGAACTTCTGATTGACCCTTCGCCCGTTGCAGGCGGGGCCGGCTCCGGCCGGCCCCCCTGTGATGGACGTCCGCATCCATCCTCGAGAGGTCGCACAATGCACTCACTGCGTGGTACGCGAGGCCTGATCGGCGGACTGGTGTTCGCGCTTGCCGCCGCCGTCGCGCTGCCCAATCTGGCCCACGCCGGCCCGGATCCCGCGGCCAAGCGGTCGGACTCCGGTCGCTACCGGCTCTTTGCCGGCAACCTGGGCGCGATCACCATCAACCGGATCTACTACGGCCTCAACACCCGGGGCGAGGTGGGCGTGGACTCGCTCAACTCGTCGACCATCGGTGGTGGCTTCTGGCCCAAGGGCACCGGCAACCAGTACATGTTCAACTCTGGTCTGCAGGTCGCCGGCATCATCCAGGGCTCCAAGCCGGCCAACCCGTGGGGTGGCGATACCACCGGCGGCATGTTCTTCGACGCCTCCGGCCTGCGCCAGCACGGCACCTCGGTGACCGAGCTCTACAACGCGGTCTCCCCGGTGGACCAGGCCAACTGGCCCCAGGCCGCCTACGTGCCGCAGGGTGACGCCAGCGAGCTGCTGTTCGACGACCTCCTCCGCGGACGGCTCACCGCCTCGCAGGGCGACGTGTGGTTCATGTCGTCCGAGGCGGACCCGGGCCTCAACGCGGCGCGGCCGCACCCCCTCGGCGTGGTCGCCGAGTACCGGGTGATGGGATGGAACTTCCCGACCGGCAACGAGGACCTGGTCTACCTGATCCTCACGTTCTACAACATCTCGTCGCTGAACGAGGCCGACTACGCGCAGTACCGGCCCGGCCTCCGCGAGATCCTGATCGAGCAGGCCCAGCAGTTCCACGCCCTCAACAACGCGGCGTTCAACATCACGCTGCCGACCGCGGGCTACACGATCGATCCGTTCTTCGCGGCGTTCGCCGCCGACCCCGACGTCACCACGTCGGCCGGCGTGAACTTCTCGAGCGTGAACCTGCCGTTCGCGATGGGCTACGCCTACCACGCCGACTTCCCGCGGGCGGCCGGCTGGACCTTCTCGCCCGACCTCTTCGGGGCGCCGTTCTTCCCCGGCGCGGGCTTCGTCGGCATCAAGTACCTGAAGTCGGCGACCGGCCCGGGCGAGATCAACCTGTTCTCCAACACGACCAACGGCGGGCCGTTCCCCGACCCGAACTCGGCCGTGCGGCTCTACAAGTACCTCTCCGGCACCATCACCCCGGCCGACGGCGTCAGCTGCAACCAGGGTGACCCGCTGGTGAGCCGGATCTGCTACATCCAGAACGCGGCCCCGGCCGACGTCCGCCTGCTCGAGTCCTCGACGCCGTTCGCGCTCGAGGCCGGCCAGTCCGCGTCGATCGTGGTGAGCTACATCCACGCGGCCCCGGTGCAGATCCCGGGCTACGTCGGCGGCACCCGGGTGTTCCCGGGCGACCCGACCCGCCTCAGCAACGCGACGCTGCTGGCCAACGGCGCCAACCGCGTCGACTCGATCATGGGCTTCCGCGGCTACAACGACGCCAACGGCGACGGCATCGTCCAGCAGGACGAGTTCACCACCGTCCCCGGCTCGCTGCTCCGCAAGGCGCTCATCGCGCAGTCGATCTTCGACTCGCGCTTCCTGCTGCCGTTCGCGCCGGAGTCGCCGGACTTCTTCCTGATCCCGGGCGACGGGCAGGTGACCGTGGTCTGGCGTCCGTCGGCCACCGAGACCGAGGGTGACCCGTACTTCCAGGTCGCCAAGGACGCCTCGATCGTCCCCGATGGCGGCGGCGCCCCGGTGCCCAACGCGCTCTACGACGCCAACTACCGTCAGTTCGACGTCGAGGGCTACCGGATCTATCGCGGCCGGGCCGACAACCCCGAGTCGCTCAAGCTGATCGCCCAGTACGACTATGCCGGCACCCGGTTCCGGGACTTCACCGGCCAGGTGGTGGCTGACGCCCGCGGTCCGCGCTGCGCTCCCGAGCTCGGCGTCACGACCAGCTGTGCGGGCGTGTTCGACAACCCCGGCCCTGGGGTCCAGCTCGTCAAGAACGTGCAGTACGACCTGTCCGGCAACTTCGTCCAGGTCCAGATCGGCAGCCGCACGCTGCTCGCCAGCGGCGACGTGATCAACCTGGCGACCGACACCGCGGTGACCGGCGGCGGCAGCGGCTTCCCCGAGCTGTCGAACACCGGCGTGCCGTTCGTGTACGTCGACAACGACCCGCGGAACGGCCTGACCTACTTCTACGCCGTCACCGCGTTCGACATCAACTCGATCAACTCGACCGGCCTGGGCAACACGTCGCTCGAGTCGGCGCAGACCACCAAGCGGGTGGTGCCGCGCACCAGCGCCGGCAACTACGTCAACACCGCGTCCACGTCGGTCGGGATCTACGGCCGCAGCGGTGAGCTGACCGACCGCGAGATGCCGACGATCGATCCGGCGACCGGCAAGTTCTCGAAGAAGTTCCCGCCCTCGGATGCGGTGTCGCTGTCGCTCGCCGCGTTCGTCAAGGAGCTCCTCACCGAGCCGGGCGAGATCGCCTTCACGGTCGACTCGATCCGCATCACCACGTTCGCCGCCGCTTCGACGATGGACGCGAACTACTACTACCGGATCATCGCGCCGGTGGGCACCAGCCGGGTCACCATCCCGGTGCACATGAACGCGACCACCGGTGCGGTGGACGCCTCGGGCGCCTTCGACGCCCTGGCGGCCGACCCGACGCTGGCGGCCAAGTACGGTGCACCCCCGGGGAGCTACGGGATCGGTGGTTCGTTCACCGTCCGCTACCCGTCGGGCTACTACGCCGGCGTGCGGCCCCGCGGCTGCGTCAACCACGCCGCCGGCTTCCCGAGCGGCACCGGCCAGGCGTGCGCCTACAACGGTCCGCGCTGGTTCTCGGGAGCCAACGAGACCGTCGACAACCCGAACTCGTCCAACCCGGATGCGTTCAACAGCGGCCTCGCGCGCCTGCCGACCGGGTTCAACAACGTCGGCGGCGGGATCGCCGGGGTGAAGACGATCTTCGAGGTCCGCTCCTACGACGACGTCACCTCCTCGTGGCGCGACGTCGAGGCCGTGTTCACGCCATTCATCCAGTCGGCCGACTACAAGGTCTACTGGGGCGCGGCCGGCAAGGTCGACTCGGTGATCGACGTGACCCACGACGTGCCGGTGCCGTTCAACGCCAGCTACATGGGCTCGACCTGGGGCATCCTGAACCAGGCGGCCACCCAGAATGGTGCCACCTACTTCGACCAGCGGTCCCAGCTCACCGTGTCGGACGCCGGCTGCATCGAGCCGCTCCGCACCCTGAACCCCGGTGGCATCCGCTGCACCGCGGGGACCTCGCCGACGCTTTCCGAGACCGCGGTTCCGGGTCCGGTGGTGCTCACGTCGGTGCCGCTCAACACCACGGCCTCGATGCGCACCTCGCCGTACAACGGCGAAATCGGGTTCGTGTTCTACCTCAATGGCCACCTGTTCGTCTTCGACCTCGAGGGCGGCGCGCTGCCGGC
>CALGOK010000060.1 GCA_937961295.1 uncultured Gemmatimonadota bacterium
GAGGCCGCGAGCCCCGTCCTCGGCGTCTGCCGCGGGCACCAGGCCATCGGGCAGGCGTTCGGTGGTCGGGTAGTCCGCGCCGACCGGCTGATGCACGGCAAGACCACCGAGGTGCACCACCGCGGCGTGGAGCTGTTCGCCGGCGTGACCGATCCGCTCACCGTGATGCGCTATCACTCGCTGGTGGTGGCACGGGACGGCTTTCCCGAGGTGCTGGAAGCGACGGCCTGGTCCGCCGATCGGGAGCCAGGTGAGGAGATCATGGCGCTCCGGCACCGCGAACTGCCGGTCTGGGGGGTCCAGTTCCACCCCGAGTCGGTCGGCACCCCGGACGGGAAGCGGCTCCTGGCCAACTTCCTCTCGCTCGTCGGGGTAACCCCGTAATCGGTTGCTTGTCAAGCAGTTATCGGGCTGGAAACGAGCGCGGCACGCATTTTGACAGCGGGGCCGCGCCCACATAGCTTTCATCGTGCCTGTCCTGATCGTCGTCCCGGCCCGCGTCGGCTCGACGCGACTCCCCAACAAGCCGCTCCAGCTCCTGGGCGGGGCACCGCTGGTCGCCCGCGTCGTCGAGCGTGCGCAGCGGGTTCCCGGCGTCGACCGCCTGGTGGTCGCCACCGATGCCGAGGCCGTGGTGGCCGCGCTCGAGCCGCTCGGCGTCGAGAGCGTGATGACCCGCCGCGAGCTGGCGAGCGGCACCGATCGCGTGGCAGCCGTCGCCGCACGGGCCGAGTTCGCCGGTTACGACGTGGTCGTCAACATCCAGGGGGACGAGCCGTTCCTCCCGCTGGAGGCGGTGGCCGGCGCGATCGACCGGGTGCAGCGCGGCGATGCGATCGGCACCGCCGCGGCACCGCTCGACCCGGCCCTCCGCGACGATCCCGCCCGCGTGAAGGTGGTCTGCGACGACCGGGGCCGGGCGCTCTACTTCTCGCGTCATCCCATTCCGTATCTCCGCGACCCGGAGTCCGCCACCACCACGTGGTGGCAGCACCTCGGGATCTACGCCTACCGGCGCGACGCGCTGCTGCGGCTGGCCGACCTGCCGCCGTCGCCGCTGGAGCGGGCCGAGTCGCTCGAACAGCTCCGGGCGCTGGAGGCGGGGATGGTGATCGGGGTGACGCTGCTGGACCGACCTGCCATGCCGGGAATCGACACCCCGGCCGACCTGGCCGCCGCGGAGGCGCGGTGGCTCGACCATGCCGAGGCCCCCCGATGAGCACAGCGACGCGGACGACCAAGTACATCTTCGTGACCGGCGGCGTGGTGTCGTCGCTGGGGAAGGGCATCGCCGCGGCCTCGCTGGGGCGACTGCTGGTCGAGCGCGGCCTCTCGGTCACGATGCTCAAGTTCGACCCGTACATCAACGTCGATCCCGGGACGATGTCCCCGTTCCAGCACGGCGAGGTGTACGTCACCGATGACGGCGCCGAGACCGACCTCGACCTGGGGCACTACGAGCGGTTCATCGACCGGTCGCTGTCGCAGGCCAACAACGTCACCACCGGGCGCATCTACCAGAACGTCATCAACAAGGAGCGCCGCGGCGAGTACCTCGGCGGCACCGTGCAGGTCATCCCGCACATCACCGACGAGATCAAGAACGCGCTGCGCCGGGCCGCCCCGGGGCACGACGTGGTGATCGTCGAGATCGGCGGCACGGTGGGCGACATCGAGTCGCTGCCGTTCCTCGAGGCGATCCGCCAGTTCCGCCAGGACATCGGCCGCGAGAACGCGATCTTCGTGCACCTCACGCTGGTGCCGTGGATCGCGGCCGCCGGCGAGCTCAAGACCAAGCCGACCCAGCACTCGGTGCGCGACCTGATGCAGGTCGGCATCCAGCCCGACATGCTGATCTGCCGGAGCGAGCAGGCGCTGGGCGCCGACATCAAGCGGAAGATCGCGCTGTTCTGCAACGTCGACTTCGCCAGCGTCATCGAGTCGCCCGACGTGCGCAGCATCTACGAGCTGCCGCTGCGGTTCCACGAGCAGGGGTTCGACCGCGAGGTGTGCGCCCGGCTCGGGCTCGAGACCCGCGAACCGGACCTCGCGAAGTGGAGCGCGATGGTCGAGCGGATCCTCCGACCCGGCGGTCGGGTGCGGATCGCGGTGGTCGGCAAGTACACCGCGCTCCACGATGCCTACAAGTCGGTCGGCGAGGCGCTGCTGCACGGCGGCATCGCCCACAACGTCGGCGTGGACATCGACTGGATCGACTCCGACCGGTTCGTCGCCCCGGAGGCCGATCCGGCCGCGCTGCTCGACGGATACGACGGCCTGCTGGTGCCCGGCGGCTTCGGTGACCGCGGGGTGGAGGGGATGATCGTCGCGATCCAGCATGCCCGGACCAGTGCGCTGCCGTTCTTCGGCATCTGCCTGGGCCTCCAGGTGGCGATCATCGAGTTCGCGCGCAACGTGTGCGACATGCCGGGGACCACCTCCACCGAGTTCGAGCCGCACTGCCCGGATCCCGTGATCGCGCTGATGGCGTCGCAGCGCGACGTGCAGGACCTCGGCGGCACGATGCGCCTCGGCGCCTACGCCGCCCGGCTCCGCCAGGGATCGCGCGCCGCGGAGGCCTACGGCACCACCGAGATCTCGGAGCGCCACCGGCATCGCTGGGAGGTCAACAACGCCTATCGCGACGTCCTCGCGGAGCACGGCCTTCGCCTCTCCGGGCAGTCGCCCGACGGGTCGCTGGTCGAGATGATCGAGTATCCGGAGCATCCCTGGTTCGTGGGGTGCCAGTTCCATCCCGAGCTCAAGTCGCGGCCCACGCGGCCCCATCCGCTGTTCGCGGCCTTCATCGGCGCCGCGGTGCAGCACCGGGGGCTCGAGGCGCCCGGCGGCGCCGCGCCGGCGCGGACGGCGAGCCGCGCGTGAGCGCCTTCCCGCTCGGGCGCGGACCCTTCCTGATCGCGGGGCCGTGCGCGATCGAGGACGACGGCGTGATGGCGCAGATCGCCGACACGCTGGCCGCGCTCGGCGAGCGGCTCCGCCTGCCGGTGTGCTTCAAGGCCTCGTTCGACAAGGCGAACCGCGCCCGCGGCGATGCGCCCCGCGGTCCGGGGCTGGAGGAAGGGCTCGCCGCGCTCGAGCGGGTCCGCGCGCGCACCGGACTGCCGATCCTCACCGACATCCACGAGCCCGGGCAGGCCGACGCCGTCGCGGCCGTGGTCGACGTGCTCCAGATCCCCGCGTTTCTCTGCCGGCAGACGGACCTCCTGGTGGCGGCGGGCCGCACCGGTCGGCCGGTGAACGTCAAGAAGGGCCAGTGGATGTCCGCCGAGGCGATGGCGGGTGCGCTGGAGAAGGTGCGCGGGGCGGGGAGCGCCGAGGTCGCCGTCACCGAACGCGGCACCTTCCTCGGCTACGGCGACCTGGTGGTGGACTTCCGCAACCTGCCGCGGCTCCGCGAGGCGACCGGGGCCGCGGTGGTCTACGATGCCACCCACAGCGTGCAGCAGCCCGGCGGGGCAGCCGGCGGGGCGAGCGGCGGCCTCCGTGAGTACATCCCGACGCTGCTCCTCGCGGCCGCGGCCGCGGGGGCCGATGGCTTCTTCGTGGAGACGCATCCCGACCCGGCGCGCGCGGTGTCCGACGCGGCGACCCAGTGGCCGCTCGACCGGCTCGAGGCGCTGCTCGCGCGCACCCTCGCGGTGCGCGAGGCGGCGCAGGAGCGGGTGCATGCTTGAGCGGCACCTCGCGTCCCGCATCCGCCTCCTGGGGCTCGACGTCGACGGCGTGCTGACCGACAACGCCATCGTCCTCGGCGAGGTCGATGGGCGCCGCATCGAGTTCAAGCGGTTCGACATCCAGGACGGCCTCGGGCACCGCCTGCTCGCAGGCAGCGGCATCGAGGTGATCTGGGTGAGCGGGCGCCAGTCGGGCGCCACCTCGCTCCGCGGCGCAGAGCTGCGGGTGGGGCGCGTGCTGCAGGTCCCCGCGACCCGCAAGGTGGAGGCGATCCAGGAGGTGCTCGACGGCGGCGGCCTCGACTGGGACCAGGTCGCCTTCGTCGGCGACGACCTCGCCGACCTGCCGGTGCTCGAGCGGGTGGCCCTGCCGATCGCGGTGGCCAACGCCCGCGAGGAGATCAAGGCCGCTGCGCACTACGTCACCAGCGCGCCGGGTGGTCACGGGGCGGTGCGCGAGGTGATCGACCTGCTGCTGCGCAGCCGTGGCGAATGGGACGAGGCGGTCGCCCGCTACCTCGCCGGCGCGTGGGTGACCTCGTGAGCGCCGTCGCGTCGGCCCGCCGCACGCTGGAGCTCGAGGGCCGCGCGGTGCTGGCCGCGGCGGCCCGGGTCGACGCCTCGTTCGAGGCGGCGGTGGAACTGCTCGCCCGGGCGGGGCGCGTGATCGTGACCGGGATCGGCAAGAGCGGCGCGATCGCGCAGAAGATCGCGGCCACCTTCACCTCCACCGGCACGCCGGCGAGCTGGATCCACCCCGTGGAGTCGCTCCACGGCGACCTGGGCATGGTCTCCCGCGACACCACCGTGATCATGCTGAGCAAGAGCGGCGAGACCGAGGAGCTGTTCGGGCTCGTGGCGGCCCTCGCGCGGCTGGAGGTGCCGATCATCGCCGTCACCGGGGCGCGGCAGTCCACGCTGGGCCGTGCGGCGCAGGTGGTGCTCGACGCCTCGGTGGGCGAGGAGGCGTGTCCCCACGACCTCGCGCCCACCACCAGCACGACCGTGGCGCTGGCGATCGGCGACGCGCTCGCGGTGGCGCTGCTCGAGCGCAAGGGATTCCGGCGGGAGGACTTCGCGGCCCTCCATCCCGGTGGCCGACTCGGCCGCAAGCTGTTGCTGCGGGTGCGCGACGTGATGGTGCCGGCGGAGCACGTCCTCCCGAGCGACGCGCCGATGCGCGACGTGATCGTGGCGCTGGCGCACGGACGCGGCATCGCCCCGATCGTGCGCGACGGCACGCTGGTGGGCGTGGTCACCGCGGGCGACCTCACCCGCCTTGCCGAGCGCACCCACGACTACCTCGGCCTCACCGCCGCGGAGGTGATGACTCCCACGCCGCGGAGCATGTCGGCCGACGAGCTCGCGGCGGGAGCGGTGGGGCAGATGGAGCGATTCGCGATCATCTCCGCTCCCGTGCTCGATGACCGGGACGCGGTGGTCGGCGTGGTGCACCTGCACGACCTGCTGCGGGCCGGTGCCGCATGAGGGCCCCGCTCGCGATCGCGTTCGTCGCGGCGCTGGCCGCGTGCGCCGAGCGGGGCGTCACCCCGTCGCTTGGCACGGTGTCGGACAGCGCCGACCAGGTGATGACCCAGATGGAGACCGAGGTCACCCGGGGCGGCGTCCGGGTCACCCGCGTCCAGGCCGAATCGGCGTGGATCTACAACACCCGGCAGGTCGCCGAGCTCAAGCGGGTCACGATGGTGTTCTTCGACGAGAACGGGGTGATCAGCTCGACCGTCACTGCCGACAGCGGCACCTACCAGATGCGCGACGGGTCGCTCGAGGCCCGCGGCAATGTCGTGGCGGTGACACCTCCGCCCGATGCCAAGACGCTGCGCACCGAGCACCTGGTGTTCGACAAGACCTCGCGCCTCATTCGCTCCGACACCGCGTACACCTTCACCTCCGCGCAGGGGAACGGCTCGGGGCAGAGCTTCGAGACCGACCCCGACTTCCGGTTGATTCGCAGCTGGCAGCCGCGAGGCCGCCAGCGGGGACAGGGCTTCCTGCTTCCCGGTGAAGAGGACGGCGGAGGCACGCCGTGATCCGGCGGTCGCTTTGCCTCGCGGTGGCGTCCCTGGCCGCGGCACCGCTTGCGGCCCAGGCGCCGAGCGAGCGGCGCTGCCGGCTGGAGGTGCTGAACGTCGACCGCGAGGGAAGCCGCGACGAGCGGCTGGCGGGGAACGTCAACTACTTCGCCGCCGGCAACGTGCGCCTCCGCTGCGTGGCACAGGAGATCTTCCTCGACGGCGATTCGCTGGAGTCCTACAACGCCGAGGTCGTCCGGCTCATCACCCAGGCGGCGTACCGCGACCCCGACGTGCGGATCACCGCCGACACGCTGACGTACATCAAGACGTCCGAGCTGCTGCAGGCGCGCGGCAACGTGCGGATCGTCAATCGCACCAGCGGCTCGACCCTGGAAGGCCCACACGTGGACTACCTGCGCGCGGTCCGCGGCATCCGCGACAGCGCCGAGACCGTGGCGCTGGGTCGTCCGGTGGTGCACTACCGGGTGGCCCGGGCGCCCGGCGACAGCGTCGACCCGTCGCCGTACGTGATCGTGGCCGACGGCCTGCGGGGCCGCGGCAGCTCGCAGCTCACTGGCTGGGGCGCGGTCACCATCGATCGCGACTCGCTGGGCGGCCGGGGGGACACGCTGCACTACGCCCGCGGGGACGCCGATGTCGCCGTGCTGGTCGGCGTGCCGGCGCAGATGCGCCGGGCGGGAGCCGATTCGTTCACGGTCACCGGCCGGCAGGTGGAGCTGGTGCTCGACGGCGAGGCCCTGGAGGGAATCCGCGCCTTCGGCGATGGCCATGTCCTCGGCGGGGCGGGCGAGATCATCGCCGACAGCACCGCCCTCACGTTCCTCGATGGCGAACTGGTCCAGACCCTCGCGTGGGACCGGGCCGATCGCGCCCGGGTGCTCGCCGGCGGCTACGACGTGCGCGGCGACTCGGTGGCGATCGACACGCCGGGGGAGCGGCTGCGCGAGCTGCGCGTCTTCCAGAACGGCGTCCTCGTGGAACCGGAGGACTCCCTGGCCACGCTGCCGGCGGACAGCCTCGCGGCGCCGGTGCCCGACTCCGCTTCCGCCGCCGATGTCCGGAACACCATGACGGGGCACCGGATCACCGCCCGCTTCACCGACCACGACTCGGCCGGCACGGTCCGCACCCAGGTGGTCGACCTCGTGGCGATCGGCAGCGCCACGTCGCTCTTCGCGCGCGAGGTGGTGCGGGACGGCCGCCTGTCGCCGACGATCAACTACACCCGGGCGGACACCATCGTGGGGGTGATGAAGACCGGTGACACCACCGGCGTGGCCGAGGTGCGCGCCTTCGGCAACGTCGACGGCCTCCAGCTCGAGCGCGAATCGCTGGCGCGCGGTGCCGGCACGCCGGCGGCGCGGCGCGAGGAGCAGCCATGAGCCACCTGCACGCGACGGGACTGCGGAAGAGCTATCGCCGCCGGGCGGTGGTCGACGACGTCGCCATCGACCTGCAGCAAGGCGAGATCGTGGGCCTGCTTGGGCCGAACGGGGCGGGGAAGACCACCACGTTCTACCTCATCACCGGCTTGATCCGCCCGGACCGCGGCCGGATCGCGCTCGACGACGAGGACATCACCGACGAGCCGATGTACCAGCGCGCCCGCCGGGGGATCGGCTACCTCGCGCAGGAACCGTCGATCTTCCGGCGGATGACCGTGGCCGAGAACGTGCTTGCGATCCTCGAGACGCTGCCGCTCGGCAAGGCGGAGCGGTACGAGAAGCTCGAGTCCATGCTCAGCGAGCTGGGGCTCACCGCGCTGCGCGACTCGCCGGCATACACGCTGTCCGGCGGCGAGCGGCGGCGGCTCGAGATCACCCGGGCGCTGGCCACCTCCCCCAAGTTCATGCTACTTGACGAGCCGTTTGCGGGCGTCGACCCGATCGCCACGCACGACATCCAGACCATCGTGGCCTCGCTGCGCGACCGGGGGATCGGGGTGCTGATCACCGATCACAACGTCGAGCAGACCCTCGAGATCGTCGACCGCGCCTACATCATGCACTCCGGCAGCGTCCAGGCCGCCGGCAGCGTGCACGAGCTCGTCTGGAATGATCGCGTGGCCGAGTTGTATCTTGGGCCAACGCTCACCGCACGACTCCGCAAGCGCATGGAGCAGCACGCGTGAAGACCGGCCTGCAACAGCAGACGGGGCTCCGGCAGGAGCTCCGGATCAATCCACGCCTGTACCAGGCGATGGACATGCTGTACATGCCGATGCTCGACCTGCAGCAGCACCTCCAGCAGGAGCTCCTCAACAACCCGTTCCTCGAGCTCGAGGAACCCGAGGAGGAGGAGGCGCCCGAGAAGACCACCGAGGAGGAGCAGGAGGAGGCGGCCAAGGACGACGAGGTCGACTGGGAGGAGATCCTCCTCAACGGCTTCGACGTGGGCGGCCCGCGCGAGCAGTTCGAGTCGACGGACTACGTCGAGCCGCAGAACGTGGCCACCGCGGACCTCGCCGACCACCTGCGGGACCAGCTGCAGATGCTGGAGCTGGCGCCGCGCACCGCGATGCTGGCCGAGGAGATCATCGGCAACATCGGCGACGACGGCTACCTGAGCTGCCCGCTCGCCGACGTGATCCGCTCCGCCAACCAGTGGGTGCTGTCGTCGCTGGGCCTGAGTGCCGCCGACGAGGGCGACGAGGACGACCCGTTCGCGCTGGACGAGGAGGGGGAGGGCGAGGCCGCCGCTCCGCTCGAGCTGCCGGACGGCGTGGAGCTCTTCACCGAGGCCGAGGCCGAGCGGGCGCTCGCCGTGGTCCAGTCGCTCGACCCGCCGGGGATCGGGGCCCGCGACCTGCGCGAGTGCCTCCTGCTCCAGCTGCGCGAGGCGGGCTGCACCGACACGCTGGTGTGGCGGATGGTGGACGAGGCGTTCCCCGACCTGCTCGCGCACCGCTGGAACGACCTCGCCCGGAAGTTCGGCGTGTCGCCGCGCGAGGCGCAGGAGGTGGCCGACTCGCTGGCCCGCTTCGACCCCACGCCGGCGCTCAAGCACGCCGAGCGCGGCGATGCCTACATCATCCCCGACCTGATCGTGGACAAGATCGACGGCCGCTACCAGGTGTTCCTCAACGACACCGGGGTGCCCCGGCTGCGGCTGTCGCGCTCCTACCAGGAGATCGCCCGCGACCGCTCCAAGATGACCGCCGAGAACAAGGACTTCATCGCCTCGCGGATGAACTCGGCGACGTGGATGATCCAGGCGATCGAGCAGCGGCGCCAGACGATGCTCAAGGTGATGAACTTCATCGTCGACCGGCAGCGCGAGTTCTTCGAGAAGGGGATCGAGTACCTCAAGCCGCTCACGCTGCGCGAGGTGGCGGAGGTGATCTCGATGCACGAGTCGACGGTCAGCCGGGTGACCAACGAGAAGTACGTGCAGACCCCGCGGGGGGTGCTGCCGCTCAAGTTCTTCTTCTCCTCGGCGCTGTCGACCGCCAGCGGCGAGGACGCGTCGGCGCGCTCGATCCGGGCGAAGCTCGAGAAGATGGTGGCCGACGAGAACGCCGCCAAGCCGCTCACCGACCAGCAGATCGTCCACCTCTTCGAGGAGCAGGGGATCCAGATCGCCCGCCGCACCGTCGCCAAGTACCGCGACCAGCTCGGCATCCTCCCCGCCCGGATGCGCAAGCGGGTATGAGCGACCGACCGAGGGTGTCGCTGCTGGTCCCGGCCAAGGACGAGGCCGAGAACCTGCCGGAGTTCGTGCGGCAATGCGCCGATGCGCTGCCGGGCCTCGGCGTGCCGTTCGAGGTGGTGATCGTCGACGACGGGTCGCGCGACGGCAGTGCCGCGCTGCTGCAGGAGCTCGCCGGGCGGCATCCGTGGCTTCGCGTGGTGACCCACCGCCGCCAGCGCGGCATCGCTGATGCGCTTCGCAGCGCCACCGATGCCGCCGCGGGCGACGTGCTGGTGTTCTACCCGGCCGACCTGCAGTACCTCCCCGAGGACGTGCCGGCGCTGGTGGCGCCGATCCTGGCCGGCGACGCCGACATCGTCACCGGCACCAAGCAGGGGAAGTACGAGAAGCGGTTCGTCTCGACGATCTACAACGGCCTTTCCCGCTGGCTGTTCGGGGTCCGGGTGACCGACCTCAACGGCGTGAAGGCCTACCGCCGCGAGGTGATGGCCAACGTCCCGATGCGCCCCGACTGGCACCGGTTCATGGTGGTGATCGCGATGGCCGACGGGCACCGGCTCACGGCCGTGCCGGTGCCGCTGCACCCGCGCCGGGCCGGCGTGTCGAAGTTCACCTGGCGCCGGATCCCCGTCGGCGTCCTCGACCTGCTCTCGGTCTGGTTCGAGCTGCGCTTCGGCCGCAAGCCGATGCTCTTCTTCGGCATCCTCGGCGCCGTGCTGTTCCTGGTGGGCTTCGCGATCGGCCTGGTGGCCGTGGTGCTGCGCCTCGGCTACCGCGCCGACGTCGGGCTGATGGTGAACCTCGTCATGACGCTGGTGATCACCGGCGTGATGCTGTTCGGCTTCGGCCTGCTGGGTGAGCTGGTGGCGGGGCTCCGCGAGGAACAGCGCGAGCTGGCCCGTCGCTTCCAGGACCGGCGCGACTGACCCGATGCGGGTCGTCTTCCTGACGCACAACTACCCGCGCTGGACCGGGGACGTCCCCGGCGGATTCCTCCATCCGCTGGCGCGCGAGCTCCGCGAGCGCGGCGTCGACTTGCGCGTGGTGGCGCCGAGCGACGCCGGGCACGGCGGCGAGGAGCGGCTCGACGGCGTGCCGGTTCGCCGGGTGCGCTACGCGGCCGCGGAACGCGAGGTGCTCGCCTACACCGGCAACATGACCAGTGCGATCCGCACGCCGGCCGGGCTCCGTGCGCTTGCCGGGCTGGTGCGGGCCTTCACCACCGCGGTGCGCGACGAGCTGCAGGGGAGTCGCGACGGCATCGTGCACGCACATTGGTGGTTCCCGGCGGCGGTCGCGGTGCCGCCGCGCTGCGCCACCGTGATCACCTGTCACGGCACCGACGTGCGGCTGCTGGGAGCATCCCGGCTGGCCCGACTGCTCGGGCGTCGGGTACTGCGTCGCGCCGCGGTGGTCACCACCGTGTCCCGCTACCTCGCCGACGAGATCGCCCGCCACACCGGGCGGACGATCCCCGACGATGCCATCCAGCCGATGCCGCTCGCCGATGTCGACCGGCCGCTGAGCAGGGGAGGTGGCGGGATTGTCATCCTCGGGCGGCTGTCGGCCCAGAAACGACTCGATCTCGCGTTCGAGGCGCTCCAGCGGCTCCGCGCATCCGGCTGGGAGGGCACCGTCACCGTGGTGGGCGATGGCCCGGAACGCGCCCGGCTCAAGGCCCTGGTCGGCGCGCTCGGACTCGGCGACATCGTGCGATTCCTCGGTGCCGTCGCCCCGGCCGAGGTGCCGAGGCACTTCGAGCATGCCGATGCCTGCCTGATGACTGCCCGACACGAGGGACTCGGCCTCGCCGCTGCCGAGGCGCTGCTGCAGGGCGTGCCGATCGTGGCGTGTTCGGACGGCGGCGGCCTCCTCGACGTGGTGCCCGTGGAGCGCGGCGGCCGCGTGGTGCCGCCGGACCCCCAGGCGATCGCCGCGGCGCTCGGCGAGGTGCTCGCCGATCCCGAGGCGCGTGCCGCGGCGGCGGCGGCCGGGGAGCGATGGCGTGAACGGCTCAGCGCCGAGCACGCGGCGCAGCGCTGCATGGCATGGTACGCGAGGGCGCGCGATGCGTAGCAAGTGGTTCACCGTGGTGCAGTCGATCATCGGACTGGTGATCGTGGCGCTGGTGGCACGGTCGGTCATCGGCGACTGGGACCGGGTCCGTGCCAGCGGCATCGCGTTCACCTTCCGGCCCGGCTGGCTCCTCCTCTCGCTCCTGCTCACCTGGGTGGGCTATGCCGGTCTCATCGAGGGATGGCGCCGGATGGTGACCGGGTGGGGCGTGGCGCTGAGGTGGCCGCTGGCGGGCCGGATCTGGATCCTCGCCTCGTTCGGGAAATACCTCCCCGGCAAGCTCTGGGCGATCGCCGGGATGGCCGTGCTCAGCGAGCGCGCCGGCGTGAACGGCAAGGTAACCACCGCCGCGGCGATCGTGATGCAGGTCCTCGCAATCGGGACCGGCCTCGCCGTGGCGGCGCTCGCCATCGGCCCGGCGATCAAGGCGTGGAATCCCGACGCCGGGATGGCAATGACGCTGCTCGGCGTGGTCGTGCTCGGCGCGCTGGCCGCGGTGGCCTCCCGGCGCGTGATCACCACACTCTGGACGCTGGCGCGGCGGGAAGGGCCGGCTCCGGCACCGCCGCGCAAACGGGAGCTGGTGCTGGGGGCCGTGGTGAATGTCGTGGCCTGGCTCGTCTACGGGGCAGCGCTCGTGGCGCTGGCGCACGGCGTGCTCCCGGAACCGGTGCTCGGCTTCCGCGAGGCCACCGGTGCCTTCGCCTTCGCCTACCTCGCCGGGTACCTCACGCCGATCGCTCCCGGCGGGCTGGGTGTGCGTGACGCCCTGCTGGCGTGGCTGCTCGAGCCGTGGCTGGGGATCGGCCCCGCGCTGGCGCTGGTGGCGGCATCCCGGCTGATGCTGACGCTAAACGAACTCGGCGCCGCGGCGCCATTCCTCTTCCTGCGAGGGTCTGCGCGTGACCACGCCTGACACGACCGCCCCGTGGACCCCCCGTCTCGCGCCGCTGTGGGCGTGGGTGGTGTTCACGCTGGTGGCGCTCAGCATCTTCCACCCGATGCTCACCGGTCAGTACCTCGCCGGCGATGACCAGGTGCTCGCGGGGTACGGCTTCCGGCAGTTCGGCGCCGAGTTCTTCCGGGAGCACGGCCGGATCCCGCAGTGGAATCCGTACCTCTTCGGGGGGTTGCCGTTCTTCGCGGTGATCGGCCACGGCGACATCTTCTACCCCACGGCGTGGCTGCGGTGGATCGTGGCGACCGACGTGGGGATGACGCTCGGCTTCTTCGCGCACGTGGTGATCGCCGGCGGCGCGACGTACGCGCTCTGCCGCGGGCTGCGGATGTCGTGGACCGCGGCCGTCGTGGCGGGCGTGGGCTACCAACTCTCGGGCATCGTGGCGTCGCAGGTGTCGCCGGGGCACGACGGCAAGCTGTTCGTGGCCGCACTCGCACCGCTGGCATTCCTGGCACTCCTCAAGGCGATCCGGCACGGACGCCTCGGTGCCTACGGTGCCTTCGCGCTGGTGATCGGGCTGGCGATCCTCACCCCCCACGTGCAGATGGCGTACTACCTGATGGTGGCGTCGGGGGTCTTCACGCTGTGGCTGGTGTTCCTCGACCCCGAGCGGAACAGGGAGGGGACGCCGTTCCGGCCGATGGCCCTCGCCCTCGTGGCGGTGCTGCTCGGGCTCGGCATCGCGATGATCCAGATGCTGCCGATCCTCACCCACGTCCCGTTCACTCCGCGCGGCGAGGGCGGCGATTCCGTGGGCTGGGACTACGCCACGTCGTATGCGTACCACCTCAAGGAGCTTCCCACGCTGGTCATGCCACAGTTCAACGGCGTGCTCGAGCACTACTGGGGCGACAACTTCTTCAAGTCACACACCGAATACCTCGGTGCCCTGATCGTGGTGCTTGCCATCCTCGGACTGGGGGCGGCGCGCCGACAGGGAATGCTCCTGGGGCTCGGCCTCGTCGCCGGACTCTTCTTCCTCGTGTCGGTGGCGGCGGACACGCCGTTCTATCGGCTCTGGTACGAAGTGATGCCGATGATGAAGAGCGTGCGCGCCGCGGGCATGGCGTTCATCCTGGTGGCACTGCCGGTGTGCGTCTGGGCCGGATTTGGCGTCGACCGACTGCTCCGGCGCGAGGTCCCGGCTCCGCTGCTCTGGTGGCCGCTCGGTGTGCTCGCCGCATTCGCCGTCCTGGGTGCCGTGGGTGCGCTGCAGCCGGTGACCGAGGCGCTCGCCGACGAGCGCACCCTCGGTGCCGCGATCGGCAACGCCGACGCGCTGCGGGCCGGGGCGGTGCGGCTGCTCGCGGTTGTGCTGGTGGGTGGAGCCGTGATGGTGGCCGTGCGGCGAGGCGTGCTCGCCGGCGCCGCCGCTGCTGCCGCACTGGTCGTGGCGGTTGCCGGGGACAACTGGTCGATCCTGCACCGGTTCGCCAACTGGCTCCCGCCGGCGGAGGTGACCTATGCCAGCGACGAGCTGATCGACACCATGAAGCGGCGCGACCTGCCGTGGCGCGCGTACGATCCCGCCGGTGGCGCCGCCGGAGCCAGCGCCTACCAGGGATCGGTGCTGATGGCGCACGACGTGCCCACGCTGTTCGGCTATCATGGCATGGAGAGCAAGTGGTTCGATGAGCTCTTCGGCGGCAAGGGCGAATGGCAGGCGCAGCTGTCGCCGTCGCTGTGGGACCTCTACGGCGTGCAGTACGTGACTCTCAACCAGCCGGTCGACGCGCTGCCGGGGTTCCATCAGGTGCTCGGACCGGTGGCGTTCCCGAACCTGATCAATCGCACCCCGGCCGGGACCGGCTACCTCTTCGAGCGCGACTCCTCCGCTCGGTGGGTTCGCGTGGTCCCGGGTGCGGTGCTGGTCCCGGAGGACCGCATCGCGGCGACGGTTGCCGATCCGGGCTTCCCGGTCGACGGCGTGGTCCTCTTTCCGGACACCGCCACCGTGACCGGTGCCTCCGCGACCGTGGCCATCCCCGACCCGACACCAGTGACCGCGCGGCTTGCCACGTGGGAACCGGGGGCGATGACGGTCACGATCGACGGTGCCGATTCCCGCACCACGTATCTTCTTGTCGCCGAGAACTGGTATCCGGACTGGAAGGCAAGGGTGGACGGGGTCGAGGTGCCGGTGCACCGTGGCAACACCGCGATGGTCAGCGTGGCGCTTCCTCCGGGGGCTCGGCAGGTGGAACTCCGGTTCGACATGGATGCGTACCGGCAGGGGAAGCTGGTGACGCTGGTCTCGCTGCTGGGCGTGGCGGGATTCTTCGGGGCAGGGTGGAGGCAGGGGCGACGACGTGATGGCTGAACGCGGCCTGGTGGTGGTGCCGACCTACAACGAGCGCGAGAACCTGCCGTCGATCGTGCCGCGGATCCTCGCGACCGACCCGCGACTCGACGTGCTGGTGGTCGACGACGGCTCCCCCGACGGCACCGGGGCGATCGCCGACGAGATGGCCGCGGCCGAGCCGCGGATCCACGTGCTGCACCGCACGGCCAAGCAGGGGCTGGGGCGGGCGTACCTCGCCGGGTTCCGCTGGGCGCTCGAGCGCGACTACCAGTGGATCTTCGAGATGGACGCCGACTTCTCGCACGACCCGAAGTACCTCACCGACTTCCTGGTCGCCGCGGAGTCGGCCGACCTGGTGCTCGGCTCGCGCTACGCGCGCGGGGTGAACGTCATCAATTGGCCGATGAGCCGGCTGTTGCTCTCGTGGTTCGCCAACAAGTACGTCCGCTGGATCACCGCCCTGCCGCTCACCGACGCCACCGGCGGATTCAAGTGCTTCCGCCGGAAGGTGCTCGAGGCGATCCCGCTCCACCGGGTGCAGTCGAACGGCTACGCCTTCCAGATCGAGATGAGCTACCGGGCGTGGAAGAAGGGATTCCGGCTCGCGGAGATTCCGATCGTGTTCGTCGACCGGGTCGAGGGGACGAGCAAGATGAACAAGCGGATCGTGCGCGAGGCGGTGTGGATGGTCTGGTGGATCCGGATCCAGGGGATGCTCGGGAGGCTCGGGTGAACACGGTGGTGTTCCACAAGCTCACCGGGTCGGGCAACGACTTCGTGATGCTCGACGGCCGGACCACCGATGTGGCGCACTGGCCTGCGGCCCGGATCGCGGAGGTCTGCGATCGCCGTCAGGGGGTGGGGGCCGACGGGCTGGTGATCCTCGATCCCGCCGGCGAGAACACCGTGCGGATGACCTACTTCAACAGCGACGGCTCGCCCGCCCCCATGTGTGGCAACGCCGCCCTCTGCAGCACTCGGCTCGCCGCGGCCCTGGAGCTCGCCGATCCGGCGGGCATGACGCTGGTGACCGGGGCAGGGACCTTCCCTACCCGCTGCGTCGGGGAAGGGGACCTGGCCGAGCTCAACCTCCCGGATACCGACATCCCAGTGGAGCTGCCCGTCGACCGACTCCCCGGCGAGGCGGCGATCCATCTCGCCACGGTGGGGGTGCCGCACCTCGTCGCGCTGGTGGAGGATATCGCCTCGGTGGACCTGCCGATCCGCGGCAGGGAGCTCCGGTTCCACGAGGCGATCGGGCCGGGCGGGGCCAACGCCAACTTCTACGCCCCGATCTCCAGTTCCACTGGAACTGGAGGTGATCCGGCCAGCCCCTCGTGGGCGGTCCGCACCTACGAGCGCGGGATCGAGGGCGAGACGCTCTCGTGCGGGACCGGTACCGTCGCCGCCGCCCTGGCACTCGCGGTCACCGGTCGGGCGGAGCTGCCGCTCCGGTTCCGGAGCACCAGCGGCAAGGTGCTGTCGGTGAGTGCCCGGATCGAGGGAAACCGGGCTCGCGACATCTGGCTGGCGGGCGAGGGGCGGATCGTGGCGCGGGGGATCTGGCTCGGATAGACGCGACAGGCGAGGGGCGAAGGGCGAGGGGTGCCTCTGGCAGCGGGATCAGCGGCTCGCCGGTTCGACCTCGAAGCGCTGGCCGGGGGACCGCAGGACCACGACACCAGCAGGGCCCCGGAAGGGGCCGGCGTCATGACCGAAGTGGAAGGCGGCGACTCGGGAGGCCCGGGTCGCCGCCATGCGTTCGACCCCCCGGTCACCGCCGAGGACCCAGAACGGCGCCAAGAGCACATCCACTCCGTCACCGGCCGCAGCCGCGAGCTCGGCGGACGAGGGCGAGGAATCCCCGATGTGCATCAGCCGGATCCCGCCGATCTTCACCACCCACACGACATGGTCGACCGGCTGGTTCCGGCTGGGCGGGTGCGGGATGCCGTGGGCCTCCAGGCCTACCGCGCCGATCCTGGTTTCCGACCGGCCACCCGGGGTCGCCGGGACCACAAGCCGACGGGCGGCATCGTCCCAGCCGGCCAGATCGGCGAGCGAGTCGCTCAGCTGCGCCGCCCCGGCCACGATGGCGGAGGGGTTGTGCCGGAGGTGACGGGCAACGGACCGGGCATTGAAGTGGTCCCGGTGGACGTGGGTCACCAGCACGAGGTCGACGGAACCGAACCGGCCGAGGGCCCGCTCGAGGGAGTCCCGGGTGGCCCCGGTGACCACGGGATACCCGGGAAGGCCGTCGCCCATGAGCGCGTCGATCAGGACGGCGGAGGGGCCGTGGCTGATCAGGACTCCCTCGTTGGCGAGGTACTCGATGGTGACGGGGGACGGGTCACTCGATCCGCCCTGGGCCGTGGCGGGGGCGGCGATCAGGGTCCCTCCGAGCACCGTCGCGGCGAGCCGAAGGATGGGTGGGATGTGGTTGGTCACGGGAAACCGGACGGACGGAGGGAATGTGGGGTTTCCGGCGGTTTCCCACACTTTTCCACTGAACCACTTAACATAATACATCTTATACGTCTTTTGTCTGTAACCAGACTGGGCCCCGTGGATGAGCGCTCTAAGTATTTCTTTTCTATTGGGTTATTGGGTTAGTCAACATGAGTACACACGGCGAATGGCGCCCCACTCCACCCCTACTACGGATGTCGTAGGCCCGCCGCTGCAGGTCCCGCCGTGACCCGCAGTAGCCGCCAGGGACTGCCGCTGCCTCGCCGCCCCATCTGCCGCGGAACCTTCGTCGGTCCCCCAAGGGAGGCCCAAACGGAACGGGGACGGCGGCCAGTGGCCGCCGTCCCCGGTGCGAGGGCTCAAGTACTGCCTGAGGTCTAGGCGGCCGGCTTGGCTGTCAGCTCGTTGAGCCGGACCCTCGCCTCGCTCACCACCCCGGTCTCACCGTAGCGGTCCAGGATCTCCTGATAGAGGGCCTGCGCCTCCTCGGGCTTCCCCGCCAGCCGCGTCGCCCGGCCGGCGTCCATCAGCAACGCCGCCTTGAGGTAGTCGGTCTCGGCCAGGTCCGAGGCCTGCCGGTAGGCGGCTGCCGCCTGGTCGTACTTGGCGGTGTTCTCCAGCGCCGTCCCGAGCAGGCCGTTGGCTGGCGAGGCGTAGTTCGCCGGCGGGTTCTTGCCGAGGAACTCCTCGAGGGTCGAGATCGCAAGCTCGGCCTGTCCCGCGATCAGCCGGGCCTGGGCAATGCCGAGGACGGCCTCGTACCCCGCCGCCGTCCCCTCGTAGGTGGTGGCCACCTGCTGGAACTGCTGCACCGCATCGCCGATGTTCCCCTGCTCCGCCGTCGCCCGCGCCGATTCGAGGGCCCGAGCCGCGAAGGCCTCCTTGCGCTGCCCCGCGGTGATGAAGAACCACGTGGCCAGCGCCGCCACCAGGAGCCCGCCGCCAACGATGGCGAACAGCCGGAGACGCGGCGGGGGCAGGACTACGCCCGGGCCGCTGCGCTGGGCAGCGGCTGCCGCGGGGGTGTTGTCGGGAGTCGAGGCGTTCACGGTGGTGACCAGGTCCGGCTGAGAGTGACGGTCGAGTCGGGGGCGCGGCAGGGCCGGGCCGCCAAGGGTCCAATCGCCAAAGATGGCCGCAATGGCGCGGCGACGGAAGTGACGCCCCCCATCGGGTGCCGACTGTCGATTCGCGGTCGGTGGCCCGTCAGGAGGGTGAGCGGCCAGATTCCCTGGTCGCCCGACCCCGACCGGAGCTGCCCGATGCGTGACTACCTGCTGCTGCTGCACGAGAATCCCGCCCAGTTCGCCGATGTCTCCCCGGCCGAGATGCAGGCGATCATCGAACGCTACAGCGCGTGGAGCCGGGAGCTGGCCGAGGCCGGTCGACTGGTCTCCGGCACCAAGCTGACCGACGAGGGCGGCCGTCACCTCCGCCGCAACGGCACGTCGGTGGCAGTCACCGACGGTCCCTACGCAGAGACGCGCGAGGTCATCGGCGGGCAGTTCGTGATCCGGGCCGAGGGCTATGACGAGGCGTGCACGCTCGCCAAGGGATGCCCCCACCTCGACAACGGCTGGATCGAGGTGCGCGAGGTCGAGCCGACGCCGTGACTCGTCCCGTTGCCGTCACGCCGCTCGTGGAGCAGCTGTTCCGCCACACGGCGGGGCGGCTGACGGCAGCCGTCGTCCGCGTGCTCGGCCCGGGCCGCATCGACCTTGCCCAGGACGTGGTCCAGGACGCGATGCTGCAGGCGTTGCGACGCTGGCCCTTTCACGGTGTTCCCGACCAGCCGGCAGCCTGGCTGATGCGGACGGCGCGCAATCGCGCCATCGATCTCCTTCGCCACGAACGGGTTGGCCGGGACCTCGAGGATCGGCTTGGCCATCACCTGGGATTGCTGGCCGAGGAGGGTGAGCGCGAACGCGCCGACGACACCCTCAATCTCCTGCTGGCCTGTGCCGACCCCGAGCTCGGCGCGGCCAACGCGCTGCCGCTCATGCTTGCGACGCTCGCCGGCCTCTCCGCGCGCGAGATCGCCCGCGCCCTGCTGCTCCCCGAGCCGACGGTCGCCCAGCGGATCGTGCGCGCCAAGCGCCGCCTCGCCGCTGCCGACTCTCCGTCCGGGTCCTGGACCGCGAGCGAGGAACGCCTTGAGATCGCGCGGCAGGCGATCTACCTGATGTTCAGCGAGGGACACGCGCCCGCCACCGCCGACTCGGTGCTGCGGCACGATGTGGCGCGCGAGGGGGTGCGGCTGGCGCTGCTGCTCGCCGACAGGGCCGGTGCCGACCCGGCGAGCCACGCGCTCGCGGCGCTCTGTTGCCTCGTCGCGGCCCGTTTCCCGACCCGGGCCGATGGAGCCGGCGGCGTGGTGCTGCTCGATTCGCAGGATCGCGGCGCGTGGGATGCAGAGCTGATCCGGCGTGGCCTGCACCACCTCGCCCGGGCGGCCGAAGGTGATCGCCCGACCCGGTACCACCTCGAGGCGGCGATCGCTGCGGAGCACGCACTGGCCCCCGAGTTCGGGGCGACGAACTGGCCCGGGATCGCGGACCTGTACGACGGACTCGTGGTCCTCCTGCCGACACCGGTGATCCGCACCAACCGCGCGGTGGCGCTGGTGATGTCGGGTCGCGACGCGGAAGCCGCGGCGGAGTTTGCCGCCCTTGAGAGCGAACCGGGCGTGGACAAGTGGGGGTGGTTCTTTGCGGCCCGCGCCTGGTACCACGAGCGGCGCGGTGACCGCGCGGCGATGCAGCGCGACACCGACCGTGCCCTGACGCTCACCGCGAGCGCGCCGCAGCGGAGAGTCCTGGAGCAGAGACTCGAGACTCGAGATTCGTGATTCGAGGAGGCGCTGCGATCCCTCGCATCTTAAGTCCCCAATCTCCAATCTCGAGCGAGCTGGGGCGGCAGGATTCGAACCTGCAACATCCGGAGTAACAGTCCGGCGGTCTGCCAGTTGACCTACACCCCATCAATGCGAAACGGCCCCCCGGATCGAGGATCCGGGAGGCCGTCCGACGCGTCACCCGACACGCCTAGCCGATCCGGATCCCCCGAGGGAGAGCCCGATTGCGGTTCTGGCGGTTGCGGAACGCGTGGCGCATGGAGGAACCGTAGCCAGCAGGCCGGGGGAACGTCAAGCGGTGGACACCGAGATCGCCGAGCTCTCCCTACCTCACCGGTTTACGCGGCAGGCGGCCGTCGCGCTGGGCGGCCTGCCACGCGAACGCCGCCAGCACCGCCGAGTTCCACTTCATGTCGTCCGGCTGGATCCGCTCGTAGACGTCCATGTTGGTGTGGTGCGTGCGGGTCCCGTACTCGAGCGGGTCCTGGATGAACTGGAATCCCGGCAGCCCCACGCCATCGAACGCCAGGTGGTCGGTGCCGCCGGTATTGGTGATGGTCAGCGTCTTCATGCCGCCCTCGTTGAACGGCTCCATCCACGCCGCGAAGATCGGGCCGATGTCGGGATTGCTCTGCTGGAAGACGCCGCGAATCTTGCCGCCGCCGTTGTCGACGTTGAAGTAGGCCTGGAACTTCTCCCACGCCGGCATGGTCTTGAGCCCGGTCGAGTCGCGCGCGGCGAGGTGCTTCGCCACGTACTGCCGCGAGCCGATCAGCCCCTGCTCCTCGCCGGTCCAGAGCCCGATCCGGATCGTGCGACGCGGCTTGAGATCCAGCGCCTTGAGGATCCGCATCGCCTCGAGCATGGTGGCCGAGCCGGCGCCGTTGTCGGTGGCGCCGGTGCCCATGTGCCACGAGTCGAAGTGGGCGCCGATCATCACCACCTCGTCCTTGAGCGCCGGATCGGTGCCCGGGATCTCGCCGATGATGTTGAACGAGTTGAGGTCGTCGTTCGTGAACCGGACGGCGCTCTCGAGCTCGAGCGTCACCGGAATGCCCTTCGCCAGCAGGCGCCAGATCCGGCCATAGTGCTCGGCCGCCACCAGGATGTTCGGCACTGCCCTCGGCGCGTCGACCGCCCGGGATCCGGTCGCGGCCGAGCGGAGCGTCCCGCCGTCGCGGGTGCTCTGGACCAGCACGCCGAGCACGCCCTCCTCGACGTAGAAGCGGGCCCGCGCCTGCGCCATGTTGGGGCCGCCGCCCCGGCCGCCGCCGAAGTTGGCCGGCCCCTGCTGGGCCTGCTGCTGCTGGGTGGGCGGCTGGATCGCCGCCATCCCGGCGAGTGCCTCGTCGGTGAATCGCGTGGCGAGCGGCTGCCAGTAGGGCTGCGGGGTGGTGGCCGAGTCGAGCATCACCCACTTGCCACGGAGCTTGCCGCGGTTGGCCTCGAGGTCCGCCATCGAGTCGAGCCGGACCCGGACCACCTCCCCCGTCTGGAGGCCACCGGTCCCCTCCGACCAGGCCGCCGGGTATGCGATGATCTGGAACGGATGCGGCGCGGTCATCATCGCCGTGAACCGCTCGGCCACCCATCCGCGCCCGAAGGGGCCCCACCAGTCGTAATGGACGTTCTCGAGTCCCCAGCCCTGCATCGTCGCGATTGCCCAGTCCCCGGCCGCCCTGGTGATCGGCGACCCGGTGAGTCGGGGGCCGTGCACATCGGTCAGCCAGCTCATGATCTCCATGACCTGTGAGCGGTCCATCGCCTCGGCCTTGATACGCTCGATGGTGGCGACATCGACCTTCTCCTGGGCCGGGAGGGCGACGGGGAGGAGGAGCAGCGCCGCAACGGCCGCGCGGCGGACAGCGGACGGGAACCGCATCATCGGGGTCTCTCCGGGATGGTTGGGGGACAACCGGATGCTACGCGGCCCGGCCGGGCGGGGTTGAGCAGGCCTGCGGTGAAGGGTGATGGGTGAAGGGTGAAGGGGGTGCCTGCCTGGCTCAGGCGCGCCGACGGAGAGCCTCAATGGGCCTCCCCCTTCACCCTTCACCCATCACCCTTCACTCCTGACCCTTGACCCATCACCCTTCGCTGTCCCCGGCCAGCCCTTGCGCCAACGCCACTTACCCCCCAGTTTTGGGGGCAGCGGATCACCCCGGGGCGACCCGGACCAGCCCAATCAGCGGACCTGGACGATCATGTTCTGGTCCGTTTTTCGTGGGCGGTGGCCGCACCCCGACGCGGGGGGCATCCCGCGCAACAGCGACAGTCGGTGGGTACGGACATCCCGGACTCCAACGGACATCGCAGCAAAAGGAGTAGGGAATGCGTACTACCGGAACCGTGAAGTGGTTCAACGACGCCAAGGGCTTCGGGTTCATCACCCCGGCCGACGGCCAGAAGGACTGCTTCGTGCACCACAGCGCGATCCAGGGCCAGGGCTTCAAGACCCTCGCCGAGGGCGAGCAGGTCGAGTTCGACGTGGTCCAGGGCCAGAAGGGCCCCGCCGCCGAGAACGTCGTCAAGCTCAAGTAAGCGCGAACGGCACACGGTAAACGGCGGCCGGACCCTCGGGTCCGGCCGCCGTTGCCGTTTCCACGGAGATCAGCGACTGGAGATCGAGGATCAGGGTCTGCCACTCCGATTCCTGATCTCCGATCTCAGGTTGTCTTGAGGACAACCCCTTCCGTCTTCGCCACCAGCTGCGCCGTGAACTGGTCGCCCATCACGTTGGGCACGGTGCGGCTCATGTCGAGAATCCGGTCCACGCCAAGGATCAGCGCGATCCCCTCGGCCGGGATCCCGACCGTGACCAGGATCAGCGCGAGGAGCGGGATCGATCCGCCGGGCACCCCTGCCGCCCCGACGGCGGTGATGACGCAGAGCACCACCACGATGATCTGGTCGGCGATGCTCAGTCCCAGGGCGAACACCTGCGAGAGGAAGAGCACCGTCATCCCCTCGAAGAGCGCGGTGCCGTTCATGTTCATCGTGGCGCCGAGCGGCAGCACGAACGACGCGATCTCCTTGGGCACGCCGAACTCCTCCTCCGCCGTCCGGATGTTCTCGGGCAGGGTCGCATTGGAGCTCGAGGTGGAGAACGCCGTGACCATCAGCGTCTCGCACTTGCGGAAGAACGTGCGGTAGGGGATCCCGAGGAGGAACTTCGCGAGCAGCCCGATCACCCCGGTCAGGTGGAGGATCAGCCCGAGCATCACGGTGCCGACGTAGAACGCCAGCGACTGCAGCACGTCGGTGCCGAACCGCACGGTCACCGCGAAGATCAGCCCCGCCACGCCGTAGGGCGCCAGCCGCATGGCGTAGTCGATGATCCGCGACACCGCCTCGACCAGGCCGTCGAGCACGTCGAGGATCGGCTGGGCCTTGGCCTTGGGGATCTGGGTGAGCGCCACGCCGAAGATGATCGAGAAGAAGATCAGCCCCAGCATGTCCATCCGCGCCATGGTGTCGACGATGTTGCGCGGGACGATCTGCACGAACGTGTTGATGCCGAAGTCGATCCCCCCGCCGAGCCGCTCGGCGGCCTCGCCGCCGTACTCGGCGAGCAGGTCGGCGCGCACCGCCGGGTCCATCCGGCGCCCCGGCGCGATCACGTTCATCAGCGTCAGGCCGATGGTCGCGGCCGCCGCGGTGGTCAGGAAGAAGAAGCCGAACGCCTTGCCGCCCACGCGCCCGATCTTCTTCAGGTCGCCGAGCGACGCCACGCCGAGCGTCACCGAGCCGAAGATCAGCGGGATGACGATCATGAACAGCATCCGGAGGAACACCTGCCCCACCGGGTTGGCCACGTTGTCGACCGTCCACATCAGCCAGGGGGCGCCGGCGAACCAGAGCTTGCCGGCAATGCCCGCGACGGCACCGATGCCGAGGCCGAGGAGGAGCTTGGTGTGGAGGGCGGCGGTCAGCCACCGGATCACCGCGGAGAGGAGGAGGCCGGCCAGCGCGGCGGCCATCAGGTAGCGAGTGGCCACGCGTCAGAACCTCACGCCGGCGCGGAGGAACACCCAGCGCCCGCCGTCGAAGAAGGTGATCCCCGCCCCGCCTTCCAGCGGGCCGAGGCCAAGCGAGAGGCTCGGGGTGTAGCCGGTCTCCTCGACCTCGCTGTACCACCCGATGTCGAGGCCGGCCTTGAGCAGCCCCAGCGAGAGGCGCGGGCCGGCCTGGATCCCGAACACGGTCACATCATCGGCCGTCCCTGCTCCGCCGAACCGGGTCAGGTTCGCTTCGGCCGCCACGCCGATCAGCAGGGCGCCGACCTCGGCCTTGAGGTAGCCACCGTAGCCGGGATCGAGGGCGTTGCCGAAATCACCGGAGGGTGCGGCATAACGGACGCCAGCTCCCAGGCCGATGCCGGGGAGCTGGGCGACGACGGAGCCGAGAGGCAGCGCTCCGAGCAGGATCGACAGCGTGGCCGTGCGGAGCTGACGCAGCATGGCGCTCTCCGGGATGGACTGCGGAATTGCGTGGCGCCGCGGGGACGCCGGAAGGAATTCCAAGGTAGCCCGGAGCGGCGACGGAGGCCAGCGGGCGCTCTCAGCCCTTCCTGAGCACCACTCCCTCGCGCCGGGCAATCACCAGCGCCGTGAGCTGGTCGCCCATCACGTTCGGCACGGTGCGGCTCATGTCGAGGATCCGGTCCACGCCGAGAATCAAGGCGATCCCCTCGGCCGGGATGCCGACCGTGGTGAGGATCAGCGCCAGCAGCGGAATCGATCCGCTCGGCACCCCGGCCGCGCCGACGGCGGTGAGGACCGACAGGAGCACCACGATCACCTGGGCGCCGATCGAGAGGTCGACCCCGAACACCTGTGCCAGGAAGAGCACCGTCATCCCCTCGAAGAGCGCGGTGCCGTTCATGTTCATCGTCGCGCCGAGCGGCAGCACGAACGAGGCGATCTCCTTCGGCACGCCGAACTCCTCCTCGGCGGTCTTGATGTTCTCCGGCAGCGTGGCATTCGAGCTCGAGGTGGAGAATGCCGTGACCATCACCGCGCGGCACTTGCGGAAGAAGGTGCCGTAGGGAATGCCGGCCGCGACCCGGGCGAGGGTGCCGATCACGCCGGTGAGGTGGAGGATCAGTCCCACGAGCACCGTGATCACGTAGAGCCCGAGCGACTGCAGCACCTCGGTGCCGAACCGCACCGTCACCGCGAAGATCAGCCCGGCCACGCCGTAGGGCGCCAGCCGCATGGCGTAGTCGATGATCTTCGACACCGCCTCGACGACCCCCTCGAGCACATCGGTGATCGGCTTGGCCTTCTCGCGCGGCAGCTGGGTGAGCGCCACGCCGAAGATCAGCGAGAAGAAGATCAGCCCGAGCATGTCGTTGCGGGCCATGGCATCGACCACGTTGCGCGGCACGATGGCGACGAAGGTCTCGATCCCGAACGTGGTCCCCGTGCCGAGCCGGGTCGTCGCCTCGGCACCGTACTGGGCCATCAGGTCGGCGCGGACCAGCGGGTCGAGTCGCTCGCCCGGTCCGATCACGTTCATGAGCGTGAGCCCGATCGACGCGGCGATGGCGGTGGTGATGAGGAAGAACAGGAGGGTGCGGCCGCCGATCCGGCCGATGCGCTTCAGGTCACCGAGCGAGGCCACCCCCATGGTGACCGAGGCGAAGACCAGCGGGATGACGATCATGAACAGCATCCGGAGGAAGACCTGCCCCACCGGATTGGCGACATTGTTCACGATCCACAGGAGTGCCGGCTCGCCGGCGAAGAACAGCTTGCCGGCCACGCCGGCAATGGCCCCGGCCGCCAGGCCGAGGAGAATCCGAGTGTGGAGCTGCACGGGTGGCGGGTCTGGGTGGTGCCCGCACGCGGGCAGCCGACCCCCTCGATGAGGGTGATGACCTGACTGCCTGTTGCGTGGCGATACGCGCCGCGACTGCGCGGGCGGGACTCGCGGCCGTCCCATGCCCCCGGCAGGACTCGAACCTGCGACCCCCGGTTTAGGAAACCGGTGCTCTATCCAGGCTGAGCTACGGAGGCGCGGCCGAAAGCTAGCGGGTTCTCCCCGGCCGCGGAACACGGCGGCGGTCCGCGCCGCAGCGGGAGCACCTCGAGCCGACCCGGGGTTGCCGGATCAGCGCAGCGGAAGTCCCAGGTCCACCCATACCAGTCGGTGGTCCGATGCGGCCGCGGCCAGCGCGGCGCCGGCAGGATCGCTGGTCGAGTCCGGCCAGAACACGCCCGAATCGAGGATCGTGAGGCCGCGGGCCGGCAGGACGTAGTCGGGCCGCGACGGGCGGTTGAAGAACGCCGTCGCCCGGCCCTGGTGGCCGGGCGGATCCTGGATGTCGGGATGGCCGAGCAACTGCGCGATCGCCGGTCCACCGTCGTAGTGGGGCGGTTGCTGATCCGGCGACGCGTTGAGGTCGCCGAGAATCACGAACGGGGCACCCGTGACGAGCCCACCGTGCCGACCGGCATCGTCGACGATGGCGTCACTGCCGCCAAGGTACGCCACCCAGAACTTGATCTCGTCGTGATTGCGTCGGCCGTTGCGGTCCTCGGGACCGTCGAACACCGGCGGCGTGGGATGGCTGGCGAGCAGGTGCAGCGTGTCGGCGCCCAGCACCACGGGAACATCCCAGTGCGACTTGCTCGACAGCCGGAAGCGCTCAAGCGCCGCGTCGGAGTACCACCCTTCGGGGATGTGGTGCCCCGGGAGGTCGCGCCAGAGAAACCGCTGGAAGGTGCGCACCCCCGTCGTGTCGATCGGGTAGCGAGACAGGATGGCCATGGCATACTGGCCCGGGTAGGTGCCGAAACCGTAGGAGTCGTCGCCATGCGCGCGCTCGCCGCGCATCGCGTCGGTGGCGACCACGCCGTTGCCATCCAGATCGAGGCCGGTGAGCAGCCCGGTGTTGCTCGGCGCCGCATAGGCGTATGGGTAGGCGATCGGGGTCGTGCCGTGCGCGAGGTAGTGCTCGACGAACCGGCGGGCGTTGAGGGCGAGGTCGTCGGGGTGATCGTAGTCGTGGTCGATCTCGTTGAGCAGCACCACGTCGGGGCGGACCTGCTGCAGCACCTCGGCGGCGGCGAGCGCCTGCGGGTCACGTCCCCGCCCCGCAGAATCGAGGCTCAACAGCTTGGTGGTGCCCAGCTCCCAGATGTTGAACGTGGCGATCCGCACCCGATCCGGCACGGGAGGGTCGGTCGGCGCGGCGCAGCTGGCGAGGGTGAGCAGGGCGGCCAGCGTGATCGAGGGGCGATGCGGCATCGGCGGGTCGGGTTGGGGAGCCGAAGGATACCGCGGTGGCATTGCCACGGGAACGGCGGCGGGTGACTTTCTGCCGTGTGGTTGCGTCACCCGGCCACCCCCACCGGACCCCCGTATGCCTCCCCGTTTCGTGCCCATGATCGTGCTCGCCGGCGCCGTGGCCTGCGGCTCCCCGTCCCTCCCCGATCCGTCCCCTCCCGCGCGGTTCGCAATCGCACCCCAGGCACCCTGGGCGGGGAGCACGGTCCGCATCACCTCGTCGGCGTTCCGGGGCATGACCGGTGGCGTGGAACTTCGCCTGGGCGCGGCGAGCTTCCCGCTCACCCGGGCGAATGACACCACCTTCACGCTGCGCGTCCCGGTCACGGCGGGTGGGGTGTATGCCCCCGTGCTGGTGCTCGGAGACTCGCTGGTGCTGCTCGACCAGCTGACGGTGTCGGGCTACCTCGACCGATGGGAGTACCCCCAGCGATTCCCGCATGCGATCGCGCAGCGCGCCGTGGGTTCCCACGCCGGGATCATGGGCGGGACCACTGCGAGGGCCTTCGTCGTGATCGACCTCGAGGAGTTCGAGGTGACGACGACCATCGGGAACGCGCTCGACTTCGCGCTGCAGCACGGCCCCGGGATGACGCCGGACCCCGATGTGGTATTGTTGCGGCCGCCGGGCCGGAACCCCGAGTCCTGGCGGCTCTCCGCCGTCCCGACGAAACTGGCGGAGCACCCGGAACTGGGAGCGGCGAGGGGGGTGGTGGCTCGACTCAACGGGGAGTCCTGGCTCCTCTCGTTCCCCGACCGGCTGGAGCACTGGGGCCGAGTGGCGACCAGCGATCCATTCACGGTTCGTGCGACTCCCGGCAGCGGCACGACCGCGTTCCGCCTCTCACCCGCCGGCGACCTGGTTGCGGTGGTCATGGATCAGGTCGCTGTCACCGAGCCCGGCGTGCCGGTATACCGCGCTCCAAGTGGTGACCGGGCGTTCAACGTCCCGCTGCGCTCCGTGCAAGGCATCGATTGGAGCACGGACGGACGCACCATGGCGGTGGTGGGTGGTCCCGCGTTTGGGGCGCCCATGGGCACCGTCATCCTGATCGAGACTGCAACCGGCCTCGTGAAGCGGCTGACCACCACCGATCGGCCGGTGTTCGGCGTGGCGCTCGATCCTCGCCGGCCGGTGGTGTACGTGGGCGTCGCCGGCCTGTCCGGGCACCCCACGATCGTCGTCCACGATCTCGCGACCCTGGCAGTGCTCGGCGAGATGATGCCCGTTGGATCAGCGCCGGTGTGCAGTTCGGCCGGCTGCCGCGGAGCGGCGGTCATCGTGGGAACGCATCGGCTGTTCGTGGTGACCGCCTCGCTCAACGATCCCACTCGCGCGTACCGCTTCCTCCTTCCGGGCGGCTCCTGAGACCGGAACGGCCGCGGCCGCTGCTCAGCCGCCCAGGCCGTAGCGCTCGGCGAGGAGTCGCCGGTGATGCAGCTCATGCCCCGCGATGATCCACGCGAAGCTGCCCGCCGTGAACGTGCCACCCGAGGCGGTCCCGGTGCGCGCCAGTCCGGTGGCGTCGAGCGACCGGAACATCGTCACCACATCGGCGCGCAACGCGGCCCACTCCGCCGCGAGGTCGGCGAGCGGGCGCTCGCCCGCATTCGATGCGGCCACCCAGTCGTCCTGCTCCATCCCGGGCTGCGCGCCTGCCGCGCCGCGCGCCATCCAGAGCGCGCGGAAGGCGAACAGCCGCTCCGTGTCGATGCAGTGCCCGATCGACTCGCGGACGCTCCACTTCCCCTCGGCGTAGCGGAAGCGCTCCCGTTCCCCGGTGGCCCCCTCGAGCAGGCGCAGCGTCGCGGCGTGCTGGCCGGCGAGGGTTGCGAGGATGTCGCCATCCGGGACGAGCCGGGTGTAGGTCTGGTAGTAGATCGGGTAGTCGGAATCAGCGGGACGTGCGATCACGGGCATCGAGGGTGTTCCGTCATCTGGAGTCGATGGGGGCCAGGGAATAGCTGAACATCAGGGCCGCGGAAACGGATCCCCGGTCGAGCCCGGCGTAGAGATCGCGTGCAGCAGCATTGGCGGGTTCGGTCAGGACCCAGGCCTCCCGGCAACCCAGTGCCCTGCCGTGCTCGAGCAGCGCGCCCACCAGGCCGCGGGCAATCCCTCGCCGGCGATGGCTCGCCGCCACTCCGACCTCGTTGATGAAGAGTTCTGCCGGCTTGTCCGGGTGCATGTAGTGGAAGCCGGTGGCCATCCCGATCACCATGCCATCCTCGATGGCCGCGACCAGGTGGTGGCGCGGATCGGCGAGGAATTCGGCAGTGAGGGCGGCGTCGAGGGGCTGGTCGAAGACTCCGTCGGCGACGCGCTCGAGCTGACCGGCGTCGTCGGAAGTGAGGCGGCGGATGGTGATCACTCGCCCGCCTCGGCGATGTCGCCTCGGGGTGGGGCGGCAACCAGGCGGCCAGGGGGAAGGCGCATGGGTACCTCGGTCCATCAGGTGGGTGCTGCCGTACCGGTCGCGTGAATCTACACGGGATCAGGGTCGGACCAGGGCGCGTTCACCCTCCAATGCGCAACCGGTGAGCCGCTCCCGTCGCCACTCGACCGTGGCCCGGTATGGGAACCACGCGCCGGACATCCCGTCGCGGCACCGGTCCGCATCGAGCCAGAGCCGGAGGGTGTCGGCCCCGGCCGACGCGGTGAAGCGCCAGGCACCCTCGGCGCCCGACTGCCAGGAACGGGCATGGTACCCCGCACCGGCCGGGAGATCCGGGGTGCGCACCACGGCCGAATCGCCGTCGATCGATACGCTCCAGAACGGCTCGTTGCCGCGGGCAACCAGGTCGCCTGCCGGGAGGAGGTCGTCGCAGCCGCCTCCCTCGGGCTCGGCGTGGCGGACCACCTCGACCGTGTCGCCCCGCATCCGGACCAGTACCGGGATCGGGCGGTCGCCGCCGCCAAGCTCGGCGACGACCGCGGCTGCCTGGCCCTCCGGGGTGTCGACCCCGCCGATCGCATCGGGCCCCTCACCACAGGGGAGGCAGGTGAGCCGCCCCTCCATGCGCATCAGGTGGCCGGCAGTGGACGGCGCGACGGCAAACTCGGCCGGGGGCGGGGGAGGCGGCTCTACCGGCTCGGTCTCGCAGCCGACCAAGAACAGGACGAGGAGGCTGCCGGCGGCGATCACCCCAGTCCTGGGGCGATTCGGCGATTGAGAATGGCCCACGGTGTACCTCATGCGTCACTTCATGTCACGAAGGCAACTCTTTGATATGCCATTAGATGACCGTGATTGAGAACGACCTCAAGTCCTGCTGGCCCGGCGGCTCCGCCACCCCTTGAACATCTCGATCGCGATCGGCAGCACGCTTACCGCGATGATCGCCAGGATCACCAGGGTGAAGCGTTCCTTCACCGCCGGGATGTTGCCGAACCAGAATCCCGCCCAGACGAAGATGAGCACCCAGGCAAACGCCCCGACCACGTTGTAGGCGAGGAACCGGGGGTAGTGCATCTCCCCCACCCCGGCCACGAACGGGGCGAAGGTCCGGACGATCGGGACGAACCGCGCCAGGATGATCGTCTTCCCCCCGTGCCGGGCGTAGAACGCCCGGGTCTTGTCGAGGTACTCCTGCTTGAGGAAGCGGATCTCCCCCGAGAACGCCCGGGGGCCGACCTTGTTGCCGATCCAGTAGTTGACCGTGTCGCCCAGGATCGCGGCCGCGATCAGCAGCCCCGAGAGGAGCCAGGGGTCGAGGTCGCCCAGCGCCGCGAACGTCCCCGCGGCGAACAGGAGCGAGTCGCCCGGCAGGAGCGGCATGATCACCAGCCCGGTCTCCGCGAACACGATCAGGAAGAGGATCGCGTAGGTCCACGTCCCGTACTCGCGGATGATCTCGGCGAGGTGCTGGTCGAGGTGCAGGAAGAAGTCGATGAAGGTGCGGATGAGGTCCATTCAGGCTTCCGGAGGTGCCCAGCCGAACTGGCCGAGGAGGGGGACAAAGCGGACGTCGCTGATGGGGGACTCGTCGTGCCCCGGCCCGTCGGGGTGGCGACGAACCAGGGTGAGGACCTGCGCATCGCGCGGCCCGATAGGGATCACCAGCCGACCCCCGGGGGTGAGCTGGTCGACCAGCGGCTGGGGGACACCCGGTGAACCGGCGGCCACCACGATGGCGTGGTAGGGGGCGTTGGGCTTCCAGCCCATGGTGCCGTCGCCGTGGATCACGGTGACGTTGTCGAAGCCGGTCTCGCGGAGCGCTTCGCGCGCCCGCCGGGCCAGGTCCGGAAGCCGCTCGATCGAGAAGACCGACTCGGCCAGCATGCAGAGGAGTCCCGTCTGGTATCCGCTGCCGGTGCCGATCTCGAGCACGCGCTCCCGCCCGGTCAGCTCCAGCAGTTCGCAGGAGCGTGCCTGCACGTACGGCTGCGAGATGGTCTGCCCCTGCCCGATCGGGAGGGCGGTGTCGTCGTAGGCGCGGGCGATCAGGTGCTCGGGGACGAACCGGTGCCGCGATACCGTGGCGATCGCCCGGAGGACCGCCATGTCGTGGATCCCCTTCTGCTGCAGGGCCTCCACCAGGGCGCTGCGGTACCCGGCATAGCCGTCGCTCATCCGTCCTCGAGCGCCAGTGCCCAGCCGCGAACCGTGTCGAGCTGCGCATGCGCCGTGAGGTCGAGGTGCAGCGGCGTGATCGCCACGTAGCCCTCGCGCACCACCGCATGGTCGGTGTCCTGCTCGCCGGTCCAGGTGATGGTGCCGCCGCCGATCCAGTACACGTCACGACCCCACGGGTCCTGGTGCTTGGTCATCGAGTTCTGGAAGAACCGCGATCCCATCCGTACCACCCGCACCCCCTTCACCTCGTCGGCCGGGATCCCCGGGAGGTTGATGTTGAGGAGGGTGTTGGGCGGGATGTCGTCGAGGTTCACGATCCGTCGGACCAGCGACGTCACCAGCTCGGCATGGGAGGGGATCAGGTCGTCGCGGCGCCCGGCGAACGAGAACGCCACGCCGGGGATGCCGAGGACCACCGCTTCCATCGCGGCGGAGACGGTGCCGCTGTAGAGGACATCCTCGCCCATGTTGGGGCCGTGGTTGATCCCGCTGAACACGAAGTCGGGCTTGTGGTCGACCAGCGGTGCCTCGATGGCCAGCAGCACGCAGTCGGTGGGCGTGCCGTCCACCTGCCAGGAGCCGTCGGGCCGCCGTACCGGCCGGAGCGGCCGGGTCATGGTGAGCGCATGGCTCTGGGCGCTCTGCTCGCGGTCCGGGGCGACCACGGTGACGTCGCCGACGTCGCGGCAGGCGCCGGCGAGCACCTGCAGCCCGGGAGACAGGATGCCGTCGTCGTTGGTGACCAGGATCTTCATGGGCCGAAAGCTAGCGGGGTCATGGGCGGTACTGCGTGAAGGGTGATGGGTGAAGGGTGAAGGGGACTGCCTTCCGGAATTGCCGCGCCTCGGGAGGCTCCCCGCACGGGCTCCCCTTCACCCTTCACTCTTCACCCTTCACCACTTTGTGGCTTCTGGATCGCCGGCTTCTTCCCCTCCAGCACTGCCAGGATGTCGGCCAGGTCGCGGGCGATCTCGCGCACGGTCTCCTCGCGGGCGGCAGCGGTGGCCTGCTGCCGGAGTTCGCCGGTGCGGCGGTAGTGGTCGAGCCGCTGGCGGGCGCCCTCGATGGTGTACTTCTCGGTGTAGAGCAGGTGCTTGACCAGCATGATCAGCTCGACCTCGCGCGCCTTGTAGACGCGGTTGCCGGAACGGTTCTTGGCCGGGTTGAGGAAGCGGAACTGGCTCTCCCAGTACCGCAGCACGTGCGGCTTGAGGTCGGTGAGCTGGCAGACCTCGCCGATCGAGAAGAATTGCTGGACCGGATTGGGCAGTGTCATCCCCACGACTCCGCCTTGAGGGTGCGTTCCATGAGCGTCCGGATGCTGTCCCTGGGCGCGACGTGGTCGAACAGCACGGCCTTGACCTGGTCGGTGATCGGCATCTCCACGCCGTGGCGCGCGGCGAGCCGCGACGCGCCCAGCGCCGTGTTGACGCCCTCAGCCACGGTGCGCACGCCGGCGCGATGCTCGTCGAGCGTCTTCCCCCTGCCGAGGTCGATGCCGAGCTTGCGGTTGCGCGACAGGCCGCCGGTGCAGGTCAGGATCAGGTCACCCATCCCGGCGAGCCCCGCGAAGGTGAGCGGGTCGGCGCCCATCGCCTCGCCGAGCCGACCGATCTCGGCCAGCCCGCGGGTGAGCAGTGCCGCGCGCGGGTTGTGGCCCATGCCGAGTCCCTCAAGCACGCCGGCGGCGATCGCCATGACGTTCTTGAGCGAGCCGGCGAGTTCCACGCCCACCACGTCGTGCTGGGTGTACACCCGGAACTTCGGCGACGAGAACACCTGCTGCGCGCGGCGCGCGGCGTCATCGTCGTCGGCCGCTGCCACCACCGCAGTCGGCTGGCCCTCAAACACCTCCTGCGCGAACGACGGCCCCGACAGCGCCACGAACGTCGCCTGCGGCACCGTCTCCTCGGCCACCTGGTGCATCAGGTCGAGGGTGTCGGTCTCGATTCCCTTGCTGGCGCAGACCAGCAGCGTTCCCTGGTTCACGTGCGGCGATGCCTGCTCGAGCACCCGTCGCGTCACGTGACTCGGCGTGACGGCGCAGAGCAGGTCGGCGCCGCCGATCACCGCGGCGAGCTCGCCGCTGGCGGTGAGCCGCGGGTCGAGCCGGTTGCCGGCGAAATAGAGCTCGTTCTCGTGCCGCTGGTTGATCGACTCCACCACTTCGGGCTCGTAGGCCCAGATGGTGGTGGCGACCCCCTGCCCCGCCAGCAGGTTGGCGAGCGCGGTGCCCCAGGCACCGGCGCCGATCACCGCGACGCGCGTCATCTTGGCGCCTCCCCGTCCGGCGCCGCCCGGCGACCGAACCGGTTCTCGGTGCCGCTCAGCAGGCGGCGGATGTTGGCGCGGTGGAGCCAGACCACCAGCAGCGCCAGCACGGCGACCACGGCCACCAGCTCGATGCTGCGTTCCGGATGGAGGACCAGGATCGCCGCCGGCAGCGACAGCGCCGAGGCCACCGAGCCGAGCGACACATAGCCGGTGAACCGCACAACGACCGCCCAGAGCACCAGCGACACCAGGAACGCCCACGGCGCGAGGCCGAGGATCACGCCGCCACCGGTCGCGACACCCTTGCCGCCCTTGAAGCCCACGAACACTGAGAACACGTGCCCCAGCACCGCCGTCACGCCGAGCAGCGCCGCAGCGAGCTCACCGAGGCCGGTCATCGGGGCGAAGATCCACACGGGGATCGCCCCCTTGAGCGTGTCGAACACTCCCACCGGGATCGCGTACTTCCACCCCATCACCCGGTAGAGGTTGGTCGCACCCAGGTTGCCGCTTCCCAGCGTGCGCAGGTCGACACCCTTGACGGCGCGCACCACCCAGAACGACGTCGGGATCGCACCGAGGAGGTACGACGCGACGATCGCGAGGGCGATGCTCACGTTCACTTGCGCGATCCCCGGCGGTTGAGCTTGAGCCGCACCGGTGCGCCGGTGAAGCCCCACGCCTTCCGGAATCCCTTGACCAGGTAGCGCTGGTACGCCTCGGGCACGGCCTCGGGGCGGTTGGTGACGATCGCAAACGTCGGTGGCCGGGTGCGGATCTGCGACGCGTACAGCAGCTTGACCGCCTCGCCCTCCTTCTGCGGCGGCGCGTTGCGGTCGAGCAGCGCCTGGAGCACCTCGTTCACCTCCGCCGTGGCCACCCGCCGGTCGCGCGCCTCGGCCACCTCGAGGATCAGGTCGAGCACCTTGCGGATCCGCTGGCCGGTGAGCGCCGAGCCGTAGATGAACGGCACGTGCTCGAGGAACGGCGCCTTCTTGATCAGCATCTCCTCGCCGCGCTTGGCGGTGTTGGCGTCCTTCTCCTCGCTCAGGTCCCACTTGTTGACCACCACGATCAGCCCGGCGCCGTGCTCCCAGGCCGCGGTGGCGATGCGGAGGTCCTGGTTGTGCATGCCGCGCTCGGCATCGACCACCAGCACGCACACGTCGCTCCGTTCCACCGCGCGCTCGGTGCGGATCGCGGAGTAGAACTCGAGGTCCTCGGCCACCTTGGCCTTGCGGCGGAGCCCTGCGGTGTCGACAAACACCATTCGGCGGCCGTGGTAGTTGAAGGCCGAGTCGATGGCGTCACGGGTGGTGCCGGCGATCGGGGTGACCACGTGGCGCTCCTCGCCGAGGAGGCGGTTCACCAGCGACGACTTGCCGGCATTGGGGCGGCCCACCACGGCCACGTGGATGGCGTCCTGTTCCTCGTCGGTGGCCTTCTCCGGCAGGAGGCGCACCACCTCGTCGAGCAGGTCGCCGGTGCCCTTCCCCGACGACGCGCTCACCGGCCACGGTTCGCCCAGTCCCAGTTCGTGGAACGCGTGCCGGGCGTCCTGCTCGCGCAGCTCGTCGAGCTTGTTGACCGCCAGCATCACCTCGCGATTCGACTGACGAAGGCGCTGGGCGATGTCGGCGTCGATCGGGTTGAGCCCGTCGCGGCCGTCCACCAGCAGGATCACCAGGTCGGCCTCGGCGACGGCGCGCTCCACCTGGGCGCGGATCGCCTTGTCCATCGTCTCCTGCGAGTCGGGAACCAGGCCGCCGGTGTCGACCAGCCAGAAGTCGCGGCCGTTCCAGGTGGCGTCGCCGAAGTGGCGGTCGCGGGTGGTGCCGGCCTTGTCGGAAACGATCGCGTCGCGACCGCCGATCAGGCGGTTGAACAGCGTGCTCTTGCCGGTATTGGGTCGGCCCACGAGGGCGACGGTGGGCTTGCTCATGCGGCGAGTGGCTCGGTCAGGGCGTCAACGAACGTCTTGGAGAGGCGAAGCGGCAGTGCGGCCGCGGCGGCGACCTCGGCGAACGGCATCGAGTCGATGAACAGGCCATCGTCGTTGACGCACTCGCCCGGGAGAAGTGCCAGGTCGGCATCGCCGGCGTTGGCCAGCGCCTCGCGGATGGCGGAGCCCGGCAACAGGCCGGCTGTGGTGACGCGAGGGCCGAAGAGGTCGTTCTCCACCGGCAGCAGGTCGAACCGGGCGCCGGTGGCGGCCGCCAGCGGTTCGAGGACCATCGGCATCAACGCGGCCATCGAGGTGCCGGTGATCACCGCGATGCGGCGGCCCTGCCAGCCGGCGAGTCCCGCGGCGCCGTCGCGCACCTGCTGCTGCAGCCAGCGCACGCTCCCCACGCCGTTCTCCACCTGGTCGAAGCCGTCGTAGTTGTCGGCGTGCGGGAGCTCGAGGTTGGCGCGCACGTACAGCTCGTCGGCGCCGAACGCCCAGGCGGTGCCCCGCTCGCACCGGGCGCGGGCGCTGGCGGCCTCGACGATCTCCACTGCGCGGCGGCACTCCACGTCATCGGGTTCGCGCACCAGCGAGTGCTTGCTGAACTCGGTGAGGCCCACGGGCACCACCGACACCGAGAGGATCTCGGGGCCGAAGTGCCAGAGGTCATCGAGCGACTGGCGGAGCACGTCACCGTCGTTGACCCCGGGGGCCATCACGATCTGGGTGTGGAACTCGAGCCCGTGGTCGGCGAAGTGACGCAGCTGGGGGATGACCTCGGGCGCCTGCGGGTTGCGGAGCACCCAGCGGCGGATCACCGGGTCGGTGGCGTGGACCGACACGTACAGCGGCGACAGCCGGTACTCGATGATCCGGTCGGTGTCGTGCTGCTTGAGGTTGGTGAGCGTGGCGAAGTTGCCGTACCGGAACGAGAGCCGGTAGTCGTCGTCACGGATGTAGAGGACCTGGCGGACCCCTTCGGGGTTGCCGTCGACGAAGCAGAAGTCGCAGCGATTGGCGCAGCGCCGGATCCGAGGCGGCTCGACCGCCACGCCGAGGTGCTCCTCGACCGGCCGCTCGACCTCGACCTCGAACTCCTCGCCGGTGGCCGGCTTGCGGTAGACGAGGGTGAACTGCTCGTCGGCGGTGAGGTACTCCCAGTCGAGGAAGTCCTCGAGCTCCCGGCCGCCGACCGTCATCAGCTCGACGCCCGGCTCCAGGCCGAGTTCGGCCCCGATCGAACCGGGCTCAACCCCGGTGACCCTGATCATCCTTCGGCTCGCGGATTCACGCGGCTAATATGCCGCTAAATCTGCTTCATAACAAGGCTTAGGGGTGGTCACTTCAAGTAGAACCCCGTCGGATCCCGCCCCCAGGCGAAGCCCGGGCGGCGGGACCTCCTCGCTCGCTCACCCCTGACCACGGCCCCTAACCCCCGATCGCAGCGAGACCGCCTGCTGCCAGCCCGCAGGAGTTCCAGCCCGCTCACCGACGACCGGACTCGCCGTTGCTCGTCCTCACCTTCGACGCTCCCGGGGGAGCCGAGGGACAATGGCAACGGCGTGGTCCGGTCGTCGTCGGCGGGGGTCATGAGTCTCCCTCGGCCCCTGGGGTGATGACCCCGGAGCCGGTTGCCATCGTCCCGTGCCTACCGGTGGGGCGGTTCCGAACGCGCGGACGAGCAACCGGCGCGGGTCAACAACCCCGGGTCCAATTCGAATGTCGGACACGAAGACGCCCCGCCGGTCATAGCGACCGGTGGGGCGTTAGGACTCAGGAGTGAGTTCTTCGTCAGTTCTGCGGCGAGTTGCATCCCCTTGCAGGCGGTACACCACACTAGTGTCGCGCAGCCCCGACAGGTGTTGCACCCTCGCTCAGCTTGACGGATCCGCAGCCGGCGGGTAGATGGGGTTGTAGCCCTCAATGCACCAGGATGTCCACTCCAGCACAGGGTTCAACGATGCGCATCCAACTCCTTTCGACCCTCGGCTTGGTCTTGTCGTGCGCAGCGATCGGTGTCGCTGGAGCCCAAACGCCGGTCCACAACTCGTTCGGCCCTGGGGGGACGTATTCCACCACGAATGGACTGTTCATCACGAATGGCCAGTGGATCGCAAATCCTTTCTTCTACACTGGACCGGCGGGCGGAAGCCTTTACTCCGTGAGCATCCCGATTCTTGCCCCAATCGATGGGGGTGCGGGTATCGCGTTTGACGTCTCCCTTCTGGTCGGGGTGGGTCCCTCCGTCGCGACGACGCTCGAGTCTTGGACCGGCTTGACGGGAACAGCCGGGGTGTTGCAGCTGGTGTCCGCCCTCACCCCAGGGTTAACCGTCGCAAGCACGTACTGGATCCTCCTCAGCACCTCGTCTCCAGGTTCACAGTCCCAGGCCTTCCGGTGGGCATGGCAGTCAGACGCTGGAGCATCCGGTTACCTCTACACACTTAATCAGGGTCAGACCTGGTTCGTCACGAAGGATACGGGAACACCTCTCGCGTTCGCCGTCGATGCGTCGACTCCTTCGGCCACGGTTCCCGAGCCCGCAACGATGGCACTCCTCGCGACGGGATTGGTGAGCATGGCGGTCGTCCGGAGGCGTCGGCCTCAAGCGTGAGCTCAAGTTCACAGGACGCCTCCAGGTACCAGCCACGGCCCGGAACGCCGAAGGGCGCCCACATTCCGAAGTGAGCGCCCTTCAACCGTGTACGTGAAGCGGGCGACGGGGCTCGAACCCGCGACCCTCAGCTTGGGAAGCTGATGCTCTACCAACTGAGCTACTCCCGCGTGCTCTGAAAATGAGTCTACGCGCGCCGGAAGCGGCATGCAAGCTGCCACGATCCACTCAACTTGCGCTCGCCGCCTGGCGCGCAAATGGGCCTCCGGCAGACCACGGAAACACCGCGAGCCGGCCGTGCAAGGCATGGGCTTCAGGCAAACCTGCTTGAAAACGCACCGAGAACGAGCGCGACTATTCCGCGTCGACCTGGCGAAGCAAAGCACGGCGCCGCTTGCTGGCGCGTCGCTTACGTTGTTTGCGGCTCTTCGACGGAAGGCCGTTGGTCACCGAGTTACTTCGTCCATCCAACCGGTTCGGATTGGTCGCAGCCCTTCGCATAGAGAGTGCCCCCCAAAACCACGGATGCAAACTTCGTTTGACCGACAATCTATTCTACCACGTTTCCGCCGCGCGGCAGAGACCGGGTAGTTTGCGACGGCACAGTCGAAGTTTTTCTGGAGAATCGCCAGCCACGGTGCAGCCCTGCGTGACTCCGATCCGGCTAGTCGCCGTACGATCTCGGGCCCACGAAGCGCGGGAACTCCCCGCGCAATCACGCCACGTCCCACTACACCCAGCGCACGATTCGCCATGTGTGCTCCGCCGGCTTGAACAACCGCCATCGTGTTGGCGGGCAAAGCCATTGATTCGACGGGCACGATCTGGACAGACGGCCAGGATTGATAGACACTGTTGATTCTGAGGAAAGTACGAATCCTGCTGATCGCCATGCGTGCTCCGCCGGCTCGAACGACCGCCATCGTGTTGGCGGAGTCGGTTAGCGCAGCGGCGCGGTGACTCGAAAAGAAGGCCGACCATGGCCAAACAACTTCCGCGACAAATCGACGCCCTGAAACAGAAGTTTCTCTTCGTGGGCTCTCTGGTCGAAGAGGCCATTGCCAAGGCGATTTCTGCCCTGATCAATCGCGATTTGAACCTGGCGAACACGGTGATCGAGTCGGACGAAGAAATCGACCGCATGGAAGTCGACGTCGAGGAAGAGGTGCTCAAGATTCTTGCGCTCTACCAGCCCGTCGCGGCCGATCTGCGGTTCGTGGTTGCGGTGCTCAAGATCAACAACGACCTGGAACGCATCGGCGATTTGGCCAAAAACATCGCCAAACGGGCAGCCTTCTTGTCGCAGTACGAATACTACGACCTGCCAGTTGACTTTCGTGGAATGGCCAATCGGGCCCAGTCGATGGTCAAAAAGAGCCTCGACGCGCTGGTGAATTCTGACGCCGCGCTGGCTCAAAAGGTGCGCGATTCGGACGATGAAGTGGACGAAATGCGTGCTGCGATCGAGAAAGAGATCGAACGCCAGATCGCAACCCACCCGGAGCGCACCGACTACCTGATTCGCATCGCTTCGGTGGCACGGCATCTGGAGCGCATCGCGGACATGTCCACGAACATTGCCGAAGATGTGATCTACATGGTCGAGGGCGAAATCGTGCGCCATCGCGGCACCGAATCGATCTGACCCGGGCCGGTTCGTCGCGCCCTCGATCGGCGCCGTTGCGCGTGGCACACTAGGGCAGGGGTGCACCGCCTTGCATCATCATTTGTTGCACGACACCGATGTACTGTCCGATTCCGGCCACGACGCTTTCCGGCAGAACCAATTCCGCGTCCAACCCTTCGGCCGAAACCTTGGCGGCCGCGCCAATCGGATCGCTTTCGGGGAATGGCGGAATCTCGAAGTCGAGATCCAACGGCATCTGCTTCATGATCCGTCCGATCATGTCGACGATGCCTTGCGGATTCAGGTAGAAGGCCCATTGCGCGCCTTCAGGCAGTAACTTGTCGGTTCGGCCGACCGACTCGTCGGTCTCCAAACCAGGCTTGCCCGATCGTATATGGTCAACAGCGCGACGAATTTGCTCCTTCGAGTATGCCAGCACAAGCGTATGATCGTCGGCGACGGTTGCATAGGCCTTGATGACACCCTCGTTGCCCATGAAGCTGTCCAAAAAGCCGCGGGCCGCCTCGTTCGCTTCCGATTGCTTTGTGCCGGCGGCGATCATCGCGCCCATGTCCATCGTGATCTCGATCGTTTTCAGGTCGTCGACCGTAACGTCTCGCAGGGCATACACCGGCTCGGCCGAATCCGCGCCCGGCACTTTCGCCGCGGCAAACACTTCATACAGCTCGCGCGACAACTTCATTTGTAGCTGGGCGTCCTTAACGTGCTCGATTTGAATCATCGTCGAATAGAGCGAATCGCCCGGCCGCATTCTCCCCATCACGGTAGCCGTGGCCACCTGGTTCTCGCGGTGCTTGGCCATGACCTCGGCAAACTTCTGTTGATCGGCGCCCCCCAAGCCCAGGGCCATCATGCCCGTCTGCGTCAAGCGATTGAACAATTCGGCAAACGCCTTGTTGAACTGCACGGCGGCGCCGCCGTACGCCAGCGTGAAATCGCCCTTGGGCAGACCGGCCAGTAGTCCGCTCTTGGGCGGATCTACCTCCGCGGCCCAACTGGACAATCCGCCCGACTCTTTGAACAGCATGCGGGTCGAGAGGTGAAAGGCGGTTGTGTCGTCAATCCGGATGCCAATGCCGACCTGCGAGATCTGTTGGTTGGCGACCGAAAGCACATCTCCGAGGATCCGCATCATCTCGCTGGCCGACTCGACTGCTTCGGCCGCGCGCTTGGCCTCCTCGCTATCGTCGCCCTGCGCACCCGCCTGTTGGGCGGCTTCCATTGCCGTCCCGAAGAATCCGGCCGCCGCCGTGACCACAAGCTCCTTGCCGGTCGGCGTCAGCGCAATGGCCAACTGCTGATTGTCGAGCCACGACTGCATCGGCGCCAGCAGGGTCGCGACGTTCTTCTCGGATCGCTGGATTTTTTCGAGCAGCGCCTTCGAGTCGGCCGACCCAATCACGGCAAACTCGTCTTTCTCGCTTGCCAGAAACGATTGGCCCATCAGGGTGATTTCGCAAATCTCGGCGTCCGGGTCGTCGGCCTGCAACTGCGCGACAAATGCGTTGTAGTCCGTTACCGGCACGAAATAGGCAATCCGGTCCATCCACGATGCGCTCTCGTCAGCCGGAAACATCGCCGCGGCGATGGTCCCGTCGAGGTCGACGCCCTCTTGAATACCGGTATAGAGTTGAGCCAACTGCAAGAGCTCTGGTACGGGAAGCTGCATCTTTTCGGTCAGCTTGTGTACCCGTGCGCTGGTATCCGAAAGGCTGTTCAACACGGCAACACCGAGCGCGTCGTCCGGGATGACCTGCAAGGGACTGGCGGCAAGGCCGACCGCGGGCACCGCGATTAACAATAGCGCCAACAGCACCGCAAGCAACCTGGTGCGCGCGACCGCGCGACGTACGCGAGAGATTTCTTGAGCCATGATGTGCTTCTCCGTCTGCGGGCAGTTGGGTTGGGGCGACCGGACAACACGACGCGAAAGCCACACGCGCCCCGAATTGTAGCCCTCCGCAGCCGTCCGTGCCACGGCCCGGCAAACTGCCGGCCGTGAGGGACGACTGGCGATGGGTGATTGGTCGTTTCGCCGTGCGGCTAGGCGCGCTCGGCGTTCCGCGCCTCGATCATCTCAAGCAATCGCGACACAGCCGCCTGTGCAAACGTCGGGTCGTTGAGGTGCAGGTCCATTCGGCGAACATCCAACGACGGACCCGCTTCGCACAGGGCTTCGACCAGGGCTGCTCGGGCGGCCGGATCGTCGAATGGCTGCCCCTCGCGATCGATCGCCGAAACGCCGCGCATCGGCGCAAGTACCGTAACCGGCCCAATCGATTGGGCGAGCTTCGTGCCGATGTCACGCCCAATCGCGGCACACTCCGCGGCCGTGGTGCGCATCAGGGTAACGTTGGGATTGTGCTGGTAGAACGTCCGCCCGGCGAAGCGATTCGCAACGGTATCGGGCGCGTGGAAGTTGACCATATCCGTGGCACCCAACGAAACAACTTGCGGCACGCCCCGCCGCGCAGCCGCAGTTAGCCGCTGCGGCCCGGCCGACAAAACCCCACCGACCAGCTCGTCCGCAATCTCGGTCGTCGTCATGTCCAACACACCGGCAATCAGACCGTCGTCGATGAGCGACTCCATCGCCTGGCCGCCGTTGCCCGTGGCATGAAACACGAGCACCTCGTAACCGCGTGACTCCAGTTCCTCGCGGGCCGCTTCGATACAGGGGGTCGTCACGCCGAACATCGTAGCCGCGATCGTCGGGCGCGACTCTGCATCGTGCGGATCGGCGATCGAGCCGCCTGTCTCGTGGAAGTGCGTCATCCCGGCCATCGCCAGCGCCGCCTCGCGCAGAACCGTGCGCGTGACGCGATTCAGTCCAGCAATGTCGACAACGCTGTTGAGCATCACGACATCCTTGTCGCCGACGTAGTGCCGCACCTGGCCAGAAGCCAGCGTGCTGAGCATGACCTTCGGCACTCCAATCGGCAGGGCACGCATCGCCGCCGTTCCGATGGTTGTGCCGGCCGAACCACCGATAGCCAAGACGCCAGCCAGTTGCTGCCTCTGGTGCGCCTGGCAGATAAAGGCGGCGGCCGACTCGGCCGCCGCGGTGACGGCACGTCCTCGGTCTTGGGCGTCGCGCAGCTCGCGGGCGTCGTGTCCGCCGGCCGCAAACAACGCGTCGCGCTCTACATCCGCGGGAACGGCCGGTTCGCCGAGACAGCCAACATCGACCAGTCGGACCGGTACGCCGCAGGCCGACAAAACGTCTCGCACGTAGGCCGCTTCGTGACCCTTCGTATCCAACGTCGCCAGGACGTAAACTGACTTCTTCGCGCGAGGAAGACCGGAATCGACCGGTTTACCGGCCAGCGGTGCGCTACTGGGTCGCTCTGGCATGGTTCAATGGCTCCGAGGTCCGTGGCCACACCTTACCGGAAAACGCACCTCGATGCACAACCGGCCGCGTGGCTTGCCCTACGAGACCTGGCCGCAAGGCGCACTCGGTTCGCGGATTGATGTGGATCGGTGCGTCCCGTTTCGCCATGGCAAGTCCGGCGGTATAACAGCCGATTCCGGACGCAAACAGCAAGACTCGCGAGCACGCCCGTGGCCCCTTCCTCAGGAAACTGGACCGTCGCCGACGTTGACGGCCATCCGGCCGACGTCTACGAACCTTCGCAGCCGCACGAGCACGGCTTCGTGGCGATCTATCTTCACGGTGTGCATCTGAACCGGCTGGTCGACAAGCCTGCCTTCGAGCGCCAGTTCGAACGGCACGGGCTGCGCGTGGTTTGTCCCCGCACGGGCCGAAGTTGGTGGAGCGATCGGCCGTGTCCGGAATTCGACTCCGAGTCGACCGCCGAGCGCTATGTCGTCGATCAAGTGACTCAGTGGATCGGCGGGCGGTGGAACGTGCAACCGCCGGCCATCGGTCTTTTCGGAACGAGCATGGGCGGGCAGGGGGCACTGCGGATTGCGTTCAAGCATCCTCAGACGTTTCCTGTCGTTGCCGGAATTTCACCGGCGATCGACTACCATCTGCGAATGGACGAGGGCGACGAGACGTTGTTCGCGATGTATGCCGACAAGGAGGCCGCGCGGCAGGACACCGCCACCCTCCATGTGCATCCCTTAAATTGGCCGCGCAACGTTTGGTTTTGTTGCGATCCGACCGACACGCGGTGGCACGACAGCGCGGAACGTTTGCGGATGAAGATGGCCGCGCTGGGAATTCCACACACGTGCGACCTGGAAACCACGGGTGGCGGCCACGGTTTCGAGTACTACGACCGCATGGCCGAAACGGCGGTCTCGTTTCTGGTGGAGTGCCTGGAGAGCGAGCGTTTGCGCGTCCCCTAAGCGGCGCCATGTTCACGGCGCGGCTTACGCATCGCGGGCAAGGTGCCAGTCACTAAGATCGACGCCAGTCGCGATCCAGCCCGGCAATCAGCGCGTCGAGCAGGTCGTCATCGACCGAATGCGGCGAGTCGTCCGAATTCTCGACTACAAACGCGTCGATAAAATAAGCGGCTTCATGAAGCGCAGCCACGGAAAGTGCGCCGATCGGTCTGCCCGCACTCGCGCCGATGGCCGGATGCCTCGTTGCCGGGCGGAGTGATTCGGCCGCACGAGCGTCGGCCGGGCGTTGCACGGCCCACTTCGTGATGGATGGAGGCTTGACGCGCGCGTAGGCTGGCGGCAATTCAGGGACGAGCGCCGGTTCGGTCCGGTCGGAGGACTCCGAGTTCGACCGCAACGGTTTGATCGGCTCGTCGGCCGTGACAACCAGCGGGGCCGCAGTGCCTCCTTCACCGCCACTCGGTTCGTCGCCGTCGTCGCTCGCATCGCCTCCTGGTGCAAACGGGCCGCCCGCGCCGAGGTCGATCAGCGTGAGTTGCGTGGCGAAGTTCGTCGAGTTGTTACGAGAGATCACTTGGTCGGTCGCATTGACGAACGTGTCGCGATCGTAGTCGAACACGTCGTCGATTGCCGCTGGATTCGCAAACGTGTGGGGATTGTTGCGGGCACCAATTTCGTCGGTGGCGTTAACCGGCGCTGCTGTCGCGGAGTTGCCGGTACCCGAATCGCCCAAGGCGTTTCCAAAGAAGAACACGTCGGAGGTTCCCAACCCCGTGTTCGCCGTTGGCAGCACTTGAACTTCGAGCCATTGTTTTTCAATGGCATTGTTCGCCCACGTGATCTCGACACGATCAGAACCGCTCACACCGGCACCGCTGCGGACGACGATGGCGCTCGGAGCTGCGGCGGCTACCCAAGTGCTCGGCGAGTTGTTATTGCCGACTTTGAATACGAAATCGCTGGCTGACAACGTACCGGGCACGGTATTGATATCGATCATGATGCCGTTGATGCCGCGCGAATAGCTCGACACGTTGGCAAACGTGGCCGCGCCGCTGCCGGGTAAATACGCGGACTTGTCCGGCGCGATCGCGGCGTCGTCGCTTGAATTCGCCGCCGGGTCGTTCCCGTCAAAGGCCGAAGCGTTGTAGAACAGCCGCCGGCCAAGCACCAGCGAGTTCACGGTGAACGACGTGCTCTCGACGTCCGAGTTGACGTTGCCCGCGACGTCGACGATCGGCGCGCCAGTCGGCGACATGACCAGTTCGTAAAAGCCGGGCGCGGTGGTCAACGAAGTCAAGTTGCCGATCGTCCAGGTAATACCGTCGCCGCTGGTCGGTGCTTGCGCGCCGGTCAGCAAATTGGCTCCCGCGTTGACGGTGAGCGACAGATCGCCCAGCTCCAAGCCGGTAACCGACTCGCTGAACTGAATCGTCATCTGCGGCACGGGCGTGGTGCGAGGATCGGGCGTCACGGCGACCAGCGTGGCCACGGGTGCCTGGGTGTCGATCTGAATCACCTGTGCCGGAGAATCGGACGACTGTGAATTGCCCGGAGCCGTTTGTCGGGCCGTAATGGTGCGCAATCCATCGGCCAGCGTGGTCGCGCCGTCGGTGGTTACGATCGTGGTCGTGCCAGAGGCCGTGGTGCTGCCGATCGGCGTGCCGTCGGCGAATAGCGTGACGGTAGCGCCGGCGATCGTGCCGGTGACTTCGAATTGCAGGGCCTCGCCGGGACTGCTGTTGTTGAGCCGGGTGATCTGGTCGGAATTCGATGCACCCGTGTCGCTGGTCGGCTGCAACGCGACACCGGTTGGCGTGGCGCTGGCCGGTGCCTGGTTGCCAAAGTCGCGATCGACCACGTGGGCGGCAAAGGCAAGCCCCACAGTATAGAACCCGCCGACCGGCGCTGTTTGCGAGAAGGGGGCTTGGAGCACCTGGCGGACATCGTATGTGCCGGCTGGCAAGGCATCGATGTAGTACGAGCCGTCAAAGCTCGATACCGCGCTTGGATCGCCGGTGGTTAATTCCAGTGACCACGAATTAAGCGTGCCATTGGTGCCGAACAACGTGTCTTGCACTTCCAGCGTCCACGTGCCGTTAGGATTTTCCGCGAAGAAGTCCAGCAGCATCTCTTCGGGATGAAAACTTCCGCTGAACGGCGCGGTGCCAACGTTGATGCTGATCGGGGCCGAATCGTCAAACTTGGTGTTGATGAAGTCGTCGGCGGCGCCGCCGACGCCGTCGGCCAGCTTGACGTGCGTGCCGCTCGGGCTGACCAGCGTCAAAACGAGATCGCTCAGACGGTTGTGGTCGATATTGACCGTCACGTTGACGTCCATCACGCGTCCGGTCAGACCGGAAACGAGATTGGTGGAGGTCGCCGTGGATATGGTGGAAATGGATTTCGGGACGTCGGTCGAGTTAAAGGTGTTGGACGCCGAGGCATCGAACGTGCCATCGGTGTCGAGATCGGCGTACACAGTCCAACCCGACAGCCCAGGTTCTCCGTCCTGGACGCCGTTGCCGTTGGCGTCGTCGAAGACCGTTCCGGAAATCGAACCCAAGCCAACCAGGTACTCGACGATCAATTCCCCTTTGGGCGTTCCGCGCCCGGTGACCAGGTCGTAGCCGGGCTCGGCCGGATTCGCCGGTCCGCCGCCACTAATCGTAATGTCGTTGAAGTTCGACGCGGGCATGTCGTAGATCGCCGTCATCAACTCCGGAATGTCGAGCTCCGGCAGCCCGGCCAGCTCGCGACCCTGGTTGGCGATCGCGACCAGCGCGCCCCACGACGGCGTCGCGAAGCTGGTGCCTGCAACCTTCGTCCAAGGTGTGGACGGCGAGTTGTTGAAGGTGTCATAGACCGGCACACCGGTACTCGGATTGGCCAGGAAAGCAACATCAGGCATGGTCCGCTGCGTGGCCGACTGCGTGACGAAGCCGTTCTGCCAGACCGGTTGCGACTCGTACTGGCTGATGCCGCCGCCGCTCGAACCCCATGAACTCTCGCCGAGGATGTTGCCCTGGGCGTCAAGCGAGAGCGTTGTTCCGCCAACCGCCATCACATCGGGCGAGTAGGCCGGATAAAGTCCCGGGGCACCGGAATTGCCCGCGGCGGCGAAGAACGAGACGTTCGAGTGGTTCGCGGGCGTCGCGAAATGGGCATCGAACGAGGTTTGCGTGGGGAATTCAGGGCCGCCCCAACTCATCGAAACGATCGACACGTTGGTCTGGCTCCGCGCGTAGTCCAGTGCAATGCCCAAATCGTTAAACGACGCGCTGTCGGCCTCAACGAGCAGAATGTCGGCACCCGGCGCCAGAGCATGAGCCCATTGGATGTCGAGCGCCGTTTCCAGGGCCCATCCGCCGCTGGTGGTTGTGTAGTTGGTGCCACCGTTTTGATCCACTTGCGTGAACGACGGCGGCATGGGAATGCCGAAGTGATTGCTAAATGCCGTCAGGTCGGACAAGGCGGTGGGTGTGTGGTGCGCATTGACGATGGCGATCGTCTGGCCCGTGCCGTCGCCAACAATCGAACCCCCTTCGAAGAAGATCTGGTTGTAGCCGTAGGCCGTTCGCATCTGGTCGGGGGTGTAGCCACCGGGCGAGGCGGTGCCGGCTTGCGGCGTGGCAAAGACGTCGTTGGGCGCGCCAACCTCGCTCTGCGGGGCAGCCCAGGGCCCTTCATCCGACAACAAGTCGTCAGCACCGGACAAGAGCGGATCAGCGGGCACGGCCGTCATCACCAGTCGCGCTTCAAGCGGCTCGAGCATGAGCCCTGTATGCCGGAACGTCGCACGCCGCGCGCAGCAACTGCGGGATTGGGCACGGTGCCGGGAAAGATCGCCGCGCGACAACAACTTCATGGGAGAACGGCTCTTACGGCGCTGCGTTGAATCACGTGACGCGGTGGCGACCCGACCGGCCGCAACTTTCCAAGATAGCTGTCCGCGCCGCGAAATCGCAACCGTACGGCGAGGGGTTTCGTCGAAAATGCGTCGCCCCTTTCCCCCGCGACTGGTGTCAGCCGCAGAATCAGCGCGCGGTGCAGGCCACCTGTTTTCTTCGCGAAAAACGGGGGCCATTATTGCCGCCGTTTGTCTCCCCCATCGGCAATCGGCGTTTTGGTTGACAACCGAACCAGGCGTCGTTAGTCTCAAATATGAAACGAGTTACTGCTTTTCTTGCACGTCAGATGGTGGTCCCTTGGTGGTCGTGCCGCGCACATTCGTGCGCCCGCCGAATCGGGGCCGCAATGTCCTGGGCATGGCGGCACGGTAGCTCACGGAGCAGAGCCGACTTTACCGCGCGACGGGCTGGTCAAACCCCAGCCCGCAGGCGATGATTTCGCACTGCCCGAAAAACACGCGTCTTTGAACCGAGCTGCACGACGACGGAACACCGATGGCCGCGAAAAAATCCGATTTCGCCGAGATCCTCATCGGGCCGGGGAAGATAAGCGCCGAACAACTGGCCGAAGCCCAGCGCGTCGGAAAAACCTCGGGCAAGAAAGTGCCCGATCAGCTCGTAGTCCTGGGCTATGCGACGGGCGATGAAGTCATGCGCGCGATCGCGCAAGAACACGGCTTGGAATTCGTCGATTTGAACGAAGTTGTCATTCCGCCCTCCGTCGTCGAATTGGTGCCGGAGTCGGTGGCACGCGAAAATGCGATCTTGCCGATGGCCGAAGACGACGGCGCGCTGAAGGTGATCGTCAGCGACCCGTTGGACCTCGACACGTTTGAAAAGCTGCGATTCATCCTGAACCGAAAGGTCGACATCGCGCTGGCGCCGCGCGAAAACATCCTCGAATCAATCAACCGCCATTACGGGCAAATGGAGGATCAGAGTGCCGACTCGATGCTCCAGGAATTTACGGATACGGCGATCGATTTCACGGAAACCGAGGACGAAACCGAGGGAGGCGAAGAGGTCATCGACGAGACCAGCGCGCCGATCGTGCGGCTCGTGCAATTGATGATTTCTGAGGCGGTCAACATGCGGGCCTCGGACATTCACGTCGAGCCGTTCGAGGATCGCGTGCGAATTCGTTATCGGGTCGACGGCGTCTTGGTCGAACGCGACAGCCCCCCGCGGCGACTGTTGGGCGCTCTGCTTTCGCGTATCAAGATTCTGGCCAACATGGACATCGCCGAACGTCGGCGACCGCAGGATGGACGGATCAAAGTCACCGTCGGCGAGAAGCAGCTCGACCTGCGGGTCTCGGTCCTGCCAACCAACCATGGCCAAAGCGCCGTCCTGCGGTTGCTCGACAAAGACAACATCCGGGTCGGCGTACGACAATTAGGCTTATCGGAAAATGATTTTCGCACATTCAAAAACCTGATCCGGCGACCTAACGGGATCATCCTCGTCACCGGGCCCACTGGCTCGGGAAAGACCACGACACTGTACGCGGCACTGAACGAGCTGAACCGGCCCGACCGGAAAATCATCACGGCCGAAGACCCCGCCGAGTATTACCTGGCCGGTATCAATCAGGTCGAAGTAAAGCACCATATCGGGCTGGACTTCGCGATGATCATTCGGGCGATGCTGCGGCAAGCGCCCAACGTCATTCTGGTGGGCGAGATGCGCGATAACGAGACAGCCCAGATGGGAATCCAGGCATCTCTGACGGGACACTTAGTTTTCAGTACACTACATACGAACGATGCGCCCGGTGCTATTACAAGAATGATCGATATGGGCGTGCCGGGCTATCTGGTCGCTAGCAGCGTAATCGCGGTGCTGGCACAACGTCTAGTGCGCGTGAATTGCTCGAAATGCAAGCAGCCTCACACGCCCACCGACTCGCAACTCGAAGCGGCCGGCATCACGCCAGAGATGGCCGCCAATGCCCGTTTCATGAAGGGCAAGGGCTGCGGGCACTGCGGCAAGGGGGGCTATCGCGGGCGGCTTGGCATCTTCGAGCTGATGCTGATTACCAACAAGATTCGCGAGCAGGCGTTCTCCGGTGCATCCACTCAGGAGATTCGCCGAGCGGCGCTTTCTCAGGGAATGACAACACTTTACAACGACGGCATTCGCAAAGTCTTAAACGGCACGACCACGATCGAAGAGGTGTTTCGTGTCGCCAAGAAGGTGGAACAGTAAGCAGGACGCGCGGAACGCAGATCGACGTTGGACGTCGAGTTTGCGGGCCGGCACGGCAGCCGGTTCCCAGAGTTTTTGTCCAGGAGCGATCCAACAGGAAAGAGGCACCAGCGGGCGTAAGCCAACGGGTAGATGGCCCGTCGCGAGCAGCTCCGCGGGGCGCGGCGGTGTGTTCACCGCGACCGCGGTGGACCGACATGAGCGCGACGAAACCCCTCGCGGGGTGGTCCGGCGGCTTGGCTGGCGGCGGTGGTCAGGCGAATAATCGTCCTGGCCCGACGCGAGTTCACGCCGCGCGGGGGGCCTTTTTTCCTGAATGGGTCGCCGCGG
>CALGOK010000061.1 GCA_937961295.1 uncultured Gemmatimonadota bacterium
TCGAACTGGCCGTTCTCGAGCTTCACGACCTTGACCAGGCCACGGCTCCCGGCTTCCTGCACGAACTTGGAGAAGCGGTTGAAGCCGGCGTTCTTCTCGTCGAAGTTCGGGTCGAGCTGCTGCATCACCTGCTTGAGCCGGTCGGCGCGCATCACGTCGCGGTTGGCCACCATCTGCTCGACCGACTCGACCACCAGCTCCCACGGATCGCGCTGCGTGGACGGGACGTCGGTCTCCTTGGTGAGGCCCGCCAGGTCGCTGTACGAGTAGTACTCGTCGCAATTCTGGATCAGGATGTCCGACGCCGACTCGCGGATCCCCACGCCGATGACGTACTTGCCGTACTCCTTGAGCTTGATCACCAGCGAGGAGAAGTCGCTGTCCCCCGAGAGGAGGATGAACGTGCCGATCTCGGGCCGGGTGAAGACCAGCTCGGTGGCGTCGATGGCGAGGCGGATGTCGGTGGCGTTCTTCTTGTTGGTGCCGAACGCCGGCGCGAAGATCAGGTCGATGGACGACTCCGACAGCGGCACGATGTACTGCGGGTAGCGGCGCCAGTCGGCGTAGGCGCGCTGGACCGAGACCTTCCCCTTGATGATGTCGCTGTCGAGGAGGTGGCGCAGCTCCTTGGTCAGGTCGGAGCGGATGCCCAGCGTGACGTTGTCGAAATCGATGAGGAGCGCCGCATTGGGCGCGTGGGGAGCCGAAGCAGGCGTGCTCCGGCTGCCCCGGTGGGCGGGAATGGTGTTCACGACGGTCCTGTGGTCTGGGCCGTCCCCGGTCTCGGCGTCCCCGCCACGTGCCGCGCCGCGCGCTGGCTCCGCTCAGGGGCGCCGACGATCGAGACGGCGCGTCCGTCCGCGGAGCCCCAATGGCTCGCGGACAGCCTCAAGTATAGGGGATCGCCGGGGTGGGCGGGAAGGGCGGCGCACGTCACGCCGCAAGCTGATCCACGAGCCGGGCCGCGATCGCCGACCAGTCGTGGCTCGCCGCGGTGCGACGGGCCGCCTCGGCGACCTGCTCCCGGCGGTCCCGGTTCCCCAGCAGGCCGGTCACCGCGGACGCCAGCTCGGCCACCCCATCAGCGATGACGATGTCCCGGTCATGCACGACCGGCAGCCCCTCGGCGCCGAGCGTGGTCGAGACGACTGGGGCCCCGGCCGCCATCGCCTCGAAGATCTTCAGGCGGGTGCCGCCCCCGGCACGCAGCGGCACCACGGTGAGGGCAGCCTCGGCCAGGTGCGGCACGACCGACACCACGTCGCCGGTGACCTCGATCCCCGGTCCGCGGAGTTCCTGCACGCGAGCCGAGGGGCGCCGGCCGACCACCCGGAACACGGCGTCGGGAACGGCCGCACGGACCAGCGGCCAGACCGCTTCGGCGAACCAGATCACGCCGTCCTCGTTCGGCTGCCAGTCCATCGATCCGAGGAACACCACGACGTTGTCGCTCCGCGTCCTCGGCACCTCGGGCTGGAACGCGGCCACGTCGACTCCCGTCTCGACCACGTCGACGCGGGCCCCCGGTGCCAGCGCCTGCAGCTCGGCGCGATCGGCCTCGCTCACCGCAAGGGTCCGATCGAATCGGTGCAGCATCCGGCGCTCCCAGCGGAGCGTTGCTCGCGCCTCCCACTCGTAGAGCAGCCGGCGCGGTCCGGGGGCGATCGTCCGGGCGCGCCGCGCCCAGACGGCCGACTCGACGTTGTGCTCGAAGAGCACCGACGTGATGCCGTCGAGGGCGGGAAGGCAGAGCGTGGGGGTGAGGAAGTCGCAGAGCACCACGTCGAACCGCTCGGCGCGCAGCCACGACGCGAGCTGGCGGCGAACGAGTGCCGAGGCGAAGCGCGACACGTTGAGCGGCGCCCCGGTGCGCATCGATCGCAGCACGGGGGCCGCCGCGACCTCGCGCCACCCCGGCACGTCCGCGGCGGCGATGAAGCGGCTCCCGGGAAGCACCTCGGCGATGCGTGCGGGGTAGTCGGGATCGTGAGCGAGATCGGCGTACGAGACGAAACACAGGTCGACGCGCGAGCCGAGTTGACGCAGCAGGTTGAACGACCGGAGCTTGCCCCCGGTGTCCACCGGGAGCAGTTCACCGTACTTGAGCCAGAGCAGGCGCATCAGCCGACCTTGTTCGGTGTTGGGGCTGTCGAGGCATGCAAGTTGCGGACCCGACAAAGGGATCCACACACGGGGAGCGGCGCATGGAGCGGGTCAGCGTCTTCGGGCTTGGGTATGTCGGCTGCGTGAGCGCCGCCTGCCTGGCCAGGGACGGGCACCAGGTGATCGGCATGGACGTCAGCGAATCCGAGGTCGCTCGCGTCAACGCCGGCGCCGCGACCATCCTGGAAGAGGGCATCGATGCGCTCGTCGCCCAGGTGGTGCGCGAGGGCAGCCTGCGCGCCACCAGCGACGCGGCGGAGGCGGTCGCCGCCTCCGACATCACGCTGGTGGCGGTGGGTACGCCAAGTCGGCGCAATGGCAACATCGACCTCACGTACATCACGCGGGTGGCCGAGGAGATCGGTCGCGCGCTGCGCCAGAAGTCCACCTGGCACGCCGTCGTCATCCGCAGCACGGTGCTCCCGGGGACGATCCACGACGTCGTCATCCCCGCACTCGAGCGCTCGTCCGGACGGCGGGTCGGGGAGACCCTCGGGGTCGCGAGCAATCCCGAGTTCCTGCGGGAGGGGAGCTCGATCCGCGACTACGACGACCCGCCGTTCACCATTGTGGGGGCCTCCGATCCGCACACCGCCGAGCGCGTGGCCGGTTTGTACCGTGCCGAGGCGCCGCGTCACCTGGTCGACATCCGGGTCGCCGAGGCGGTCAAGTATGCCTGCAACACGTTTCACGCCCTGAAGGTCGGCTTCGCCAACGAGGTCGGCGCCATCTGCAAGAGCATGGACATCGACAGCCACGTGGTCATGGACCTGCTCTGCCAGGACACCAAGCTCAACATCTCCCCGAAGTACCTGCGACCGGGATTCGCGTTCGGGGGCTCGTGCCTCCCGAAGGACCTCCGCGCCTGGATCTACCGCGCGCGCGAGCGCGACGTCGACACACCCCTGCTCTCCGGGCTGCTCGACTCCAACCGGTGCCAGATCGACCGCGCGTTCCAGATGATCCAGGCCACCGGCGCGCGCCGGGTCGCGGTGCTCGGGCTCGCCTTCAAGTCGGGGACCGACGACCTGCGAGAGTCGCCGCTCGTGACGCTGGTCGAGATGCTGCTCGGTCGTGGCTACCAGCTGCGTATTCACGATGCCCACGTGCACGAGGCGAATGTGACGGGCGCGAACCGCGAGTACGTCGAGCGCGAGATTCCGCATCTCTGGGAGCTGCTCACGCCCACGCTCGAGGCAGCCACGACCGAGTCCGAGCTGGTCGTGGTCGGCAATGCCTCACCGGAGGTCCGCCGGTGGCTGGCCGGCGATGCCGGCCGGACGCCGGTGATCGACCTCGTCCGGGCCGACCCGACGATCGACCGCACTCGCAGCGGGTACCACGGCTTCTCCTGGTGAGTGCCGGACGACGCCGCCATGTCAGGGGTTCGCGGGGCGACCTGCGGACTCCAGCGCCGCGACCACACGCTCCGCCGCCCTGCCGTCCCAGCCGGCCGGGCGGCCACTCCGGCTTCCCGGCCCGGGTCCCGCCGTCCGCGCCGCCGCGACGGCAGCACGGAGCGCCTCGGCGCGCGGGGGCCAGACCAGCCGGTTGGTCCCCTCGCTGATCGTCACCGGACGCTCGGTGGTGGCGCGCAGCGTCACGCACGGCACGCCAAGCGCCGTGGTCTCTTCCTGCAATCCGCCGCTGTCGGTGACCACCACGGCAGCGCCCTCCGTCAGGCCGGTCATCTCGCGATAGCCGACCGGCTCGATCAAGCGGAGGCGCTCCCCATCGGTCGCGACCCGGCCGTTGAGGGTCTTGCGGGTCCGCGGGTGCACCGGCCAGAGCAGCGGCAGTTCCTCGGCCACGGCACGCAGCCCGTCGACGACCTGGGCGAGGTGATCCGGATCATCGACGTTGCTGGGACGGTGCAACGTCACTAGCCCGTAGTGGTGGCGCGCCAGGCCGTGCCCCTCCCAAGGCGCATCGGCGGCCCACCGGGCGCGCGTGGCGAAGAGGGCATCCATCATCACGTTGCCGACGAAGCGAACGCGGTCAGCCTCGATGCCCTCCGCCGCGAGGTTGTCGGCCGCCTCGGGCGAGTGCGTCAGCAGCAGGTCCGCAAGCCGGTCCGTGAGCACCCGATTGACCTCCTCGGGCATTGACCAGTCGTTGCTCCGCAGCCCGGCTTCCACGTGGGCGAGGCGGCTGCCGAGCTCGCTGCGGCGCTTCGCCGTCACCAGTGCGGCGGCCAGAGTGGAGTTCACGTCGCCAACCACCACGACCCAGTCGGGGCGCTCCGCGAGCAGCACCGGATCGAAGCGCTCCATCACCCGGGCGGTCTGCTCTGCCTGGCTGCCGCTGCCCACCTCGAGGTGGTGTGCGGGTGGCGGCAGCGCGAGGTCGGCGAAGAAGGCGTCCGACATCGCCGCGTCATAGTGCTGCCCGGTGTGAACCAGCACCGATGCATGCCCCCTCGCGGCGAGCGCCTGAAGGATCGGACTGACCTTGATGAAGTTGGGGCGCGCACCCGCCACGACCAGTACCTTCAGCGCCGACGACCGACCCGGCTGGGCACGCTCAGCCAAAGTAGACCTCCTCCTCGCGCACCGGCAGCGCGAGCCGGAACGCGAACGTGGTGCCGCTGCCGAGTTCGGTGTGCACCTCGAGCTCGGAGCCCATCGCCTCCACCAGCTTGCGGCAGATCGAGAGCCCCAGGCCGGAGCCGGAGAAGGCGTACTCGCCCGACTGCTGGCGCCGCCGGAACGGCTCGAAGAGCGTGGCCATCGCCTCGGCCGGGATGCCGCGACCGGTGTCGCTCACCGCGCAGCGGACCAGGTCGTCGCCCTCCTCGTCGATCCGGATCTCCACGCTGCCCGAGGACGTGAACTTGAGTGCGTTGGTCGTGAGGTTGAGGAGGATGCGGTTGATCGCCGCGGGATGGCCGAGGCGGATGTCGTGCGCCGGCGGATGGAGCGTCAGGGTCAGCCCCTTCTCCTCCGCGATCGGCCGCACGATGTCCTCCACCGACGACAGCACCTCGGCGAACGAGAACGGCTTGCGGTCGGCGTCGGTGAGGCGGTCGCCGCCGCGCACCAGCTCCACCATGTCGGACGCCACGGTGCTCAGGCCGAGCGCGGCCGCTGAGATCAGCCCGACTTGCCTCTCCATTAGCGGCGACAGCGGGCCGCTGCGACCCTGCAGCATCGTTTCGGCCAGGAAGAGGAGCGAGGTCAGCGGCGAGCGGAGGTCGTGGGCGATCTCGACCACGAGTTCCACCCCGCTCGGCCCTTCGAGGCGGTCGCGGAAGCGATCGACCCACCGGGAGGGGATCAGGGCGGCGACCCGCTCCAGCGCGACCACCACCGACAGGGTCACCGCGGGGTCGGCCGAACCGCCGTCGCCCATGACCTCGCGACGCAGCCGGGCAAGGAGCCGGGCGTGCAGCGGCGTCGCCGCCGCGGCCGCGGCGGCCGCGGCATGGTCCTCGGACCAGGCGATCAGGTCGTCGACCGCGCCACGGCCCTCGGCCTCGGACCCCGCATCGGCGCTCTCGACGCGCCATTCGGCGACGAGCCTCGCGGCCGCCTCGTCGAGCCGGCGCCGCGCGCTGGGTGGAAGCGGCATGGCGCGCTACTCCGTGACGTCTTCGCGCTGGAGCCCGTGCTTGTCCATCAGGCGATAGAGCGTCGTCCGGTCGATGTGCGCCTGCCGCGCTGCCTTGGACATGTTGCCGCTCGCCCGGGCCAGCAATCGCGTCAGGTAGTCCCGCTCGAACGCCCCGATCACCCGCTCCTTCACCTCGTGGAACGGTCCGTCGGTCGCGGGGAGGTACGTGCGCTCCTCGACCGGCTCCCCGTCGTCGTAGATCGGCACGTCCTCGGGCCGGATCGCCGCCTCGGGTTCGGCCAGCACCGCCACGTGCTCGATCACGTTCTGCAGCTCGCGGACATTGCCCCGCCACGGCCGCTGCTTGAGGAACTCCACCGTCTCCTCGGTCAGCCGGGGCTGCTTGTCGGTGACCTGGCGGTGGCGGTGCCAGAACACGCCCAGGAAGTGGTTGGCGAGGATCGGGATGTCCTCGGGACGCTGGCGGAGCGGCGGCAGGGTGATCGGCACCACCCGCAGGCGGTAGAAGAGGTCCCCGCGGAGCACGCCCCGCTCCACCGCGTCGAGCGGATCGCGGTTGGTCGCCGAGACGAACCGCACGTCGACCGGGTCGCCCGCCGTCTCGGCGCCCACGCGCCGCACCACGCCATCTTGCACCACCCGCAGCAGCTTGGCCTGCAGCGGCAACGACATCTCGGTGAGCTCGTCGAGGAACAGCGTGCCGCCGTCGGCGGTCTCGAGCAGCCCCGGCTTGTCGCGATCGGCGCCCGTGAAGGCGCCCTTCTTGTGCCCGAACATCTCGCTCTCGAGCAGCGGCTCGGGCAGGGCGGCGCAGTTGATCGGCACCATCGCCTTGCGCGCGCGCCGCGAGTGCTGGTGGATGAACTGGGCGATGACTTCCTTTCCGGTGCCGCTCTCGCCGCTGATGAACACCGAGGCATCGGTCGGGGCCACCTTGCGCGCCAGCTCGACCGCCCGCCGGAACGCCGGCGAGATGCCGATCAGCGCGGTGCCGTCGCCCGCCGAGTGCTGCCGCATCACCTGCTCGCGCAACTCGGCCGCCTCGCGCGACTTGAGGATCGCGTGCGACGCCCGGCCGATCAGCACCTGCAGGTGGGTCGCCGAGAACGGCTTGGGGAGGTAGTCCCAGGCGCCGCGCCGGAGCGCCTCGATGCTCGAGGTCACGCTCGGGTTCCCGGTCATCACCACCACGAGGGCATCGCGGTTGGCGGTGAGCGCGGCGTCGAGCAGCTCGAGCCCCGACACCTGCGGCATGAACAGGTCCACCAGGATCAGGTGGAAGGTCCGCCGCCGGATCAGCTCCAGCGCCTCCTCCCCCCTCCCCGCCAGCGTGACGTTGTAACCGTCCCCCCGGAGCACCGTGGCGCAGCTCTCCCGAAGGGTGCGCTCGTCGTCGGCGATCAGGATCCGGATCGTCTCGGCGATCTCCGGCGCAATGGCCAGATGGTCGCGTTCCGCGCCGGGCGCGGCTGGCGCCGCGGCGGAGCCACGGCTGGTGGCGGCACTCATCGCTGCTGTGCTCCTCGAGGGACGGGACTCGATGCGTCTCTGCAACGACCGAGCAGCATGATCCGTGCCCAACCTGTGGCGGGGAAGCACCGCATCACCACTAATTATGTAGTGGAACGCCAACAGCCCCATGCCCTGTCGTGGCAACAACACCACGCCTGGGGCGCCCCCCTGCTGCCCCAGCCCCACTACCGGCCGGCCGGGGCCGAGAAACCGTGCCCTGGGGGGGTCGAATCAGGGTGGTATCGTTGTTGCGGAGGTCCGACACTCATGACGGTTGAGGCATTCCACACTTCCGGCGGGCTCTGATGACCGGTTCTTCCCTGACGAATCGCCCCCAGGGCCCGTTGGCCCCAGCGAACGAGAGCTACGCCCTCGGCCCCGCGATGCCGTCGGCCTACGGGGGCGGCCCGCCGATCTCCCCGGTCGCCCGGTTCCTTGCGGCGGTCCGCCGGTTCAAGTGGCTGGTCCTCGGGGTGTTCGTCCTCGGGACCGCGGCCAGTGTTGCGATCACCAAGCTGATGCCCGCGCGGTATCGGGTCGGGGTGACCCTCAATCTCTACCCCCGCGGCGACGACGGCGCCTCGCCGATCCAGGCCGGCCAGCTGCTGGCCTCGACCCAGTGGGAGGAGTTGCTCAAGACGGAGGCGGTGCTGCGCCCGGCGGTGATCCAGCGGAAGCTCTACATCCGCGGCCCGTACGGGACCGGCCTGATCCCGCCGCCGCTCGAGGGACCCTGGGGTCCCGATGCACCGCTGTTCGACTCCTTCGAGTGGCGCGACGACGAGACCCAGCCGGGGCGGTACAAGCTGGAGGTCGCCACCAACGGTGGCTGGACCCTCACCAACGAGCGCACCGGCCGGACGGTTCGGGGCAGCGCCGGGCAACCGGTCGGGACGGCGTTCGGGATGAGCTGGACTCCGGACCTCGCAGAGTACGTCGGCCGGACCTTCGAATTCGAGCTGCTGACCCCCTCCGAGGTGGCCGGCACCCTCTTCGGCAGCATCCAGGTGCAGATGCAGCGCATGGGCGCCCGCTTCATGCGGCTCTTCCTCGAGGGCCGCGACCCGCAGGGACTCGCCAACACGCTGAACACCGTGGCGGAGGAATTCGTCGAGACCGCCGCCGAGATCAAGAGTGCCAACCTGACGCAGGAAGCGACGGTCCTCGACACCCAGCTGATCGCCGCCAAGGCGCGGCTGGACGAGGCGCAGGCCAGCCTCGAGTCGTTCCGGGTCCGCGCGATCACCCTGCCGAACGAGGGGGTACCGATCACCGCCGGGACGCAGCAGACCCAGCCGGCCGTGGTGGGCGACTACCTGATGCAGCGGGTGGTGATCGATTCGCTCAAGCGCGAGCAGGACGAGTTGCGCCGCGCGCTGGCGCAGGCGCAGGGGGGCCAGGAGCTGATCGTCGACCGGTTCCGCAGCATCGGCGCGGTGGCCCGGGCCAATGAGCTCTCGGGTGTGCTCAGCGAGATCGCGGCAGAGCAGACGAAGCGTCGCCAACTGCTGGTCCAGTACTTCCCGACGCACGAGCAGGTCCGAGCCGTCGACGCGCGGATCACCGAGCTGCGCAACGTGGTGCTGCCCCAGTATGTGCAGGCGGTACTGGACCGACTGGAGGGCCAGGAGCGCCAAATGGAGGGGCGCCTGCAGACCGCCGAGCGCGAGCTGCGGTCGATTCCGCAGCGCACTATCCAAGAAGACGAGCTCCGCCGCGAGCTCACGCTGGCCGACGAGCGCTACCGCGACCTGACGCGCCGGTCCGAGCTCGCCAAGCTCCAGGAAGCCTCGCAGCTTCCCGACATCGACATCCTCGACCGCGCGGTGCCGCCGGTGGGCCCGCTGAAGAACCGCTCGAAGTTCATCCTCCTCGCCGGCACCTTCGGCTCGCTCGGCCTTGCGCTGGGACTGGCGTTCCTGCTCGACATGACCGATCGCCGCTTCCGCTATTCCGACCAGATCACCTCGGAACTCGGGCTCTCGATCCTCGGCGCCGTGCCGGAGATCCGGCGCGCCAAGGGCGTGACCGCCGCTGCCGAGGAGGCGTCCCAGGTGATCGAGGCATTCCGCTCGATCCGCCTGAACATGATGCACGTCGTCGGCAACGGGCCGATCTGCTTCACGGTCTCGTCCCCGATGCCGGGCGACGGCAAGTCGCTGGTGTCGTCGAACCTCGCGCTGTCGTTCGCCGAGGCGGGATTTCGCACGCTGCTGGTGGACGGCGACACGCGCCGGGGCGAGCTGCACCGGATGTTCGCGCTCGACCGCCGTCCCGGGCTGCTCGACCACCTCGCCGAAGGGATCCCGCTCGAACAGACCTATCGCGGCACGACCCATCCCCGGCTCACGGTCATCACGGGGGGCTCCCGGCACCGCAACGGTCCCGAGCTGCTCGGCTCGACCCGGATGCGCGAGGCAGTGACCACGCTGCGCCAGGAATTCGACGTGGTGATCTTCGACTCGCCGCCGTTCGGCGCCGGCATCGATCCCTTCCTGCTCGGCACGCTCACCGGCAACCTGCTGATGGTGGTCCGGGTGGGCGAGACCGAGCGGGAGTTCACCGAGGCCAAGCTGCAGGTGCTCGACCAGCTGCCGGTGCGGGTGGTCGGTGCGATCCTCAACGACGTGCGCACCTCGATGCGCGAGTACCGGTACTACTCGTACTCGTACGGGTACGGCACCACCGACGAGGACGGGGCGGACGACGAACCGGGAATCCCGACACCGTCACTGCCGGTGGCGGAGGGGAGCGGCAAGAGCGGGGAGTGAGGCGGAGTCCCCGCCGGGGCGGGGGGACTCCTCAGGCGGCGCGGGCCGACGCCGCAGCCGCCAGCAGCGACACGGCGCTGCCGGTCTCGTCGCCGTCGTCGGCGCGGACCAGGCGGATGCGGGGCTGGACCGATTCGGTCACGGTCGTGACCGCCGCGCGCAGCCGGTCGGCCAGACGATCGGCACCCGAGGCATCGGCCCCGAACGCCAGCACGACGAAATGTCCCGGCCCGAGGCAGCCAAGCGCATCCCCCGCGCGCCCCACCCGACGGATCGCCGACGCCAGCTCGACCTCCGCGTCGCTCCCGGCCCCCGGCAGCTCCAGCGACAGACAGGAGACGGGAACCCCGGTGCGGCGCGCCAGCGCGCCCAGCTCCAGGGCGCGGTGGTGCAGCGCTTCCCCGGCGTAGTACCCCACCGGGAACCGCTCCGGACGCTGCTCACGGCTCGCGCGGTAGGCCGTGAGGAACACCTGCAGCTTGGCGAGCAGCGCCCCGCCGTCGAGCGGCTGACCGAAGAACTCCCAGGCTCCCGCCTCCGAAGCGCGCAACCGCATGCTGCGACCCGAGGGTCCCGCCGTGGTCAGGATCACCGGGAGGCACGGCCCGATCAGGCCGGCGGCCTTGAGCCGCGGGAGCAGGTCCAGTGATGTGGTGTCGGGGAGCTGGGTGTCGAGGATGATCGCATCGGGAAATTCGGACTCGAGGAGGGCCTCGAGCTGGGCCCCGGTGAAGGCCCGGACCGTCCGGTGTCCCGCTGTCGCGAGCAACGTCTCGATCGAGCGGGCAGTCCACTCGTGATCGTTGACGACGAAGATCGGTCCGGCCTCGGCAGGTGCCATCGCTGTCCCCAATGCGGTACAGATCTGTCGCGATATCGCCACAGTTCTCCAGCACGATTCCCCCGGGCCACCGCTGTCGAGCGGTCGCGGCATACGGAGGCAAGTGCTTGCGGCACAACACGTTGGATCGAACGGCCGTGGCCCCGGCCCGCGTCCACGGGTGCGTGCTCGTCGTGCGGAATGATGCAAGTGCTCTGCCGACAGTACGATGGCGCGCGTGACCGGAAACCGGTCACGCCAGCCTCGCACTGACTGATGGGGCGGCCTGCGGCGGGTCGCAACACCACTGTGGCGAATTGACCACAGCTGGTGAGGCGGGATGGCGACACCGCAGGGTTCTCCAGTGCGGAAGCGGTGTCGGACGCGGCGCCTCCCGGCCCGTGAGTTGCTGTAGCACCTTCCTGAGCGTGTCCCATCCACCATCGATCGAGGTCCGCCGTGTACCGCATGCGACAGCTGATCCTTGCCGGATTCCTGCTGGCACCCTGGACCGCGGTCCTCGGACAGCAGCCCGTGCCGCAGGCCGGGTCGGTGACCCTCACCCCGGTTGATTCGGTCGTCACCCTGCTGGCCGGGTCCCGTCGGGCCAAGATCACCCGGGAACAGTTGCAGGCCTCCCTGAGCCAGATCGAGGCGGCGCTCGGCTCCTCGGGCTACAGCGGCGCCATCAAGTCGGTGCGCGAGGCGGAGGCGGAGCTGATCCGTCGCCGGCTTGAGGAGGGAGACCTCTTTCCCGGCGACGTGATCGCGCTCCAGGTCCTGGGCGATCCCCAGATGACCAACAACTACACCGTCACGCCCCGGCGGACGCTGCTGATCCCCGGCATCCCCGACGAGATCTCGGTCAACGGGTTGCTGCGGAGCGAAATCGAGGACTACCTCGCGCGCGTGATCGCGCAGTACGTGCGCAATCCCAGCGTGTGGGTGGAACCGCTCATGCGGGTCTCGATCTTCGGCGCGGTCAATCGGCCGGGCTTCCTGATCGTGCCCGCCTCGATGCCGTTGCCGGACATCATCATGCAGTTCGCGGGCGGCCCTTCGGGAAACATCGACCCGGACCGGAGCAAGGTGACCCGAGGCGACCGCGAGGTGCTGCCCGGCGAGGCCATCGAGGAAGCGATCCGCGAGGCCCGCTCGATTGACGCGCTCAACCTGCAGAGCGGCGACCGCATCGAGATGGGTGCCAAGCCGGCGCGCAACTTCCTCGGGCGCGCCCTCGGCGTGCTCGGCGGCGCCGCGTCGCTCACGTTCCTGCTGGTGCGGATCTTCTGATCGGGCCGATGCCGGCAATGACCTCTTCCGAGAAGCGCCTGCGAACCTCCGAGACCTGGGAGCGGGAGGCGGCCGCCGACACGGTGGCCCCCGCCCCGGTCCGCGAGAACCGCGCGGTCCGCGTGCTCAACGTGGCCGTGGCGCTGCTCGGCATCGCGGTGACCCTGCCGCTCTGGCTCGTGATCGCGGCGCTCATCAAGCTCACGTCGCGCGGGCCGGTGTTCTACACCCAGACTCGGGTCGGCCTGGACGCCCGCGGCGGCGACCGGGCGCGCCCCGACACCCGCCGCGTGCAGGACCTCGGCGGTCGGCCCTTCTCGATCATCAAGTTCCGGACGATGCAGCCCGACGCCGAGGCCGGGCGCGGCGCCGTGTGGGCGAGCACCGACGACGACCGGGTCACGCTGGTGGGCAAGTGGCTGCGGCGCACCCGGCTCGACGAGCTGCCGCAGCTCATCAACGTCTTGCGGGGCGACATGAACGTGGTCGGGCCGCGCCCCGAGCGGCCGCAGCTGGTCGAGGAACTGCGCTCGCGGATTCCCGCCTACCAGCAGCGCCAGCGGGTGCGCCCGGGGATCACCGGGCACGCGCAGGTGCACCTGCAGTACGACACGTCGATCGACGACGTGCGGCGCAAGGTGCAGCACGACCTCGAGTACATCGCCCGGCGCAGCGTGTGGCAGGATCTCGTGATCATGCTGAAGACGCTTCCCGTGATGTTCTTCCGGAGGGGCGGGTGGTAGCTCCGCCGGTGGGCGGCGCCACGCCGCTCACCTTGCCGCGAGTCCTCCAGGTGGCCCGCAGGCCCGCACTGGCCCTGCCGCTGGGCGTCGCCGCCGCGGCGTTCGTCGTCCTCTTCGCCGATCCGCTGCGCACCCTGTGGCGCGACTGGTGGAACAATCCCGACGCCGGGCACGGCCTCCTGCTGGTGCCCGTGGCGGCCTGGCTCGCCTGGCGTGCCGGACTGGTGCCGCGCCGGCCGCAACTGCTTCTCGGCACCCTGGTGCTCGGGGGAGCGATCCTGCTGCGCTGGGCGAGCGGACTCGCCGCCGAGCTGTTCACGATGCGCTTCGCCGCCTGGCTGGCGCTGGCAGCGCTGGTGCTGGTCGCGGCGGGCTGGCGGCAGCTGCGGCACTGGTGGCTGCCGTTCGCGTTGCTCCTGCTCGCCATCCCGCTGCCCGGCGTCCTCACCAACGCGCTGGCGATCCCGCTGCAGTTCCGCGCCTCCGAACTCGGCACGGCGCTCATCGCGTGGCGGGACATCCCGGTGCTCACCACCGGCAACGTCATCCTGATCCCGGGCCAGCGGCTCTTCGTCGCCGAGGCCTGCTCGGGGCTGCGCTCGCTCACCGCGCTGCTGTCACTGGGCGTGATGGTCGGCGGGATCTATCTCCACAGCTGGACGGGGCGCGGCGTGCTGCTCGCCCTGACCATCCCGATCGCGATCGTCGTGAACTCGGTGCGGATCTTCCTCACCGCGTTCCTCATGCACTTCGTCGACCCGGCGCTCGGCACCGGTTTCATGCACACCAGCGAGGGCTGGGCGCTGTTCGTCGGAGCCCTCGGGCTGGTGGCGGCCGTGGCGCTGCTGATCCGCCTCGTCGAGCGCCGGGTGCTGCGGAGGGTCGATGCCTGAGCGCAGGCTGTGGGTTCCCGCCGGCATGCTCTCGGTCGGCGCGGCCGTCAACCTCTTCTTCGTTGCGGGACGGGTGCAACCCACCCCGCTGCCGGTGCCGCTCGACTCCCTGCCGCGCGTGGTGATGGGGCTCGAGGGCACCGACGTGCCGATCAGCGAGGCCGAGCGCCGGCTGGCCGGAATGACGTCGTTCGTCCTCCGCAGCTTCGCGCCTGCCGACGGCCCGATGGCGTTCCAGGTGTACGTGGGGTACTACGACGAGCAGCGGCAGGGAAAGTCGATCCACTCACCCCGCAACTGCCTCCCCGGCGCGGGCTGGGAACCGGTCGGGTTCCGGGCGCTCGCGCTGGCGAGCGGAGACAGCACCGTCACCGTCAACCGCTACCACCTGGTCAAGGAAGGCGACCAGTCGGTGGTGTACTACTGGTATCAGGGCCGCGGCCGCGTCGCGCACGACGAGTACCGGGTGAAGTACGAGCTGCTGCGCGACGCGGCGCTGCTCGGGCGCACCGAGGAGGCGCTGGTGCGGGTCTGGGTGCCGGTCGTGGCCGGCGATCTGGCCGCCGCCGACTCGCTGGCCACCGCCGTGAGCCAGCGGATGGTGGCGGCCGCGGCGGCCCTGTTGCCGCCGCGGTGGACAGCCGGGCTGCCGGGGGAGCCGCGCTACTGCCCCACCCCGAGGCCGGCCTTCCCCTCGCCGCGGCGCCCCTGCGCTCCCCGGGAGGCCACCCACGCGCGCACGCCGAGCCAGCCGCTCACGATCACCATCACGGCCGTCATCACGAGGGTCTTGAACGACGCGGCGTCGAAGGTCGCCTTGGCGTCGACCCGCACCATGCGCCGGACCTGCAGGGCATCAAGCCCGAACAGCATGCCGCCAATCACCATCCCGGCAACCAGCGCCAGCGCGCCGACCGCCACCAGGCGAAGCGCGATGCCGTGGCCCATCAGGCCGGCGAGCAGCGCGGTGAGCGCCAAGCCGGTGAGGATCGGCAGCGCGCCCGCCAGCATCGCGCCGAGGAATCCGACGCGCCAGCGCGGGTTGTCCGCCTCGAGCGGCCAGTTGTTGGCGACCACCTCGAGCAGGGGATTCAGGATGACCAGCAGGAGGACGGGATACAGCGCCGCCAGCAGCGTGCGCTGCCGCTCCGTCAACTCGAGGCCGAATCCAGGCATGCGGACCACTCCGTGGGAAGATCGGTTGGGGGAAGCCGGGAGATGTCCAGCCAAGATACCGCCCGGATCGGGTTCCTGAAATGACGGTGCACCAGCGCCGCCGCGTCGCACAGGTGCTCAACTCCACCGCCGTCGGGGGTGCCGAGATGGTGGTGCTGCGCCTCGCTGGCAGGCTGCAAGAACTGGGCTGGCGGCCCGAGGTGGTCACCCTGCGCGGCGAGGGGTCGCTGTCGGAGGCGTTCGCCCGGGCCGGTATCTCCGTCACCGACCTGGCGGTCCCGCCCGGCGGCGGCGTCTGGGCTATGCGCCGCGCGGTGCGTCGCTGGTTGCATGCCGACGCACCGGACGTGATCCACACCCACAACGTGTCGCCGCTGGTCGCCGTGGCGCTGGCCCTGCCGCGGCGAAATCGGCCCCGGTTCGTGCACACCAAGCACGGCCGCGCCCGGTCCGACAGCTGGCACGGCCGCCTGCTGACGCGCTGGGCAGCGCAGCGGCCCGATGCCATCGCGGCGGTGTCGCGCGACGCCCTCGAGCGCGCCGTGACGCTCGAGGGATTTCCGGTGGACCGCACCAGCCTGATCTACAACGGCATCGAGACCGGCACCGGCGGGGTGCGCGAACCGCGGCCCGGAGCACGGCTGGTCACCGTCGCGCGACTCGAACCGGTCAAGGCGATCGACGTCATGGTTCGCGCGATCGCCGCGCTGCGACGTGACGGCATCACGCCGAGCCTGACGGTGGTCGGCGACGGCAGCGAGCGGCCGGCGCTCGAGCGGCTGGTGGCGCATCTCGACCTCGGCACCAGCGTGCGGTTCGCGGGGTGGAGCGCCGACGTGCAACCGCACCTGCGGGAGGCGGACGCGTACATCATGTCCTCCAGGTCGGAGGGCCTTTCGCTCACCCTGCTCGAGGCGATGGCGGCCGGCCTACCGATCGTCGCCACCGCCGTCGGGGGCAACCCGGAGGTCGTCGAAGCCGACGTCACCGGCCTGCTGGTGCCGCGCGACGACCCCGAGGCGCTCGCGGCGGCAATCCGCACCGTGCTGCAGGATCCCGGGCGCGCCGCCGCGATGGGGCGGGCCGGTCGCGATCGCGTGGTGGCCCGCTTCTCGCTCGACGGGATGGCATCGGCGTACGCACAGCTCTACGGAGCAGCCTGATGCGGATCCTCTTCTTCTCCAACCTGCACCCCACGCCGTGGCATCCGGGTCGGGGCGTGTTCAACGCCGGCCTCGTCGAGGGGCTCCGTGCGGCGGGACACGACGTCACCGTGGTGGTCCGCGTCGTCTGGCCGGAGCAACAGGGCGCGCCGCAGGCCGTAGTGCCCGATGCCCGCTTCGTTCCATGGTTTCATCCGCCGCTCTGGCGCCGCGACCTGTGGGATCGATGGATGTGGCTCTCGACCCGACGGACGCTGCGCACCGCCGCGCGGTCCTCCGCTCCCGACGTCGTCCTGGCCGGCTGGGCGCACCCCGACGGCGCGGTGGGGATCCGGCTGGCCCGCGAACTCGGCGTGCCGGCGGCGATCCTCGCCGGGGGATCCGACCTGCTGCTGCTGCCGCGATCGCCGCGGCGGCGGCGCGTCATCGCGCGGACCCTGGCCAGCGCCGACCTCGTGCTCACCCACGGCCGGCACCTCCGCGACGCGGCACTGGCACTCGGCGCCGATGCCACGCGCACGGTGGCGTTCTACCGCGGCGTCAACCATGACCGCTTCTCCCCGGGATCGCGCATCGAGGCACGGCTCCAGCTCGGGCTGCTCCCCGAGGCGCGGTACCTGCTGAGCGTGGGGAACATGGTCGCGGTGAAGGGACTCGACATCCTGGTCGAGGCGCTCGCGCGTCCCGAGCTCGCCGAGCTGGATTGGCAGTGGGTCCACATCGGCGACGGGAACGCCCGCGTGCCGCTCCTGCGGCAGGCGGCGGCTGCCGGGATCGGCGGCAGAGTGCGGTTCGCGGGTAGCCATCCGCAGGACCGCCTGCTCGACTGGTACCGCGCCGCCGACCTGCAACTCCTCCCGTCACGCTCGGAGGGCGTCCCCAACGTGCTGCTCGAGGGACTCGCCTGCGGCCTGCCGTTCGTGGCCAGCACGGTGGGTGGCGTGCCGGAGATCGCCCCCGATCCCGCCTGGTGCGTCCCGCCCGGGGACCCGGCCGCGCTGGCCGCGGCGATCGCCGGTGCGATGCGCACCCCGCCGCCAGTGGCGGTCACGGTTCCGACTCGCGAGCAGGGCGTGGCGACGGTCGTGGGTGCGCTGCAGGATGCGCTGTCGGGGGCGCGGTGATCACGCTCCCCCGCCACGCGGAGCTCTGGCTGCCGGGTGTCATCGCGACGGCGATGCGTCGGGAGCGCAAACCGCTTCGGCACGTGTGGTTGCTGATCGCCGATCACTACGAGCCGTACTGGCGCGGCGCCAACCGCAGCACCGCCGCAGCGCGGGTCGCGCGCTGGACGGATGCCTGGCCGCGCATCGCCGAGGGGCACCGCGACAGCCGCGGCCGACCGCCGTGCTACACCTTCTTCTATCCCGAGGAGGAGTACGATCGGTCGCTGCTCGATGCGCTGGGCACGCTGCGCGATGCCGGCATCGGCGACGTCGAGGTGCACCTGCACCACGACGGCGAGGGCGAGGCCGACTTCCGCACCCGGATCGGCGGCTTCGTCCGCCGGCTGCGCGAGGATCACGGCATGCTGCGGGATCGCGGCGGACGCCCGGCGTGGTGCTTCGTCCACGGCAACTGGGCGCTGGACAATTCGCATCCCGACGGCCGATACTGCGGACTGGACAACGAGCTGACGCTGCTGGCCGAGCTGGGCTGCGTGGCCGACTTCACGCTGCCGGCCGCCCCGTCGCCATGCCAGACCCGCACGGTGAACACCATCTACCGTGCGATCGACGACCCGGACCGTCCGCGCTCCCATGAGCACGGAACGCGCGTGACACCGGGCAGCGCCGGCCCGCCGGGCCTGCTGATGGTCCAGGGCCCGCTCACGCTGCGCCGCCACCAGCGGCGCCCGTGGCTCCCGGGGCTCGAGTGCGGCGAGCTCACCAGTGTCGACCCGCCCACGGCGCACCGGGTGGCGCGGTGGCTCGCCGTGGCGCCGCGGATCGGCGGCCACGCGTTCATCAAGCTGCACACGCACGGGGCGCAGGATCAGGTGGCGGCAGCGCTGCTGGACGGCGGGCTGGACCGGCTCTTCAGCCTGGTCGGTGAAGCGTGCGACCGGCGCGGGGTCTCCCACGGATACCTGAGTGCGTGGGAAGCCGTCACCCTGATCGAATCGCTCGAGGCGGGACGCGACCCCACCGAGGAGTCTCCATGACCGGACCACATCGACGCCGTCGGTTTCGGGCGACCCCGACCCGCGGGGGGCGCGAGGCCTCGGCCACGGTCGAGGAGGTGTCGCGGATCCTCGGCGAACCGATCCCGCCCGAGGTCGCCACCGCCCGGCCGAGCCGGGCCACCTTCTCGCTCACCGAGGTGTCCCCGGCGGTCCGGTCGCTGGCGGTCCTGTTCGGTGTGTTCCTCTGCTACGCGGTGTTCCGGATCCAGGAGCTGTACTCCGTGCTCGCCGTCCCGCGGCTTCCGCTGATGATGTCCATCGTCGTGGCGCTTGGTGTCCTCGCATCGATGCCGCTCGCGGGGTGGCGGACGATCTGGCAGGCGGTGCCGCCGGTGCGGTGGCAGATGCTGATCGTCGTGCTCGGCGTGGTCACCGCTCCGCTCGGCATCTGGATGTCGGGCTCCCTGAACGCGTTCCTGTTCGTGTACAGCATCTCGCTGATCGTGTTCCTGGCCACCATCGTGTTCCTCCGCGACCGCCGCGCCATGGCGACGGTGCTGCGGCTGCTGCTGCTGACGATCACCGTGATCGCCGTCTACGCGCTCTCCGACACCGCCTCGACCGCGGGACGGAGCGACCGGGTCCGCCTGGGGTGGACCCTTGACCCCAACGACCTGGCGATGCTGCTGGTCGCGATGGTCCCGCTGGCGCTCTACATGGCCCGCCGCAAGGGCGTGCGCAGCATCGGCTGGACGGGCGTCGCGGTGCTCTGCGTGGTGGCGATCATCCCGACCCAGTCGCGCGGGGCGATCCTCGGGCTCGGTGCCATGACCATGGCGCTGATCGCCCTCGGCAACAGCGGGTTCAAGCGCACCCTGTACCTGATCCTCGCGGGGATCGGCGCGGTCGGGTTGTTCGCCCTCGCCGACGCGATGGGTGCCGACCGCCTCAGCGACTTTTCCGATTACCAGGGCGGCGAGAGCCGCACCGCGATCTGGAAGCGCGGCCTGGTCTGGATGAGCTGGCGGCCGTGGGGTTACGGCATGGACAACTTCCCGATCTTCTTCGGGTGGCTCAACGACCGCGAGCGATCCGCCCACAACTCGTTCATCGAAATCGGCGTGGAACTCGGCCTGCTCGGCCTGCTCGCCTTCGTCATGCTCTGGCTGCACACGGCGCGCGACCTGCTGCGCCAGCGCCGGCACGCGCTCGCGCTGCGCGGCCGGGTCGCCGGCGCCGAGCGCGAGGCGGCGCTCGCGACGATGATCCTGGCCGCGATGGCGGGGACGGCCGGATGCGGGTTCTTCCTTTCCAAGGCGTACGCCGGCATCACGCTGTTCATCCAGGCCCTGGGGATCGCGACGCTGCTGGGCTATCCGTTCCGCGATGCGGCAGCATCGGCGGCAACCACCCCGGCCAGCGCCCCGCGGGCGCGGCGCAGACTCGATGCGTCGCCTGCTCCCCCAGCGACGCGAGGTCGGCTGTCGTGACCGCACCGAGGGGGGCGGCAACCGCCCTCGCGATGGTCGCCGCCCTCGCCACCGGGTTGCCTGCCCAGCAACCCGCGTCCCCGGCCGAGGGGGCCATGTCGCCAACCGGACGGTCGCCGCGCCTGGCATGGAACGCGGCCCGCCAGCGCACCTGGGAGCAGATGCGCTCCACGCGGCACCCGCTCTACCTGCTGGCCGAGCAGAACTGCAACCAGGCCGCGCGCGGCGACCCACGATACGGCGATGGCGGACTCTGGTGTGCCTGGATCTACCAGCTCACCGGGAACCCGCGCGTCGGCCAGGTGGCGTGGCAGCAGGCGCGCGGTGGTATCCTCCACGGCCCGGCCAATGCGAACGACGTGCGCGAGAACCTGATCGAGAAGGCGATCCTCTTCGACTGGCTCCTCCCCCTGCTGCCACCGGCGGAGCGCGATGCCGCGGTGAGCGGACTCAACCGCTGGGCCGAGTTCGCCCTCGCCATCAACACCAAGCAATACGAAGGCGGACTGCAGCTCTCGAACAGCGACGCTCTGGTCGGATACTACTTCGGCCTCGCAGCGGTGGACGTCGCCACGCGTGGGATGCCCGGGCACGTGCCTTGGCTTGACGCGGGGCCCGAGACGCAGCCGACCCGGACGACGGTCGGAGGCTGGCGTGCCACCGCTGCCGACTGGTCCACGGCGCGCAACGCCCTGCACCGCTACCTGATCGGACCCGGTCGCGGCGGCGAATGGATCGAGGGGACAGGCTACAACCCCGGGACCCTGGGGCTGATGGCCCTTGGGCTGGCGGCGGTCGGCGGTGCGACACCCGACGGTGCCTTGGACGATGTCGCCGCCTACCTCGACTCGGCGGGCATCGCGCAGACCTGGGAGGTCACTCCCGACCTTGCCCAGTCGGTGCAGTGGGGTGACGAGGAACATGCCCGCGGATTCCAAGGTCGGCTCTACCGCCGCACGACCACCCTCTCGCTCCTCGCGGGAGTCAACGGCGACTCACCGGGGGGCCGCACGGCGCAGGGGCTCCTTCAGGCACTCTACCAGCGCTACGGCATGACGGGGTCGCGCAGCGCCGAGCCATGGGCCCGCGCGCTGCTGGCGTGGAATCCGTGGCTGCCGGCGGACAACCCCTTCCCCGGCGACGGCTGGCGGTACCATGCCGGCATGGGCCACCTCCTCGTCCGGCAAGGCGGTGACCTCATCTCGATCCTGATGCCCCCGAGGACCGGCGCGCACCACGAGGTCCAGTTTCTCTCGACCATGCAGGTGTATCGCGCCGGCGAATGGGCGCTCACCCAGCCGATCGGCTACGGTGGGGCGTCGATCGAGGGCCACGGCGCGAATGGCGGCCTGGTCGCGGGGCTGAGCAGCATGGCGCGCAAGGGTGTCGACACGCTCCAGCACGGCGACGGCTGGTGGGCCCTCACCGGCTCCACCGGCGGGCCCAAGTACCTGGGCAACTACTACGCGCCGCCGCCGCCGTTCCTCGAGCAGTGGCAGCGGACCGTGGTGTACTTCCGACGCGACGACACCGACCACCTGGTCACGATCGACCGGGTGGCGATGGAGGACCCGACGACCCTGCCGAGGCTGGACCGCTATCGCGATCCGGATCGCGCCGCGATCCGCGGCGCGCGGGGCCTGTTCGAGTGGATCATCCACGCTCCCGTGCAGCCCGATTCCACCGGCGCAACCTGGCGCTGGCACACGCCGCGGGGGCAACCCGTCATCGTGCAGCGCATCGAGGGTCCCCCTGAGCGGAGCGTGGTGCTCGACGAGCGCCGGTTGTACACCAGCTATCACGTGCGCCCGAACGAGCGCCGCTGGCAGCTGCGCCTGATCCCCGAATTCCGGGGCGGCGACCTGCGCACGGTGCACGTGGTGAGCATCGGCGCGCGCGACGCACCGACCGTCGACGCGCGGGGCGCCGTCGTCCGGGTCGGCGGCACTCGCATCACGCTCGGCCCGGTGGGGGTCGCCGCCGTCGAGGGGTGAATCAGTCGGAGTCGAACTGCTCCGTCGAGCCGAGGTGGGCGAGGGTGTCGCCGTCCCCGGCGGAGCGCTGCCGCACCACCCGAGCCGGCACGCCGACCACGGTGGCGTACGGCGGCACATCCTTGACCACCACCGCGTTGGCGCCGATCCGGGCGCCGTCGCCGATGGTCACGGGCCCCAGGATCTTGGCTCCGGCACCGATGAAGATGTCGTTGCCGAGCACCGGAGACGTGCCGCGATCGGCGCCGATCGTGACCTGGTGCTCGACGTAGATGTTGGTCCCGCCGCGCACGAGGCGGTTGATCACGACCCCGTCGGCGTGCACCAGCACGAACCCGCGACCGAACTCGGCGCCGCGGCCGATGTAGCAGTTGCAGACCATCCCGTTGAGCCGATTGGCGATCAGCTCCAGCGGCACCAGCCGATATCGCCGGGACCACTGCATCAGCCGGTACCAGACCATGGCCATGGTGCCGTCGGTGAAGAGCAACCGCAGCACCACGCCGAGGCCGTGATCGACGCCGTAGCACCAGCGGGCCTTGAGCCGAAGGTCGGTGTTGAGGTCCTGCCACAGCGCCAAGGGGCCTCCAGGGCCGGGTCCGGACCGGAGAATAGCCAGAACGGTGCCAGAGTGGACGTTCCGGCCGGGAGCGCGGCCGTCCGCGGCGCAGGGGGCACGCCGCTTGCGATTCCGGGACGGAGTCGATCCCTTCCCCGTCGTACCCGAAGGAGCCGCCACGATGGCCACGCCGGTCCTGCTGCTGGAATTCAACGAGCTCTCCCCGTCACTCATGGCGAACTTCATGGCGCGAGGGCTGTTGCCCAATTTCAAGCGGCTCCATGGCGAATCGCTGGTCTGGACCACCGACGCCGGGGAGGCGCAGGAGAACCTCGAGCCCTGGATCCAGTGGGTGACCGTGCACACCGGGCTGCCGTTCGCCGATCACGGCGTGTTCCTCCTCGGCGACGGCCCCAAGTGCGCCCGGCCTCGGCTCTGGGACCTGCTCTCCGCCGCGGGACGCCGGAACTGGATCTGCGGCTCGATGAACACCGCCTATCGGCCCGGCTTCAGGGGGCGGCTCCTGCCGGACCCGTGGACCGTGGGGGCGAAACCGTATCCCGAGGGGGAATTCGACCCGTTCCTCCGCTTCGTGACCGTCAACGTGCAGGAGCACACCAACCAGACGGTGCCGCTGACGAAGGCGGACTACTTCGCCTTCCTCCGCTGGATGGCCGGCCACGGCCTGAGCGCGTCGACGCTGAGCTACATCACCCGGCAACTCGCGACCGAGAAGGCGACCGGCAAGTTCCACTGGCGGCGCGCGATCGTGCTCGACCGGCTGCTCTGGGACGTGTTCCGCCACTACTTCCGCAAGGACCGCCCCGACTTCGCCACGTTCTTCCTGAACAGCACCGCCCACTTCCAGCACCTGCACTGGCGCAACATGGATCCCGAGCCGTTCAGCGTGAAGCCGAGCAGCGCCGAGCAGGCGGAGTTCCAGGATGCGGTGCTCTACGGCTACCAGCAGATGGATCGGGTGGTCGGCAGGGCGCTCGCGCTGGCCGGCGACACCCACACCATCGTGTTCTCCTCCGCGCTCGGCCAGCAGCCGTACCTCAAGGCCGAGGAGCACGGCGGCAAGGTGTTCTATCGCCCGAAGAAGTTCCGCGACTTCACCACGTGGGCCGGGCTCACCATGTCCCACGAGATCCAGCCGGTCATGTCGGAGGAGTTCCACCTGATCTTCGGAAGCGAGGACGATGCCGTCGCCGCCGAGCGCCAGCTGCGCACGGTGACAATCGACGGCGCCCCGGCGCTGCGCGTGCGGCGCACGGGGAGCGACATCATGACCGGCTGCGGCATCTTCCAGAAGGTCTCCGGCGATCCCACGCTCGCCGCCGAGGGCGTCGATTCACTTCCGTTCCTGTCGCTGTTCTATCTCGCCGAGGGGGTCAAGAGCGGCATGCACCACCCGGACGGGATCTTCTGGATCCGGCGACACGACCGGCGGCACCGGGTGCACGAGGACAAGGTGCCGCTGGTGGCCGTGGCACCGACCCTGCTGGCGCTGCAGGGCCTCGAGTCACCGGACGAGATGCCCGGCCACGTGCTGCCGGGAGCGGTCGACGCGCCCGCGGCGCGGCCGTCCGCCGCCGCAGCCACCCGTTGACCAGCCAGCGGCTGGGACCCGATGAGCGCTAGCGAGTCGTCGCCGTCGGGGCGACTCGCCACCAACACGGCCTGGAACGCCGCCGATCTCGCCGTCGGCACGCTCACCGCGATCGCCAATTCCGTGATCGTGGCCCGGGCCCTCGGCCCGGTCATCCTCGGGCGATACCAGTTCATCCTCTGGGCCGCCACGATCGTGTCGGTCCTCACGATGTACGGCCTCCCGGTCACGGCCAACCGCTACATCGCGCGCTACCTCGCGACCGGGCGGGCCGACCTCGCCGGCGCCGTGGTGGCGCGCACGCTGCGCTACCAGGTGCTCTTCGCGGCGGTCGCGCTCGCGGCCGGCGCCACGTTCGCGCTGACCCGCGCCCCCGAGGAGCGCCTGGTGGTGCTGCTGGTGTTCCTCTCGCTCGCGCCCGCACTGCTCATGGCGGTGCCGACCGGCGTCAACGCGATCGACGAACGCTTCGGCGGTAACGTGGTCCCCTCGGTCGTGGCCGAGATCGGCGGGACCATGGCCATCCTCGTCGTGGCGCTGAGCGGCGGCGGCCTGGTGGAACTCGCCGCGGTGATGCTCGGATCGCGCACGCTCGACTGCACGCTCCGTTACGCGCTGGCGCGACGGCGACTCGCCGAGCTCTTCCACGGCAGGGCTGCAGAGCTGCCGGAGGAGGACTGGCGCGAGTTCCGCCAGATGGTCTGGCAGAGCGTGGTGACCCAGGTGCTGATGTTCGTCGTCTGGGACCGCAGCGAGATACTGTTCCTCGAGCTGCTGTCGTCACCCGAGCAGCTGGCATTCTTCTCGGTCTCGTTCGGGCTGGTGGTCCGCCTGCGCATGATCCCGACTGCCGCGGTCCGGGCGCAGACACCCCGCATCCTGAAGCAGCACGCGGTCTCGCCCACGCTCGCGCGGGGCGCCACCATCGGCGCGATGCGCCAGCAGCTTGTCCTCGCGGTGCCCGGCCACCTGCTCGCGGTCGCGTTCGCGTCCGATGCTGTCCGGCTACTCTACGATGATCGCTATCTCCCGGCGATTCCCGTGATGATGGTGATGGCCGCGCTGTCGCTTCCCGGCGCGGCCGCGCGGCCGATCGAGGCACTGCTCACCGCCGTGGACGGGCGCCGCAGCATCCTGCGGCTCACCGCCATCACCGCGCTCGCCACCATCGGGTTGGACTGGATCCTGATCGCCCGGTTCGACGCGATCGGGGCCGGCGCCGCCAACGGGCTCGTCTCCATGGTGCAGGCGATGCTGCTGGGGCTCTTCGCGTGGCGCGCGGGTGGGCTCCGCTTCACCGCCCTGCGCCCGTGGGGCCTGCTGGGCCTCGGGGTGATCGCCGTCGCCGTCGCGCGGATCGTGACACTGGGCATGCCGCCACTCCTGAGCCTGCCGGTCGGCGGCATCGTCGCCTTCGGCATCTACGGCCTGGGCCTGCTTCGCGGCCGCTTCCTCTCCACCCACGAGCGGATGCGACTCGGCGAGGTGGTGACGATGGCCCGCACGACGATTACCCGTCGGATGGGACGATGAGCGGGCCGACGGGACATCTGGTGCTGGTCACGACGCACTACCCGCCGTCGAGTGCCGCCGGTGCACGGCGGCCGGCGAACCTCGTCGCCCATTTCGTCGGCGCCGGATGGCGGGTCTCGGTCATCGCCTCCGCCGAGGCGCCGCGCGAGTGGCATGACGGTGCGGCGGGGGAACGGCTGCACCTCGTCCCGATCCCGCGGCAGTACCGCCGCGCGACCGCGCCGTCACCCGGCGCCGGCCCGCGGCCCGCCGCCACCCCCACGCGGCGTACCGCCAAATGGAGCGGCCGCCAAGGCAGGCTGCGGCGACAGGTCGTGGCGCTCCAGGCGTTTCCCGACCTGTGGCGCGACACGGAACTGCCGATGGCCACCGCGTGCCGCGAGGCGGTCGGTGACGGGCACCGGACGCTGCTCTACAGCACCGCGCCACCGATCACCGCGCACCAGGCCGCCCTGCGCGTTGCCCGCGAGGTACCGGGACTCCCCTGGGTCGCCGAGTATCGCGATCCGTGGATCGAACCCGGGACGCAGCGACTGCGGTGGAGCGGCACGATCATGGCGCCCGCATCGCACCTGCTGATTCGGCGCCTGGTGCGCCGCCCGGACCTTCACGTCGGCGTCAGCGACGGAATCACCGGGTGGCTGCAGCGCCGCGGCGCGGCGGAGGTGGTCACCGCGCTGAACGGCATCCCCGACCGCCTCCTCCGCTCCGCGAGGAAGCCGGTCGAGCCGGGCGTGATCCGCTACCTCGGCGAGTTCTACCTCGGACGCGATCCGGAGCCGCTGTTCGCGACCCTTGGACGGTTGCGGGCCGCGGGTGAGCTGCCCGAGGGCTGGCGCCTCGAGCTGATCGGAAACGTGGAATCGGCGCTGGGGACCGCGACCGGTGAATTGCTTGTCCGGAACGGCCTGGCCGACTGGACCACCCTCTCTGATCGGATCCCGCACGACCTGGCGGTGGCCCGCACGGCGAGCGCCGGCCTGCTCGTGCTCCTCGCCCAGCGCCAGCCCGACCAGATCCCCAACAAGGTCTTCGAGTACCTCGGGTCGCGACGCCCGATCCTGGCCGTCGTCGACCAGGGCGGCGAGACCCACCGCCTCCTCGCCTCCCTGGGAGTCGACGAGTTCGTCCTGACCGAGCGCAGCACCGACGCCGAATGGGATCGGGTGGTGGCCGCAGCCGTCGGCCGCAGCTTCGACCCCGCACCCTGGGGAGCCGACCCGGCCGGGCTCGACGGGCTCGCAACGAGCCGCCAGCTGGGGTTGGTGGAGCAGCGGTGCAGAGGCCTGCTGGAGCGCTAAATGTGTGGTGGTGACGCCACACCGTGGCGCTCGGTCGGCGAACTCCAGGCGCGGTTGCAGGTTCACCACACATCACGTAAGCCAATACAAAACAATGGGTTAACTGGCGTATGCCCGGTCATTTCCCGCTGTGCACGGGTCTTGCTACCCAAGGGCGGCGTCAACCATTTCCGTTCCAGACACATAGGACACCGACCTATGCTCAAGAAGCTGCGAGTCCCCTTCGCGGCCGTCGCCCTCTCGGCGGTTGCCCTCGCTGCCACCCCGTCGACCGCGAGCGCGCAGGCTGCCTGCACGGCGTCGGTCGTGACCGGGTTTGGCGGCTACTTCTCGGGCTGCTGGGCCTCGTTTGATGTGGCCCGGTTCTTTGAGAACGCCGGCGACGTCAGCAACATGTACTGGTTCGCCGGCATGCCCGCGCGCAACGCGACCACGAACGCCCCGACGCCGAGCGGCTCGCTGCTGTTCAACAACAATTGCGGCAGCAGCGGCGCGAATGCGAACACCGGGAAGTTCTGCAACCCGCAGAACCTCCAGAGCTTCAACTGGGGTTACAACCTCGAGTTGGTGTTCGGGCTGAACAACACCGCCAAGAGCACTTGGCTCTACTCCGGTACCGACCCGAATCGGAACAATCCTCCGCCGCCGGCCGGGATCCAGAACTGGCTCTGGCAAGTGGTCGGCGGCCAGTGGAACGGCTGGTACCTGTTCGGCTGGGAGGACCTGAACTCAGGGTGCTTCGCCGCGGCCGCTAAGAATGGCAGCAATCAGCTTGACGGCACCATGCTTGACGGGGCCTTCCTGGGATCCAACGTGGTGAACTGCACCGCGAAGAATTCGGGTGGCACGGCGGACAATGACTACAACGACTTCTACGTCCTCGTGAAGCCCTACCTTCCGCCGGACGTCCCGACGGAAGTGGTTCCCGAGCCGATGACCATGACCCTGCTGGCGACCGGCCTGCTCGGCATGGGCGGTGCCTCGGTGATGCGGCGTCGCCGGAATCGGTGACCGGCGGGACGCACACGAGCACTGGAACGTGAAGCGGGGGCGACCACTCGGTCGCCCCCGCTTCACGTTGTCCCCCACCGGTACCGGTCAGTGGCGGGGTCGGTTCACTTCGCCACTGCCGTCGCCGGGGACCACCGGTTCCGCGTCCTCGGCCCGCAAGGCGGCCTGCACCTGGGCCATGATCCCGGCCGTGAGCCGAATGTTGCTTCGGTCGACCCAGGCGAGGAAGTCGCCGAGGTCGTACTGTCCGTTGCGGTTGCCGCCGGCATCGAGGATGGCGCGCTGGTCGGCGGTGAGCGCCGACGGTCCGCGGAACAACGCGTCGGCGGCGAGCGCCGGCGTCGGCGTCACGACGTTGACCACCTGGATCGAGTCGACGTAGACCGCGCGGAACGCGGGATCGCTCGCGAGCTCGACGATGATCGAATCGACGTGCGTCCCCACCCCCAGCCCGACCGTGTTCCGGTTCCACTTGAGGAGCCCCGGGAACCCGCCAGACGTGGTCTCCAGCACGATCCACGACGCACCGTCGCGTGCCGTCCAGGTACCGCTCGTCAACCCCCCGCTGATGCCCTGCACCACCACCGAGTCACCCTCGATGCTGGTCTGCTGCCCGTCCATCCGGAGCTGCTTCTTCCTGCCACCGCCACGTGAGAGGATGACCTCGCCCCCGGTCGGCGTGACGATCACCAGCGAGTCGACCATCTGTGCGCTGCTGCTCCCGGACGTCACGGTGATGGTGTCGACGTAAGTACCGGGAACCAGTCCATTGATCCGGCGCTGCCAGCGCAGCTGCGCCGAGCCGGTGCCGTGGCTGGTCTGCACGTTGGTCCACCCCTGGCGCGCGGTCGCGGTCCAGTTGGCCCCGGCGGCGGCGCTGCCCGTGATCACGATGTCCGCGGCGTCGGCGACGTTCCCGTTGCCGGCCGGCACCTCGACCCGTCGCGAACCCGGGTACACCGCCACCACGATCGGGTCGAATGCGGTGACGACCATCGTGTCCACCACGAATGCGGGGGAGCCGGTCGCCCCGGCGGCCGTGACGCGGATGGTGTCAACGTAGGTGCCGGGTGAGAGCCCCGCGGCATCACGGTTCCAGCGCAGGTCGCCGCTGCCGGTGCCGCCGGAGGATGTCAGGGTGATCCAGGCGCTCCCCTTGGTCGCCGACCACGCAGTGCTCGCGGCGTTGTTGCCGGTGAGCGACACGGTGGCCTGATCGGAGGGCGCGAACGCCCCCGTCTGCACCGTGGCGCTCCGGGAACCCGGCGTCACCGCCAGCGTGAGCTCGCCGGTCGGCGGCGCGGTCACGATCAGGGAGTCGATCAGCAACGCAGGCGAGTTCTGCACACCGGTCGCAGCAACCCGGATGGTGTCCACGTACGTCCCCGGGACCAGCCCGGCGGCACTCCGCGTCCAGGCCAGCGTCCCGCTGCCGGTGCCGCTCGCCGTGGTGAACGTAATCCAGTTGCGGTTGCGCGTCGCGGTCCACGACACCGAGCCTGCGCCCGAGCCGGTGATCGTCACGCTGGCCTGATCCGACGGCGCGCTGCCGCCCTGCACCGCAGTGGCGCGACGGGACGTCGGGCTGACCGCGAGAATCGGGGCCACGGGAGCGCTGCTGATCACCAGCGTGTCGATCACCCGCGCCGGCGAACCGGTCGCACCGGCCGCCGTGACCGTGATGGTGTCAACGTAGGTGCCGGCCGCGAGTCCCGTCGTGTTGCGGCTCCACGCCACGGTGCCGCTACCGGTGCCGCTCGACGTGGTGAGCGTGGTCCAGCTCTTCCGCTTGGTCGCGGACCACGAGGTGCTCGATGCATTGGTCCCGGACAGGGTCACCGTCGCCTGGTCCCCGGGCGCACCGGTGCCCTGCTGGACGGACACCCGCCGCGAGGTCGGCGAGACCGCCAGCGTGAGCGGGGTCGGCGCCGACGTGATCACCATCGTGTCGATCACGGTGCCCGGTGAGCCGGCCGCGCCAGCGGCGGTCACGGTGATGGTGTCGACGTAGGTGCCCGGGGCGAGGCCGGATGCGTTGCGGCTCCACGCCACGGTGCCGCTGCCGGTGCCGCTCGACGTGGTGAGCGTGGTCCAGCTCTTCCGCTTGGCAGCGCTCCACGTCGCCGCCGAGGCGCCGGTCCCCGAGAGGGTCACCGAGGCCTGGCCGGTGGGTGCGCTCCCGCCCTGCTGGAGCGAGGCGTATCGCGACCCGGGCGACACCGCCAGGGTGAGCGCCGAACCGCCGGAGCCGGCGGGGGCCTTGACCATCCCCCATCCGGTGCCGCTGTCCCAACCCGGGGCGGCGAGGTCGAACGCCCCATCCCGCAGCGCGTTGCGAATCTGGGTGGCCGACCACCCCGGGTTCTGCTGCATCAGCAGCGCGGCCACCCCCGCGACGTGCGGGGCCGCCATCGAGGTTCCCGACTTGGAACCGGTGCCGCCACCGGGCATGGTGCTCGTGATGCCGGAGCCGGGCGCGGAGACCCACATCTGGGGCCCGACATTCGAGTAGTACGCCAGCTGGTCGGAGGACGTGAGCGCCCCGACCGCGACGGCGTTGTCGTACGCCGCGGGATAGGTGATCGGCCCGCCGCTGTTGTTCCCCGCCGCGGCCACCACCAGCACGCCGGCCGCGGTCGCGTTGTTGATCGCATTCTGGTAGGCGTTGAGCGCGGTCGACGATGCAATCGAGAGGTTCAACACGCGCACGCCGTTCGACACGGCCCAGTCGATGGCGGCGATCTGGTTGGACGACCACGCGGCACAGCCGCCGTTGATGATCTCGAACACCTTCAGCGCATAGAGCTGCACGCCAGGCGCCACCCCGACCACCCCGCTGCCGTTCTGCCGCGCGCCGACCGTGCCCGCGACGTGCGTCCCGTGCCCGTTGCAGCTGCCGATGTTGTCGGCGTACGCCGATGCCGAACCGCTGGCCGTGGTGAAGTCGTAGCCACCGGCCACGTTGAGATCGGGGTGGGCGGGATCGATGCCGCTGTCGATGATCCCGACCTTCACGCCGCTCCCGGTGTACCCCGCCGCCCAGGCCACATCGGCCCCGACCCGGCTCACGCCCCAGGGGATGACGTCCGCCACCACGGCCGCACGCCGGGCCATCGTCGGCAGGGTGAGCGCAGGACTGGCATCGGCAAGGAAGGTGAGGACGACGGGTTCGACGGTGGCCACCTCGGGGTCTGCCGCCAGCGCCGCGAGGTCGGCGTCATCGAGGTGGGCAAAGAGCACCCCGGCCCGCAGCGAGCGACCCCGGGCGATGATCCCATGCTCGGCCTCGAGGCGGGAGGTGATCCGGTCGGCCTCGGCGGCGGAGAGCATCGGCGCCCCCGCCTCGCGAAGCGCGGCACCCTCTGGCGCCCGGAGGGTGATCAGGACCCGGCCGCCCGACGCCGAGACTGCCGCCCGGAGGTCGCGTCCCTGCCCCGCTGCCTGTGCCTCGATCCTGCCCACCAGCGCCAATCCGACCGCGATGGCCGCCAAGCGCCAGCGCCACTGCCCCGATCCAGCCATTTCCCACCCCTTGGAGTTGCGCCGGCGTCACCGGCCGCCCGTTGATTCTCGAGTATCGACCGGCTTCGCCGAACGATCGATCCCGCCGGACAAGCCGGCCCTGAGGGCGGTGAAGAACAAGTCCTATGCCAAATTTGAAGACTTCGGCACCTTTCATGATAAGTGGCTGCATTACATAGATTTACGCTTTTCACACAAGCGGGAATTGTCAAACAAATTGGCACGCCCCTGGTGATCCTACCGCCAGTCGCTGAGGAACCGCAGCCAAGGGTCGATCGGCGGGGTGAACGCCGCGGCGATCTGGCGCGATGCGGCCTGGTGCTGTCGCAGCAGTTCCCGGTCGTCGGCATAGCGGTTGAGGGCGGCCACGAACTCGGCCTCGGTCCGGGCGATGAACCCGTTATGGCCATCGACCACCCATTCGCCGACCTGGCCGACCGGGGTCGAAACCACGGCCAGCCCGGCGAGGACCGACTCCATCACCGGAAGGGGGCCGCCCTCCATGTTGCTCGTGCAGGCATAGACGTCGGCATCGGCGAGCCAGTGCAGGTAGTCGTCACGGGCGGCGAAGCGCGGGCCGCCGTCGTTGAACTCGCACTGCAGCCGGGGGTCGGCGGCAAACCGCCGCGAGATCCGCCGCAGCAAGGGCAGGTTCTTGCGCCGGGTGCGCACCGCCAGGCCCAGGGCCTGCCGCGGCGCGAGGCGGCCGCGCCCGTCGACGAGGTAGCTCGACCAGTGCCGCCAGCGGGAGGCGATCTCGCGCATGGGGAATGTCGCGCGCATCTTGGTCGAGGAAATCACTTTGATCGCGGCGCGTTCCGGGCGATCTTGCGTGGCGCGGAGCGAGCGCCACTGCGAGGGCCACGTCGGGGTGCGCGCCACCTCGCGGTCGTAGCAGCGGGCCATCACGTCGCGCAGCTCGTCGCTGATCACCGAGACCCGGTCGACGGCGTCGAACCAGTACAGCGGCTTGCAGGGAAAGCGCCGCCAGTCGGCGCGGTTCTCGAAGTGGGAGATCTCCTGCGGGTCGTGCACGGTGGTGACCACGCGGCCGGCATGGCGCCGCACAGCCGGATCCGGGCGCGCCATCCCGGACCACCCCCAGTAGAGCACGTCGGCGCCCCGCGGGGAGGCCAGCCAGCGATCGCGACGGACCGGCTCCACCTCGACGCCTGCAGGAGCGAGGGCGTCGCGCAAGGCGAACCCGATATCCTCGAGGGCCCACCCGTCCATGTCGAAGAGATAGATGACCCGCACGCCGTCGCCCTCCGAGTCAGGCTCCCGTCCAATCGCCACGATCGTGATCCCGATGCGGAACGAGGCAGCCTCGATCCGGGAGTGCCTCGCCTCCATTCTCGCCAATCGCGTGCCGAACGGCGAACTCGAAGTCCTCGTCCTCGACGGAGAGAGCTCCGACGGCTCGGCCGCCGTGGTCCGCGAGCTCGCCGAGGCCGATCCCCGGCTGCGCCTCCTCGGGAACCCCGAGCGCATCCAGGCCGCAGCATTCAACCGGGGGCTCGCCGAGGCGCGCGGCGAATACCTCGTGCGAATGGACGCCCACACCCGCTACGAATCCGACTACGTGGCCGAGTGCATCCGGCTGCTCGAGGAGACGGGGGCCGCCGGCGTCGGGGGCGTGCAGCGTGCGGCGGGGCGCAATGCAGTCGGCTCGGCCATTGCCGCGGCGGTGTCGAGTCGATTCGCGGCCGGGGACGCCAAGTACCGCCACGCGTCGAAACCCGCGTGGGTCGACACCGTCTACCTCGGCGCGTGGCGCACCGAGACGCTGCGCGCCGTCGGGGGGATGAACCCCGGCTGGGCGGTGAACGAGGACTACGAGATGAACGTCCGCCTCCGCGCCGCCGGCGGACGCATGTATCTCTCCCCCACCATCCGCTCCACCTACTACGTGCGAAGCTCGCTGCCGCGCCTGGCGCGCCAGTACTTCCGCTACGGATTCTGGAAGGTCCGCACGCTGGTGGAGCATCCGCGATCACTCCGCTGGCGACAGCTGGTCGCCCCGGGATTCGTGATCTCCCTCCTCGCGGCGCCGTGGTTCGTGAGCCGCGTCGGGGTGCTCGGGGCGGCACACCTCCTCGCCTACGGCCTGCTCAGCATCGCGGCATCGATCCGCATTGCGCGGAAGACCGCGTGGCGCCACCTGCCGCTGCTGCCGCTGATCTTCCTCGTGATCCACGCCGGATGGGGAAGCGGCTTCCTGGCCGGGCTGGCGTACTGGCCGCTCAGGCTCATCGGTGGCACGGGCGACTGAACTCCGGCGCGTGCTCCGCTGGGCTCCGCTGGCCGTCGCGCTGGCGGCGACGGCGGTGCTCTGGGGAGTCGTCGATCGATGGTGGCCCCTGCTGCCGCTGGGCTACGGCCCGCGCTGGCCATGGCTCGCACTCCCGCTGATCCCGCTCCTGGGGGGCGGACTGCTGCGCCACCGGATGGTGTTCGCCGCGGTCACCCTGCTGACAGTGCTCTGGGGCCTTCTCGGCTTCCGGGTCGGATTGCCGGGCGGCGCACCCGAACCCGGTGCCGGGCTCCGGATCGTCAGTTTCAATGCGGCAGTCAGGGAGGACGCGCTGCGCGAGACGCTCGCCCAGGCGGTCACGTGGAGTGCGGACCTCGTGGTCGTGGTCGAGTGCCCGACGCGGGCCGCCAGTGCGGTGCCCGGCTACCGCAGCGCGAGTTCCGGGAGGCTCTGCGTCTGGAGTCGCGGCTCCGCCGAGCCGGTGATCACCAATGCGCCACGCGACCCGGCTGTCATCGGCTGGAGTGGAACCATCGCGCGAGTGTCGTTCCCGTCAGCCGAACTCGAGCCGATCGGGGTGGTGCACCTGCGCAGCGTGCGCCACGAGCTCGAGGAGTTTCTGGACCTGTCTGAGCTGCTCGGAGAGGCCGACTCGATGGAGGCACGCCGGTCGAAGCGCATCGCCGGCTCGAGATACGCGAGCGCGTGGATGCGCGATGCGGGCGGGAACCCGGGACTCGTGGTCGGGGACTTCAATCTCGTGGTCGAGTCGCCGCGGTTCCGTGGCGACTGGAGTGCCTGGCGCGACACCTTCGAGGAGATCGGCGTGGGGACCGGCCACACCTGGCACTCGCGCTGGTACGGCCTCCGGATCGACCACGTGCTCCATGACACGAGATGGCGGCCCGTCTCGATCGAGATCGGACCGCCGGTCGGGTCGGATCACCGGGCCCTCCTGGTGGAGCTGGCCCGGCGCCAGTGATCAGCGCACGATGGCGGTGTGATAGCCCGCGGTGCTCCGCAGGGCGTAACTGCCGGCCTGTGCCGCGGCGGTGACGCTGGCGGAGTACTGCGAGGCGCGGGAGACGTCGGCCACCCGGAAGCGGGCCACCCGACCGGTCCGAACCGCCCCCGTGAGCACCAGGTCGGCGCTGCTCCCTGCTGCGACGCCAAAGCCGTTGTAGGGAGTGCTGGCGACGACGCTGTCGACCCCCGGACCCGTAATCCGGAGCTGGACGGCACCATCGTCTGAGTGGGGGCTCGTGAGCTCGATACTGAGCCAGCCGGGCGTTGCCGTCCCACCGGACGATCCGGTGGGCGACGACCCGCCGCAGGCGGCGAGCAGGCCAAGAAGAGGCAGGACCACGAACAGGCCTCGATGGTTCGAGGCGAGCCGACGCGACAGCTTGAAGCGATACGTCATGGTGACACCGGTTCCGTCTGGCATGGTCCGGTGTCATGCACGCCACCGGACGACCCCGCCCGTGGTCGGGGCGGTTCGTCTCGCTGGCGGCTGGGCGGGCCTCCCCCGGAAACCGGAGATGGGCTCCCTGGCTCTGCGGCCCCGGATTCCTCCGGGTGTGCTCTGGGCAGCGAGCAGGATTCTCGCTGTCTATTTTCGGCAAGCCGGATGCCAGACTGGAACCGCGGAGAGGCGGTGGCGTTAACATGATTCAAATCAACATGTTACCTCAATTTGTATCAGGTGCCATTCGCCGCCTGCTCATCATGACATGTTCAGGTTCTTGACAATATCAGCCGATCCAACGGGGAACCCGCGGCGACCTGCCGCCTGGATCGCCGGGCTCTTCTGGCTCGGGGTCGTCCTGTTCCTTACCCTGCGGCCCGATCCGTCCGCAGCCGTCGCGGTCGCCGCCTCCCCCTGGCATTGCCTGCTGTGCGGCGAGGCAGGGACGGCCGACTTCCTCGTCAACCTGATGCTCTTCGCCCCCTTGGGAGCGGCGCTCGCCGGGCTCGGCTGGCGGCTGGGTCCGAGTGCCGCCCTGATCGCGGGCTGCTCGGTGATGATCGAGGTCATCCAGGGAGTGGCGCTCCCGGGCCGCGATGCCGCACTCGGCGACGTGGTGGCGAACGCAATCGGCGGCGGTGTGGGATGGCTCGCAGCGATGGCGTTCAACCGGCAGCTGCCGACGCTCGTCCCGGCGGCAGCGGTGGGGCTGTTCGGCGCGCAACTCCTCGCCACGACGTGGTTGTCGGCGCCGGCCGCGGAGCTGCCGAACGCCTCCATCCTGGTAGCTCCCGCGGTTCCGGGGCGGCCGGTGTATCGCGGCACCCTCGGGGGGCTCGCCGTGAACGGCCGCCTGCTCCACGGCACCGAGCCCGAAGCGATCGGTGTCTCGGGGAGCACGATGGCGGCCGCATTCCGCTGGTCGGATCGCGATCAGCCTGGGACGATCCCGGTGGTGCGGGTCGAAGACGAGCGTGGCTGGGACGTGGCGGCCGCGGGACAGGCGGAGGAGGGCGTCGCCCTTTCGGTTCGTACCCGCGGCGGAAGCTGGCGGCTCCGCACGCCGACCTGGCTGGCATCCCTGCCGGCGAAGCCGCAAGCAGGAGACGCCGTCACGGCGGCTGTCACGCTCTCGAGTGGTGCTGCGGTGGTGATCGGCGTGGCTGGCGGAGTGACCACGACGCGCGAATTCCGCCACGGCGCGCAGCACGGATGGCTGCTGCTGCATCCCTGGGCTCCCCCCGGATCCGCCGACAGCGACTGGCGCTGGTGGACCGTCTGCTGGCTCGCTGCGTGGGGAGTGGTGCTTGGGCTGGTCGCGGCACGGCGGCGCCCCCTCTGGTGGGGGGGCGCCGCCGTGTCGGTACTCGCGCTCGCGACCATCGCGGGCGGCGCCCCGGCAACTCCGCTGGAGTACCTGGGGTTCGTGACCGGACTGGTCGCCGGTGTCAGTTCAGGATCACTTCACCGGCCACGGGGCGCGGCTTGAGCGACCAGGTCCCGGAGCCGGAGGGAACCAGGACGCCACGCGACGTGAATCGCCGCCCGGGGGCGTAGGCCGGCTTGGTGACCTGCAAGACGGCATCGAACACCACCCGAGCCGTATCGGTCATTGCCAGCGTGTCGGTGACCCAGACGTGCCACTCCGCCCCGACCGATGCCGTGTCGGCGATCTTGGCGCCCGAGAGCCGCACCAGTGCGGCATCCAGTGCGCCCGCGCGCGCCGTGCGCACCTCGGCCACGGTCACCTCTTCCGGCGTCGGGGCCGGACCGACTCCCACCGTCAGCACCCGGCCGCCAAGCAGGACCGGTTGACCGGCATCGCTGCCTGTCGTGCCGAGGACGATCACCGAATCGCCCAGGTTGTTGCCGGTCCGACCGGGGCGGTGCTGGGCCGCGGTGATCCGCAGGTACCGTCCTCCGCTGCGGATGAACATCGCCGAATCGGAGAAGAACTGCAGCGGCGAGGTGACGACGCCGTGGACGAACACGCGGTGGCCCGCCTGGGCCTGCCGTGCCGCCTCGATCGAGAGTGTCGCATAGCTCACCATGATGGTCCCCGATCCCCCCATCGTGTCGGCCCGGATCTGGAACTCGCCGGTGCCGAACGTGACGGCCGGCAGGGTGTCGCCGACCGACGAGGGGATCAGGGCGTACCGGTACCGGGCGATCGGCAGCGAGGTGAAGTTCGCGAGCCCGTTGGCATTGGTGTTCATGATCCGGAAGGTGTCGATCCCTTCCCGCATGAACAGTGCGATCCGGGCGCCGTTGTACACGGTGTCGAAGCTCGTCAGGGTTCCCGTGCCGTCGCGGTCGACGATCACGCCGACGGTCACCGTTCCGACGGAGAGCGGGGGCAAGCCCAGATCCTCGCCGGCGTTGGTGCAGCCGACGAGCAGCGCGATGGCCAGGGCGGAAGCTGGGATTCGCATCATCAGTACTCCACGCGAAGGCCGAGGCGGACGGTGCGCGGCGCGGCGCGACGCGACAGCAGCTGGCCGAAATGATCGTTGGGAACGAGCGGGAGCACGAGCCGCCCCTCGCCATCGGTGGTGATCGTGCCCTCAGGGTCGACAAGGACCGCTGCCCGATCGACCACGCCGGACGCGCTCGCCACCACGTTGAAGGCATTCACCACCAGCACCACCCGGTGGCGCCCGCCGAGCGGCAGGCGGGCCGACACGCCGGCATCGAGGGCGTGGGCTGCGGCCTCGCGGCACGAGTTCCGCACGGCGAAGGCGTTGTTGCCCACGTCGCACCCCGCGGCACCAAGCAGACCGGTCACTCCGTCCACTGCGCGCAGTGCCACCGGTTCATTGCTGCTCGAACCGTCACCGTTGACGTCGACTCCCGGCGGGAACCCTGGGGTGAATGGCAACCCGCTGCGCCAGCGCCACCGCGCGAACCCGGCGAATCCGCCGTCGCCCGGCGACTGGTAGCCCGCGCTCACCACCAGCCGATGCGGAACGTCGAGGTCCGACCGACCGTCGCCCCAGTCGGTCGCACCGGCGGTGGCGTCGAGGACGAGCGCCCGGTCGACCGGCAGCGGACTGAGCTGGTTGGGGAGGTTGTCCTCCGTGCGGGACCACGTGTAGCCCGCCGCGACCGTCAGGCCGCCAGCGGCACGATGCTCCAGTGCCGCGGTGGCGTACTGCTGCTCGGCGTACCCGGTGCTCACCAGGCCCCAGACATGATCGAATCCGTCGACTCGAAGGTTGCTCCCGGGGACCGGAACGATGAGTCCACCGAACTGCTCGAGCGCGCCCCACACCGGGCGCCCCTCGTCGGTGAAGGCCAGCGGCGCGGGAGGCCGGTTGACGTCCTCGCGGCGAAGCAGGTAATCGGTGTGCTGGAATCCGCCGCCGACGCTGAGCACCGTGCCGGGTGCCACCGCGTGGGTGACGCTGCCGGTCACATGGATCGCGCGCGGCGCGCGAACGTCGGTGTCGAAGAACGTGATCGCCTTGCCGAGGACAAGGTCGGTCGGCTCGGCGGGCCAGCCGATCAGTCCTGGGGCGCGGCCCAGTTCCACGCCGCCGTCGTGGCGGGCGACCTCGGCCAGGGCGGCGACATCGTACCGCCCGGGCGCGAGCCCTGCGGCCAGGTGGACGCTGGTCCTTCCGGTGCCGCTCGGATCCCAGGTGACGCCGAGGCGGGGAGAGACGCTCGAGCTGCGGTCGTTTGGGACGAAGGTGTTGGTGATTCCGAACGCCGCGGCAACGTCGGCGTCGGCCGACACGACATCGTCGGGAAGCGACTGCCCCTCGAATCGGAAGCCGAACTGCACCCGCAGGGTGGCGGCGGCCTGCCAGGTGTCCTGCAGGAACACCGAGTACTCGGTGATCGACAGCTCCTCGGCGGATCCCGCGCTTGCGGTCGACACCCAAGTGCCGATGCCGGCCCCGAGATCATCCGCCGTGCCGAATGCCGCGGTCGCCCTCCCGTGCGGGAGCCAGTCGTGCGTCGCGCGCCTTAGCCCGAGGGTGCCCCCGGCACTCAGCACGTGGTCGCCGGCGGGTGCGATCAAGGTCTGCCCGAGCGTCAGCCGACGATCCTCGAACGCACCCGGGAACGCGGGGTGAACCCCGATCGCGGCGCCGTCGGTGGCCACGATGGTGTACGGGACGCCGGTCGCGGTCCAGTCGCGCGACGCCGTGGCGAGGCCGAGACGGGTGATGCTTCGCCAGTCCTCGCCGAAGAACTCGAGCGCAATCGCCCCCGAAGCGTCGCTCGCCTCGAGCAGGCCGCCGGAACCATTGGCCAGCGAGGCGGCGATGAGAGGGGCCTCCTCGTCCCACGAGGCGAACCCGAGCCGGCCTTCGAGGCGACCGTTCCGGCCAAGGGGCACCGCCACCTGTGCGTTGCCATTGGCGCCGGTCCAGCGGCGCATCACCGGCGAGGTCCATCCGGTCACCTCACGCGGGTCGGCGGCAGCGGCAATCGCCTCGCCAATGCCGTCGCGGCTGAACGGCGCCGCCGACGGCGTGGCGATCTGGTGGTACCCGGCGGAGATGGCCCAGCCCCCGCTGTCGCCGCGGATCGGACCCGACGCGACAAGGTTCCCGGAGAACGAGCTCGCCGATGAATCCGCCGGATTGTCCTCGGCTGCTGTGCCAAGGGTGGAACTCGACCACCACGCGGCGGGAGCGAACGCGGTCCGCGCCCCGCCCCAGCGCGACACGAGGTCGAGCATGCCGCCGGGCGCGGCGGGAAGCTCGGCATCCAGCGTGAAGCGCTGCACGCGGGCCTGACCGATCCCGGCACGACTGAACGCGGGGATCGTCGCGCCCTCCCCCGGGAACCCCGGATGGCGCAGCAGCAGCTCCTCGAACCCGTCGACCACCAGGCGTGCGTCGCCGGCGGCGAGACCGTTCACCGAGAGCGGCGCGCGCTGGCGCGCATCGTCGTGCCCGACCGCCCATGGTGCCGCGAGCGCGAGTCCCGCCACACCGACGTCCCCGCGCGGCGCGTCGATCGCCTCGCGATAGAGCACCTCCGTCGCGGGAGCGGCCCCGGCACCACGGTAGGGACGCTCGTCCACCCGGTCGATCGGGGGGGGTCGCCGGACCACCTCGACCGAAACACTTGCCACGACTCCCGCGACCACGGGCACCCCGGTGAGGCGCAACGGCTGGTAGCCCACCTGCTCCGCCAGCAGCGCGTAGCGTCCCGGGCGCAGTCCCTCGATCCGGAACCGGCCGGTCGGGTCGGCCAGCGCGATCCTGACCACCTCGTCCCCGCGACTGAGGGTCACCGCTGCATCGGGCACGGCGCTGCCGCGCTCGTCCATGATCCTGCCCTCGAGCGTGCCGGTGGTGCGACCCTGGGCACCGACCTGGGCGGCGAGGAGCAGGAGCGCCGCGGCCAGAGCAGCGCGGCGCGGGAATCGGCGGGAAACCTGGGGGGAAACGGACATGATGGTCCCGATCGGAGGAGGATGGGATTGAACCCTGACCGTCCGGTGCAGGAGGGGTGCCACTCCCTCGCGCCCAGCGGGAGGCGACACCACATCCCAGCAACCGCAGCGGATCCGGTCCGGTGAGGCGCCAACGCCACACCCGTATCGGATTGACACGATCGGGCTAACTTCCCCGGGTGTCCCGCCTCTCGTTCCGTGGCCGCCTCTTCTTCATCCTGCTGACCGTGAGCGCGATCCCGGTCGGGGTGATGACCGTGGCCGGGATCATCGCGATCCGGACGATTCCCGACATCCGCCCCGGTGGCCCGGTCCCCGAGATCGACGCCGTGGAGGAGAGCGCGAGGCAGTTGCTGATCTCGCTCGACGGCGTGCCGCTCGCGCCGGCGGGTGAGGAGGCGAAGCTGCGGCACCGCGAGGCGGTGTCCGACCTCCTCACGCGATATCGCAATGCCCAGGGGGTCGCCCGCAACTCGCTCACCGACATCTGGCGGGTGGTGGCCATCGCGGCGCTCGTGGTGCTCGTGCTGGTCGCTGCCGTGGTGCCGATGCTCTCGCGCCAGCTGTCGGCGCCGCTCGACGAGGTCGTCGACTGGACCGGGCGCATCAAGCGTCGCGAACCGCTGCCGGCCGAGTCGGAGAGCAGTCGCGGGATCCCCGAGTTCGCCGCGTTGCGCGACGCGCTGCGCGACCTCGCGCAGTCGATCGAGCAGGGTCGCGCGGCCGAGCTCGAGGCCGAGCGCCTGCGGACGTTCGGCGAGGTGGCGCGGCGGGTGGCGCACGAGATGAAGAATCCGCTCACGCCGATCCGGCTCGCGGTGCTGCAGATGCGGCGCAGCGGCGGCGGTGACCACCAGGAGTCGCTCGAGGTGATCGCGGCGGAGTCCGCGCGCCTCGAGGCGATGGCGCGCGAGTTCGCCGAGCTCGGGCGGCTCCCCGAGACGATCCCGTCGCCGGTCGACCTGCGCGAGCTGCTCGAGGAGATGCTGCGCGCCGCGGTGCCGGAGACGATGACCCGGCATTTCGAGAGCAGCGAGCCCGCCATCGTGGTGGAGGCGCAGTACGATCCGCTCCGCCGGGCGTTCAGCAACCTCTTCCGCAACGCCGTCGAGGCATGCCGCGGCGCGGGCGAGGTGCGGGTCGCCCTCGCGCGCGAACCCGACGGCATCCGCATCAGCATCGCCGACACCGGTCCCGGCATTCCCCCGGAGAAGCGCGAGATGATCTTCCAGCCCTACTACACCGACAAGCGCGACGGCACCGGACTCGGCCTCGCGATCGTCCGCCAGACCGTCGAGCAGCACGGCGGCACCATCACCGTGTCCGAGACCCCGGGGGGCGGTGCCACCTTCCTCGTCCGGTTGCCGACATGAGCACCCGCATCCTGATCATCGACGACGAGGCGAACATCCGGCGGATGGTGGGCGCGCTGCTCAAGGCCGAGGGGTTCGAGGTCGCCGAGGCCGCCAACGGCAACGCCGGCCTGCTGGCGTTGCCGGAAGCGAAGCCCGACCTCATCCTGCTCGACCTGATGATGCCGCCGGGCCCCGACGGCCTCGCCACGCTCGAGAAGATCCGCGGCAGCGACGCCGACATCCCGGTCATCATGATGAGCGGCAAGGCGCAGCTCAGCGATGCGGTGCAGGCGGTGCAGATGGGCGCGTTCCAGTTCCTCGAGAAGCCGCTCGCCCCCGAATCGCTGCTGGTCGCGGTGCGCTCCGGCGAGAAGCTGGTCCGCACCCAGGCCGAAAACCGGGCGCTCAAGGCCCAGCTGGGACCGCAGCCGGACCTGGTCGGGGCGAGCGAGGCGATGGAGCATGTCCGCCAGCTCATCGCGCAGGTTGCCCCGACCGATGCGCGCGTGCTGATCCTCGGCGAATCGGGCACCGGCAAGGAACTGGTGGCGAGCGCGATCCACCGCCGCAGCGGCCGCGCGAAGGGGCCGTTCGTCTCGGTCAACTGCGCCGCGATCCCGCGCGACCTGGTCGAGAGCGAGATGTTCGGCCACGAGCGCGGCGCATTCACCGGCGCCACCGACCGGCGCATCGGGCGCTTCGAGGTGGCCGACACCGGCACGCTGTTCCTCGACGAGGTCGGCGACCTGCAGCTCGAGGCGCAGGCCAAGCTGCTCCGGGTGCTGGAGACGGGCGAGATCCAGCGGATCGGTGCCGAGCGCAGCCGCCGGGTGGACATCCGGGTGCTCGCGGCGACCAACCGGCGGCTGGAGGATGCCGTCGCGAGCGGGGGCTTCCGCGAGGACCTCTACTTCCGGCTCAACGTCTTCCCGATCGCCATCCCGCCGCTGCGGGAGCGGCTTGGCGACCTGCCCGACCTCGTCGCGCACCTCGCCGCGCGGCTGCGTCCCCGGCGTCCGCCGCACTTCACCGACGAGGCGCTCGAGGCGCTCGCCCGGCACGGCTGGCCCGGCAACGTCCGGGAGCTGGCCAACATCGTCGAGCGACTCGCCATCATCGGCGGCGACGAGGTCACCGCCGACCTGGTGCCGCGGGTGCTCCAGCGGCTGCCGACCACGGCGAACGATGGCGCGGCGCCAGCGAGCGAGGCGCGGCCCTCGAGCGCGGGCGACTCGCGCCCGTTGAGCGACCGGCTCGACGACTTCGAGCGACAGCAGATCTCCGACGCACTGGGCGCAGCCGACGGCAACATTGCCGAGGCCGCGCGCATGCTGCAGACCGATCGCGGCAATCTCTATCGACGGATGCGCCGGCTCGGCATCCGGGGGGGAAGCGAATGATCCCGCTCGCCTGCCGGCGCGCACCGGCACTGGGACTCCTGCTGGCGGCCACCGCCGTGACGGCGCGGGCCCAGGACCCCGGTGGGGTGACCCTCGACTTCGGCGCACCGCCCACCGCGGTCGCCACCGACACGATTCCCGCCGCGGCCCTCGCCGACGCGTTGGCGCGGTTCAACGCGCCGGGGACGACCCGCATCTTCGGGGGGATCCAGCTCAACACCCCGGTGGACGGCTCGGTGGGGATCTACGACGCCGACGTGCGGATCAGCACGCGCGTGGCCGGCGACGTGGTGGTGATCAACGGGTCGCTGCGCCTGGATCGCGCCGGGCGGGTCGACGGCCGGATCATCGTCCTCGGTGGCCGGTTCTTCGCCGACAGCGGCGCGGCGTTCGCACGACCGGTCACCGAGTACCGGATGCGCGCGCCGGTGCGGCAGGCCGCCGACACGCGGCTGATCCTCGCCCCGCCGGCCCCGACCCTGCGCGACCTGGCGGGTCAGATGGCGCTGCGGCTCGGGCCGGTGACTGCCACGCCGCGATTCGGCCTCGGCACCTACAACCGGGTCGAGGGATTGCCGATCCGGCTCGGCACGTCGCTGGCCTGGCCCGCGCGCGCCGACCTGGACGCGCGGCTCGACGCGGACCTGATCGTGCGCAGCGCACCCGACCAGGCCGACACCCGGAACGCCCTCGGCTGGTGGCTCCGGCTCTCCGCCCGCCAGGCCGGCAGCCTCCCGCTGACGCTCGGCCTCGAGGGCGGGACCCGCATCGAGGCGACCGCAGACCGGCCGCTCTCGGCCGGTGAGTCCACCGTGAGCGCGCTGATCTTCCGTCGCGACCGTCGCGACTGGTACGAGCGCCGCGCCGTCGCCGCGTTCGCCGACTGGCAGGTGCGACCGGATCTCGAGGTCGGTGCCCGAATCGAGTCGAACCGGGAACGGAGCGTCGCCGCCACCGATGCGTTCTCGATCCTGCGCAGTGACGAGCCATGGCGGCCGAACCCGCTGATCGACGACGGGCGCTACACGTCGATCGCCCTGAGCGCGACGTGGGACCGGCGGGACGATGCGCGCTCGCCTCGCGACGGCTGGTGGGCCGCTGCTCGCCTGCAGCGCAGCAGCAGCGGCGACCTCACCCCCGTGCTCCTCCCCGAGCAGGTGCGCGATCCGCTGCCTTCGGAGGGCTATGCGGCCTGGGAGGCGGCGTTCGACCTCCGCCGCTACCTGGTGATCGACCCGCGCCACGCCGTGCACCTGCGGCTCACGGGACGCGGCTGGGTCGGCGGCGACCCGCTCACGATCCAGCGCCGCCTGGCGCTCGGCGGCGACGACTTCCTCCCCGGGTACGACTTCCGCACCGTCACCTGTGACTCGCGACGCCGCCCCGATGCGGCGCAGCCCGCGCTCTGCGACCGGCAGATGATGGCGCAGGTCGAGTTGCGCCGGACGGTCGACGTCCGCCTCGGCAGCCGGGTGGGCCCGTACGCGATCGGCGTCGACCGCGCCGACCTCGTCGCGTTCGCCGACTTCGGCAGCGCGTGGATCGCCGGCGACGGACCCGGCCAGGTCCCGGCAGGGCGCATCCAGTCGCTCGACGAATGGCGCGGCGACATCGGCATCGGGTTCGACGCCGGGTGGTTCGGCGCCTACCTCGCCAAGGCGGTCACCGACGACGAGCCGGCCCGGCTCTCGCTCAGGCTCTCGCGCCGGTTCTGAGCCAGGCCGTGCGCCGGGTCGCGTTCCTCCTCGCCGTCGTCCTCGCCGGCGCCGTGTCCACGGCGTCGGGGCAGGCCGACGCGCGCATGGAGGTCGCCATCGATGCCGCGAGCCGCGACCCGCGGCCCCGGATCCGCAACCTGATGAACGAGGAGCGGTGGCGCGAGGCGATCGACGACGCGTTTCGCATCTCGCTCAACTGGCGCGTCGATCTCTACCGCACCCGGGCGTTCTGGGTGCCGGCCCGCGAGTCCCGCTTCGAAGTCACCATCGTGGTCTGGCGCGAGCCGCTGCTGGGCCAGTACTACATGACTTACCTGATCCCCGGACGGCCGCCCGTGGAGCGGGTCTACACCTCCTTCAACGAGTTTGCGTTCCAGCTCGAGCAGCCGCTCCCGATCCAGGGGATGCGCCCGGTGACCGAGGGCGTGTACTACTACGCCGCCGCGCTCGAGGTGACCGCCCTCGACGACCAGCAGTTCGCCGAGATGCAGCGGTTCATCGGCGAGAACGGCCGCGCGGGCGGAGGCGATGCGATCTCCAACTGGCTGCTGCGGCTGGTGGGCGTGCCGTCGCAGACCTTCACCGAGCGGAGCGCGCGGTTCCGGGTGCCGTAGGGGGCGACAACGCGAGGGGCGAAGGGCGAAGGGCGAGGGGCGAGGGGCGAGGGGCGAAATCGGAGGCCGGCATCACGGCGCGATGCCGGCCTTCTCATTTTCGTTCAGCCCTTCGCCCCTCGCCCTTCGCGTTGTCGCTGCCTACCTCGGCTTGAGCGCCGCCAGCGCGTCCTCCCCGTAGAACAGCTTGATGTACTTCTGCTGCGGCGGGGTGAGCCGACGGATCGCCCACGACAGGTGCACGAAATGCGGCTCGGTCGGCACCGTGTGCGGGTGCATGCCGCACTCGTCGGGGAGGTGGTTCCCCTTGCGCGTGTTGCAGCTCGAGCACGCGGTCACCACGTTGCGCCACTCATTCGTCCCGCCCCGCGACTGCGGCACCACGTGATCGCGGGTCAGGCACTCGCGGTTGCGGAGCATCGACTGGGGACGCGAGCAGTACTGGCAGGTGTAGCCGTCGCGGGCGAAGAGGAAGGTGTTGGTGACCTGGCGACGGAAGCGGCGGGGGACGTGCACGAAGCGGACGAGCCGGATGATCGCGGGACGCGGCACCCGGAGCCTGGCACTTCGTATCGGTTCGTGACCGTCGGCCTCGACGATTTCCGCCTTCCCCTCGATGACGAGCCGCAAGGCGCGCCGCGTGGGGACCATCGTGAGCGGTTCGAACGAGGCATTGAGGGCCAGACAGCGCACCCGGATCTCCCGTGGGGGTTGTGTACGGATAGCCAGTCAGCGCGCGGGATTCAAGGGGTTCACCCGGTCGTGACCGCGCGGTTTCGGGTCCGGCGGGATGGCCACGGCGACATCGGGTCGCGGACTCGGGGGTGCTTCGCTCCTGGCCGGCCGTGCGTTCGGGTGCCTCTCGTCGAGCGCCAGGGGCCGAAGCATCCGCTTCGCACCCCCGAGTCCGCGCACCGAATGCCTCGCGACGGCCCCCGAGGGCATGGAGCGCATGCTCCGGCCGCTGGGGCTCGACGGGAACCCGACGAATGCACGGCCGGCCAGGAGCGGAATGCCCTCGGGGGCCGTCGCCGACGTGCCGAGGCCGCGCGCCGATGTCAGCCGTGCACGCGCCGACCCGCGAGCCACGTGCCGACCACGCCATCGGGCGATGAGGCGAGCACCGCCTCGATCGGGTCGTCAGTCTCCCCGACCGACACCGCCGCAAAGTCGGCCAGCTTGCCGACCTCGAGCGAGCCACACTCGCCGTCACGCTCGATCGCCTCGGCACCGCCGAGCGTCAGCAATCGCAGCACCGTCGGTGCGTCCCACCCCGCCAGCCGGCGCGCCTCGCGCGCCTCGGCCAGCAGGTCGGGCGGTGCGACGCTGATCTCGCTGTCGGTGCCGAGCCCCATGCGCAGCCCGCGCTCGAGATAGCGGGCCGCGGGGGCGTCGGCCTGGTGGTGGAAGCGGTTCGAACGCGGGCAGTGGCTCACCGCGCACCCGTGCCGGGCCATCAGCTCGGTGTCGGCCTCGCTCACGTGGATGGCGTGAATGCAGAGCGTGCGCGACGACAGGACGCCGTGCCGGTCCATGAACGCCATCGGCGTGATCGGCACGTCACTGGGGCGCGGGACGCCACGACGGCGGAAGTCGTCGGCGAACACTCCCGTGAAGTCGTCGAGCAGCGCGCTCTCGCCGGGAGGCTCGGCCACGTGCACCGCAGTCGGCACCCCGTGGGCGCGTCCCAGCTCGCATGCGGCGCGATAGAGCGGTCCGCTGACGGTGTAGGGCGCGTGCGGCGAGACGCCGAGCCGGGCGCGACCGGTGGCGTGGCCGGCAAGCCGGTCCAGCTGGGCGCTGAATCCGCGCATCGCGGCGTCGCACTCGTCGGGATGCGCCCCGAACACCTCGTGATGGTAGGTGCCGCTGGCACCCAGGTGATCGAGCGCCTCGAGCACCGCCCCGGTGCTGCCCGTATCCGCGACCGTGGTGACCCCGCTCCGCCACGTCCGGCGGATCCCCTCGCACGCGGCGTCGAAGAATGCCTCGTCACTCCGGGCCGCCTTGACGGCGATCACCCTGAGGATCCACTCCAGGAAGGTGTCGGCCTCGACCATCCCGGCGAACCCGGTCAGCTCGAGGTGGGTGTGGGTGTTGACGAGGCCGGGAAGAAGCACGCTGTTGCGGAGATCGATGCGGACGGCGTCGGGAGGAACCGGCACCCGATCGCCGGGGCCGATCGCGGCGATCCGGCCGCGGTCGTCCACCAGTACCGCACCGTCACGGATCGGGTCCCCCGCGATCGGCAGCAGCCAACTGGCGGAGAACCGCTGCATCAATCGGTGTCCCCTGGTCGGTACGGCGAGTGGATCGGGCAGAACTCGCGCGGTTCGCCCCCCGGCGGGTAGTAGCGGATCTCCACCATGTCGCGCGGGCAGAACGGGGTGGCGCGGAACCCGGTCGACTTGTCGATCTCCACCGGGCGCAGCATGTCGGCGGGTTCGGCCCAGCCGCCCGGGGTCCGGCGCCGCTGGTAGATCTCCTTCATGAACTGCGTCCACGCCGGCGCCGCGAGGCGACCGCCCTGGGCGTTCCCCATGATCCGGGTGTTGACGTCGAAGCCCATCCAGACGCCGGCCACCAGGTCGTTGGTGAACCCGATGTACCAGACGTCGTAATAGTCGTTGGTGGTGCCGGTCTTGCCGCCGGACGGGACCTGGAACCCCTGCGCCCACACCGCGCTGTTCGCCGTGCCGTGCCGCACGACGCCCTGCAGGGCGTCGGTGAGCAGCCACGCCACCGGCTCCTCGAGGACCCGCCGGCGCACCGGCCTCGGTTCCCAGACGATCCGGCCGGTGCGGTCCTCGACCCGCAGGATGGCATTCGGCTCGGCGCGCACCCCGAGGCTCGCGAACGCGGTGTACGCGGCGATCATCTCGATCGGGTGCACGCCGAGGGAGCCGAGCGACAGCGACGGCACCATGGGGATCCGGGTGCTGATCCCGAACTTGCGTGCCTCGTCGATGATCTCGGGCAGGCCGGTGCGGAGCGCGGTCTTCACCGCGACCGTGTTGACCGACTTCCAGAGCGCCTGACGCAGCGTCATCGGCTGGTTGGTGAACCGGCCGTCGTAGTTCTGCGGCTCCCAGTTGGGCTGGTCGGGGATCTCCAAGGAGATCGGCTCGTCGACCTCGATGGACTCGAGCGGGATCCCGTGCTCCAGCGCCGCGGCATAGACGATCGGCTTGAACGTGGAGCCGGGCTGCCGCTCCGCCTGCACGGCACGGTTGAACTTGGAATCGTCGAAGTCGCGCCCCCCGACCATCGCGAGGATGTTGCCGGTGCGCGCCTCGATCACCACCGCGGCGCCCTGCAGGTACGGCGTGGTGCTGCGCTCGCCGTCGCTGTCGCCGCGCTGCTCGAGGTAGTCGCGATAGCTCTGGTGGCGGTACCCCGGCTCGTTCTCGATCCGCTCGAGCTGCGCCGCCATGGCGCGCTCCACCGCGCCCTGGGCGTCGAGGTCGAGGGTGGTGTGGATCCGGTACCCCTCGGTGTAGAGGGCGCTGCCGAACCGCGCCTCGAGGACCTGGCGGACATACTCGACGAAGTACTCCCCGACCCCGGCGAAATCGGACCGCGACGAGAGCGCCAGCGGGTACGCCTTCCAGGTCTCGGCCTCCTCGCGAGTCAGCGCGGCGTGCTGGTGCATCAGTTCCAGCACCAGGTTGCGCCGTCGCACGGCCGCCTCGGGGTTGCGCCGGGGGTTGTACCGCGACGGTGCCTGCGGCAGTCCGGCCAGCATCGCCGCCTCCGCCGCGTTGATCTCGCTGGCGCGCTTGCCGAAGTAGCGCTGGGCCGCCGACTCGACGCCGTAGGCGCCGTTGCCAAGCGCGATCTGGTTGAGGTACAGCTCGAGGATGCGGTCCTTGCTGTAGGCGTCCTCGATCTGCCTGGCCACCTTCGCCTCGCGCACCTTGCGCGCGATCCCCGCCAGCCCGCTGCGCTGGCGCCGATCGATGTCCTCGGGGAAGAGGTTGCCCGCGAGCTGCATGGTGATCGTCGACGCGCCGCGCGGAATCCCGCCCGTCAGGCGGTCCTTCACCGCCGCGAGCACGCCGAGCCAGTCGACGCCGCCATGGTCGTAGAACCGCTTGTCCTCGACGGCCAGGAACGCCGCCGGCAGCGCCGGCGACATCGAATCGAGGGTGATGACGGTGCGGCGCTCGCGGTAGAAGTCGGTGATCAGCCGGCCGTCGGCCGCGTACACCTTCGAGGCCTGCCAGGGGTCGTACGATTCCAGGGTCGCGATCGAGGGACACGCCTCGTTGGCGCAGGCACGCCACCAGGCACCGGCCGCCGCGACGACACCGAACACCACCAGCGACGCGGCGGCCACCAGGGCCCGCAATGCCAGTCGGCGCGACACCCGGATCCGCGGAAGGTGCGGCGCCCAGGTGCGCCGCCGCGAGGACTTCGCCATGACCGGAAACTACCCGGACCCCGACCGCCTTGCATGGCCCGGCGCCGGGGCGGCATCTTGCCGCCCCATGGCCCACTTGCTCGAGACCCTCGCCGCGCGCGGCATGGTGCACGACGCCACCCCGGCGCTGGACGCCCGCCTCGCCCAGGGGCCGATCACGGCGTACGTCGGCTTTGACCCGACCGCCGACTCGCTCCATGTCGGCAACCTGGTGCCCGTGATGGCCCTCGCGTGGCTCCAGCGGCTCGGCGGCCGTCCCCTCGTGCTGGTGGGCGGCGGCACCGGGATGGTGGGTGACCCCTCCGGCAAGCGCGAGGAGCGCCCGATGCTCGGCGCCGACGTCGTGGCGCGCAACGCCGCGGCGATCCGTGGTCAGCTGTCGCGGTTCTTCACCTTCGGCGACGGCGCGACCGATGCGCGCATGCTCGACAACGCCGAATGGCTCGCCGGCCTGGGCCTGCTCGAGTTCCTCCGCGAGGCCGGGAAGCATTTCACCGTGAGCTACATGCTCCAGAAGGAGACGGTGAAGACGCGGCTCGACAGCGGGATCTCGTTCACCGAGTTCACGTACATGCTGGTGCAGGCCTATGACTTTGCCCACCTGGCGACCCACCACGGCTGCGAGCTGCAGATGGGCGGCAGCGACCAGTGGGGAAACATCACGGCCGGGATCGAGCTCGGCGCTCGGCGCGACAACCGCAAGCTCCACGCGCTGGTGCTCCCGCTGCTGACCACCGCGGCCGGCACCAAGTTCGGCAAGAGCGAGGGCGGCAACGTCTGGCTCGACGCGGCGAGGACCTCGCCGTACCAGTTCCACCAGTTCTGGCTCCGCAGCGACGATGCCGATGTCGAGCGCCTGCTCCGGTTCTTCACGTTCCTCGACCTCGACGAGATCGCCGCGGCGATGCAGGAGCATCGCGCCGATCCGTCGCGACGCGCGGCACAGCGCCGGCT
>CALGOK010000062.1 GCA_937961295.1 uncultured Gemmatimonadota bacterium
CGGCCTGGTCACGCGCCGCGGCAGCGACCTGCGACCCCCAGCCCAGCGGGACCCGGATCACGAAGCGCGCGCCGACGGCCGCGCGCGGCCGGTTCTCCAGCGCCAGCGAGCCGCCCAAGTGCTCCAGCAGCCCCACCGACACCGCGAGGCCGAGGCCGGTCCCCTGTCCGGTGGGCTTGGTGGTGAAGAACGGCTCGAAGATCCGGTCGGCGATCGGATCCGGCACCCCCGGGCCGTCATCCTCCACCGAGATCACCCCGCTGTCATCGTCGCGCGCCACCGTGATGCGCACGGCGCCGCCGTTCCCCGTGGCGTCCATCGCGTTGTCGAGCAGGTTCACCACCACCTGCTCCATGCCCAGCCGGTCGGCCATCACCACCGCCGCCGACCCCGGGGCCGTCAGCTCCACCGTCACCCCGTGGGCCTTGGCCTCCCCCGCCTGGCTCGCCACCACGCGACGCGCCAGCTCGGCGAGGTCCACCGGCTCGCGGCGGTCCTCGCGCGGCCGCACGAAGGCCAGCAGGTCCTTCACGATGTGACGGGCGCGGTGCGCCTGCTCGTTGATGAGCTGCAGCCCCTCGCGCACCTCGTCGGCAGAAGCCGACCCGACCAGCTGCTCGCTCTGGCCGAGCACCACGGCGAGCGGATTGTTGAGCTCGTGGGCCACGCCCGACACCACCCGCCCGATCGCGAGCATCTTCTCCGACTCCGCCACGCGGCGCTCGAATCGCTCGCGCTCCGCCTCGGCCGCGCGGCGCTGGGACAGGTCGCGCAGGATCGCCACGCCTCCGGTGCGATCGTCGGACTCGTCCACCGGCGCCACGGTGCACTCCAGCGGGAATCCCGCCTCGCCGGGACGCTTCCCCGACGCGGTGATCGTCATCCGGGTCCGCGCCTCGCCGAAGACCGGACCCAGCGTTGCGGTCCAGTCGCCGTGGTCCAGGTGCATCAGGTCGTCGAGGCGACGCCCCACCACCGACCCGGCGGGGAGCCGGAAGAGCCGGGCCGCGGCGCCGTTGGCCAGGTCGATCCGGCGGTCGTGGTCGAACGTCACGATCGCCTCGCCCGCGGCCTCGATGATCCGCTTGAGCCGCGCCTCTGACGCCCCGACGTCGCGAATGTGCTCCTCGCGGGTCCGCGCCACCTGCAGCACCGAGTCCTGCACCACCAGCACCACCACCGCCGCACCCAGCAGCGCGAGGGCGAAGGCGGTGCCGTACCCCGAGGTCGCGATCAGGATCGCCTCGGTCCGGTCGGGAAGCCACGGCAGCGTCGAGAAGCCGAGCAGCCGGTACAGGGTCGAGAGCAGCGCGAACAGCACCATCCCCAGCGCGAGGAAGGTCAGCCCGCGCTCCCGCTCGCCGCGCGCGGCCGCGAGCACCAGGTGCGCCGAGCCGAAGAAGAGCACCGGGGTGGCAACCAGCTGCACCCGCCGCGCCACCCCGTGCGTGTCGACCAGCGCCAGCGCCAAGCCCACCAGGAGCGCCAGCATGGCGATCTCCCGCTGACGCGCCGACGCGATGCGCCGCCCGGACGCCTCGACCGCGGCGACCGTCACCAGCGCGAGGAAGGTCAGCTTGCCGGGCAGCGTGAGGAAGTTCGTCGCCTGCAGCAGGAGCGCCGGGAACGTGTTCGCGACGAAGAGGTTGAGGGTGCTCAACATCCCGGCCGTGTGACCGATGATCAGGGCGCACCACGCCGCGATCCATGTCCAGAGCAGGTTGCGGTGGGCACCGAACCGAGGGAGCTGGAAGAACAGCACCAGCAGCAGCACGCCGACGACCCATGGCATCAGGTCGCCGACCAGCCGGATTTGGGCGAACGGAAGAGTGCTTGCCGCGGTTGTCGGGTTCACAAGCCTTTATGGTACCGGAAGTTCCGTGCCCGCGGAAGGTGTCAACGAGCTGGTGACTGTCGCATTCTCAGCCGGTCCCGAAGCGCCACATCACCCCTCCCGATAGATCTCCCCGCCGCCGGCGCGGAACTCCGCCGCCTTGGCGGCCATCCCCTGCTCCACTTCCTGCGCCCGCGCCGCGTCCCGGATGTCCTGCGAGATCCGCATCGAGCAGAACTTGGGACCGCACATGCTGCAGAAGTGCGCCACCTTGGCCCCCTCGGCCGGCAGCGTCTCGTCGTGGAAGGCGAGCGCCGTCTGGGGATCGAGCGCCAGGTGGAACTGGTCGCGCCAGCGGAACTCGAAGCGCGCCTTGCTGAGCGCGTCGTCGCGCTGCTGGGCGCGCGGGTGGCCCTTGGCGAGGTCAGCCGCGTGCGCCGCGATCTTGTAGGTGATCACGCCCGTCTTCACGTCGTCGCGATTGGGCAGGCCGAGATGCTCCTTGGGCGTCACGTAGCAGAGCATGGCGGTGCCGTACCAGCCGATCATCGCCGCGCCGATCGCGCTGGTGATGTGGTCGTAGCCCGGCGCCACGTCGGTGGTGAGCGGTCCCAGCGTGTAGAACGGCGCCTCGTCGCACCACTCCAGCTGCTTCTCCATGTTCTCCTTGATCAGGTGCATCGGCACGTGGCCAGGGCCCTCGTTCATCACCTGCACGTCGTGCTCCCACGCGATTCGCGTCAGCTCGCCCTGGGTCCGCAGCTCGGCGAACTGCGCCTCGTCGTTCGCGTCGGCGATGCTGCCGGGACGGAGCCCGTCACCCAGCGAGAACGACACGTCGTACGCCGCCATGATCTCGCAGATCTCGCGGAAGTGCGTGTAGAGGAAGGATTCCTTGTGGTGCGCCAGGCACCACTTGGCGATGATGCTGCCGCCCCGCGACACGATTCCCGTCATCCGGTTGGCGGTGAGCGGCACGTAGCGCAGCAGCACCCCGGCGTGCACCGTGAAGTAGTCCACTCCCTGCTCGGCCTGCTCGATCAGCGTGTCGCGGTACACCTCCCACGTGAGGTCCTCGGCGACGCCGCCCACCTTCTCGAGCGCCTGGTAGATCGGCACCGTCCCGATCGGCACCGGGGCGTTGCGCAGGATCCACTGCCGGGTGGCGTGGATCTCCTTGCCGGTGGAGAGGTCCATCACGGTGTCGGCGCCCCACAGCGTCGCCCACCGCAGCTTCTCGACCTCCTCCTCGATGCTGCTCGACACCGCCGAGTTGCCGATGTTGGCGTTGACCTTCACGTGGAAGCCGCGGCCGATGATCATCGGCTCCAGCTCGGGGTGGTTGATGTTGGCCGGGATGATGGCACGGCCGCGGGCCACCTCGCTGCGCACGAACTCGGCGTCCATCCCCTCGCGGATCGCGATGAACTCCATCTCCGGAGTCACCTCGCCGCGCCGGGCGTAGTGCAGCTGCGTCCCCGGCCCGTTGCCGCGCAGCACCCGGCGGCGCAGCCCGCCGGGCATGGCGAGTCCGAGCACCTGGTCGGCATCGGTGGCGCGCACGTCGCGCTCGACGATCCACGGCAGCCGGAGCGGCGGCAGCCCCTCGTGCACGTCGTGGCCCTGGGGACCGCTCGTGTCGTAGACCCGGAGCGGCGCATTGGCACTGCCGTCGGGGGAATCGGAGAGGGTGATCTCGCGGAACGGCACCCGGACCCCGTGCGGACCGGGGACATGCACCTTGGCGGAGCAGGGGAAGGCATCGGCGAACGACGTGGTGGGCTGGGCGGTGGTGGCCATGGCGGCGACTCCCGTGCGGGTCCGCCTCCCTCCGCCGGTATGAGCCGGGTCAGGTTCCAAGGGTGCCTCTCAACCCCGGCCCCGAGGTGGGCCGGGATGCCCCTGGCGGACCCCCGAAAGCTATCACGGCCACCCTCCGGCGGGCGGATTCCGGGCCGCCCTCTGGCATTTCAGGGCCGGATTTCGATATTGGAATAGCTCTGCCGCGATCCATCCGCGCTCCCCGGCGCGGTGAAGGAGGCCGGGATACCCGGCCCTGCAGGCGACGCCCCCGAGGCGCCGCCGACCTTGGGGAGGCCCAGGACGCCTCCCGAGTCTCCATCGCGGAGGTACCATGCGACGCTTGGTCATCGGAGCATCCACCCTCGCCGCGGCGTTCGTCCTCGGTGCGGCACCAGCCCACGGACAGTTTTTTGTCGGCATCGGCGCGACGCTGCCGACCGGCGACTACGGCGAATTCGCCGAGACTGGCTGGATGGCCACCGCGGGAGTCCGCGTGTGGCAGTCGCCCAACGATCGGGCCG
>CALGOK010000063.1 GCA_937961295.1 uncultured Gemmatimonadota bacterium
CCTCATGGGCTTTCTCGATGCGGCCGGCAACCCGTTCGATGGCGGCAAAACCTACAAGGTGACCCTGCCGAAGGGCATCCCGGCCGAGAAGTTCTGGTCGTTCACGCTGTACGACAACCAATCGCGCTCCATGCTCGCCACGCCGCAGAGGTTGCCGCGGGCGGGCGGCCAGGGGACCCCCGGTGCGGGCACCCTCCAGTCGCTCGACGAGCAGTGCCGCGGGACCTTCACCCGAGGGAAGCGCGTGCTGCCAGCCCCGGTCGACCCGGTCGAGCATCAAGCCGTACGCCGCGCCGGTGGCATACGCGAACGAACGGACGTACGACGGGAACCGCTCCGCCTGCCCCAGGTACGTGGCCAGCCGCGGCAGCGCCCCGTCATGCGCCAGGCCGGCGAGCCGCTGCCCGGTGTACTCGGCCAGTCCCTCGTGGCGCTCCAGCAGCACCTCGCTGCTGTCGCTGCCGGGATAGGCGGCGTGGCGGGCGGCACGAAACGCGAGCGCATCCCGCAGCGCCGTGCATCTCCCCGCACCGGACTCCCCTGCGGCCTTGGCCAGCGCACGCCACTCGAGCCGGAGCCAGCGTCGCGCATCGGCCTCTTCGAGGTGGGCGTTGGCCGGGTTCGCCTGGGCGTGGCCGAGCGCGGGCTGGATGCGGTGGAACTGTTCGTGGGCGAGGAGCGCGGTGGCGATCGCGTCGTCGGTCGGCAGGGGCAGCACCACCATCGACCAGTCGGTGCCGGCCACCGCCATCGCGGTGTTGGCCGGGAAGCGACCGGGGGGGAGGGTGCCGTGCCACCAGCGGCCGATCGGGGTGAGCGAGCCGTCCGCGGCCTGCTGGGAGGCGACGAACGCGTTCGATCCCCAGCGACCGAGCAGCAGCGGTCCGCAGAGCGATCGACCCCAGGTTTCGGGGCGGTCCGCTGCGCAGGCGGCGTCGAGCAGCCGGACGGCCCGGCTCATGGCGGCGGTGTCGGCGGCCTGGGCGCTCGCCAGGGCTGCCGGCAGCAACACGGTCGCGATCAGGATGGCCGGTCGGCGCATCGCGGGTCTCCGTCGGATCACGGGCAAGGGATGCGTGGCGCTGCCGGGGGGTTGCGGCCCGGATATTTTTCTGCCGCCCCCGGCTTCACCCGTGACACCGAACCACCTCGCTGGAGAGACGATGCGCCTGCGTTCCATCTTCCTGCTGCTTGCGGTCGCCGCGTGCGCCAACGATGCCGAACAACCCGAAAGCGCCGCCGATTCCGCGATCGCGGCGCCGGTCTTCGCGCCGCAACCGGACACGCTGATGAGCCGGGTCGACATGCGCTGCGCCAACGGAACCGAGATCCGGGCCAACATCTGGGTGGGAACCCAGCCACGCGCCGTGATTGCGACCCACGACACCGGACTGGTGCTGCCGCCGACCGACAGCGCCGATGGTGCCGCACGCTACGCCACGGCGGATGGACGGGCGAGCTGGGTGGTACGCGGCGACTCCGGCGTGCTCACGTTCCGCGGGACGACCACGGCGTGCGGACCCGCCGCCGACGTGGCGTTCTGACGCCTCGCCATGGCTGATCGCACCCGGCTCGGCGGAACCGACCCCGGTGCGCACGACCGCTGGCGCGCGTCGCGACGCGCGCTGGCGGCCCGCGATCCCCGGCTCAAGCGACTGGTGACCCTGGCGCATCCGATCCCCCGGGAGATCCCCGATCCGCGGCCAATCTCGCACCTCGCGGTGCGCACGATCGTGGCCCAGCTGCTGAGCGCCGCCGCCGCCCGGACCATCACCGAGCGGCTGCTCGCGGCGCACGGCACCATGGAAGGCGTCATTGCCTGGGCGCAGGCAACACCCGAGGATGCGCCGGCCTCGCTCGGCCTGTCGCGGTCGAAGCGCAAGGCAATCGCGGGATGGGGAGACTTCCTCGCAGCCGGTGGCGATCCCGGGACGCGCTGGGCGGCGCTCGATGCCGACGCCCTGCTGACGGAGATCATGGCGCTGAGGGGATTCGGCCGGTGGAGCGCGGAGATCCTGGCGATCTTCGGCTTCGGTCACCCGGACATCTGGCCGGCGGGCGACGCCGGGGTCCAGCGGGTGATGCGCCGGCTCTTCCCGCGGACGAAGGAGCCGGGGCAGCGGAAGCTGGTGGCCGGCCACGGGACGCTCGCGGCCCTCAGTTGCTGGACGATCATCGACCGGAAGCTGGAGGGGGAGCTCTAGGCGGAGAACGGAGCACTGTCACCCCGAGGCCGCGCGCAGCGCGGGCGAGGGGGCGGAACCTGCCCGGCGAGCTCCGCCCCCTCGGTCGCTTCGCTCCCTCGGGGTGACAGCCCTCGGCGCGGCCTGAGGTTAGATTCCCCCCGTCCTCAACCACCGATGCCTGCCATGGAACGGCTTCCCGAGTTCACCTGGATCGTGCTGCTGCTGGCCCTCTTTGCCGGGGTGTTCGTCGTGTCGAACGTCCTCGCCAAGTCGCGGGGTTACAAGGAGTAGTCCAACAGGTACGGGGGTCGCGCCAGCTTGCGTGACGCCCCGCCGCAGCGGCACCCTCCTGCAGGTCCAGCCCCACCTGATCCACGCCGCGCCGTTCGCCGCAATGCGATCCGCGGCGTCGCCCGGTTTGTTCCCTCTCCGCCGTCAGTTGCAGCGCGACAGCGCGTTGGGGTCGACCTCGGTGCGGCCCTACCTCATTCGGCGGGTGCCGACGGCGCCGCGACGTCGAACGACTGCACCTGCAACTCGAGGCCGTGATTGACCCGGAGCCCGGCGATGCCCTCCAGCGCCAGATCGCCGCGCGGACGGCGCACCACCCGCTCGCCATTGATCAGCAGGGTGATGGCGCTCGGCGTGACCTGCACCACGATGGTGTTGCTGGCGCGGTCGCCCTCGGCAGCGGAGGACGGCAGGGTGCGGATCGCCGAACTGGCGGTCCAGTCGACCACCGTGCTGGTGCCACCCCCATCGCGCGTCTTCACGAGGTACTTGCCGTCATCGCGGAGGAGGAAGTAGGTGTAGCGCTGGCCCTCGCCATCGAGGCCGCTGCCGCCGACGAAGATGCCGTAGCCCTCGCTGCGCCGCGAGCCGGGAAGAACATCGATCGTGGCGAGGACCTCGTAGGTGCCGGTGGCCGCCTGGTCCGGGCGATAGAGGATGCCCGAGAACCGGCTGGTGGTGATCCGGGTGCCGGCCTCCGAGGTGGCCAGGGCGAAGCCGGCGTCGGCGTCATGGCTGGCGTCGGCGCGCACCTGCCAGTCGGGTGTCGCGGCCGGTGCGTCGATCCCGGCGGCCGGCGGCGCGGAATCGGTGGGAGCGGCCTGATCCTGTCCACCCGCACATGACGGGAGGAACAGCGCGGCGACCAGCGAGAACGGAACGAGCGGATGACGGCGGCGCATGGGAAACCTCGGGGGAGAAACTCGCTGAAAGCTACACCGGTGGTGCTCTACGATGGGACGTGCGGCTTCTGCGGCTGGTCGGTGCGCTGGGTGCTGCGGCGCGACCGCGCGCAACGGTTCCGGTTCGCCCCGCTCGAGTCGGCCACCGGCCAGCGGCTGCTCGCCGAGCACGGGCTCGAGCGCGAGCCGGGGACGGTGGTGGTGCTCGACGAGGGCCGGGCGTTCACGCGGGGCGACGCGGTCCTCCGCGTGCTGCGACGCGTGGGTGGCCCCTGGCATCTGCTTCGGCTGGGCGCGGTGGTGCCGCGGCCGGCGCGCGACGCGATCTACGACTGGGTGGCCCGGAACCGCGGCCGGCTGGGCGGCTGGCTCGGCACGGCCCCGATCACCGAGGCGGAGCGGCGGGGGGATGAGAGGTTCCTGGAATGACGGAGGATGGAGGATGGAGGATGGAGGAATCCCCGTACCTCCATCCTCCATCCTCCGTCATCCTTTCACCTCGCCAACCCGTATATTTGACATGCTGATTTCCCCTCCCGACTCCTCCGGCCGGATGGCGTGACCGACAAGCTGCTGGACGACCTCAAGGCCGCCCTGGGCGAGGCCTACCTGATCGAGCGCGAGCTGACCGGCGGCGGGATGAGCCGGGTGTTCGTGGCGCGCGAGCATGCCCTGGGGCGCGAGGTGGTCATCAAGGTGCTGCCGCCCGAGCTCGCCGCGGGGATCAACCGCGAGCGGTTCCGCCGCGAGGTGCAGCTCGCCGCCCGGATCTCGCACCCCTACATCGTGCCGCTGCTGCACGCTGGCGAGGCCGGCGAGCTGCTGTGGTTCACGATGCCGTACATCCCGGGTGAGTCGCTGCGCGCGCGACTGGAACAGCAGGGCCCGCTGCCGGTGCGCGAAGTGGTGCAGCTGCTGCGCGACGTGGTGGAGGCGCTGGCCTACGCGCATACGCGCGGGGTGATCCACCGCGACATCAAGCCGGCCAACATTCTCAGCGATGGCGCGCACGCGCTGGTCACCGATTTCGGCGTGGCCAAGGCGCTCGGCGCGGCACTGCCGCTCACCGGCATCGCGGGACACACCACCAGCGGCATGGCGATCGGCACGCCGGCATACATGGCGCCGGAGCAGCTCGCCGCCGACCCCGCCGCCGACCATCGCGTCGACATCTACGCCGTGGGCCTGCTCGCATACGAGCTGCTCACCGGCGCCTCGCCGTTCGCGGCGCCGTCGCCCACGGCGACGATGACGGCGCAGCTCACCCGGACGCCGGATCCGCTGGCGACGGTGCGCCCCGAGGTGCCGCCGGCGTTCTCGTCGCTGGTCGATCGCTGCCTGGCGAAGACTCCCGACGCGCGCCCGGCCGACGCCCGCGCCGTGCTCGCCGAGCTCGACCGGATCAGCGGCGCCCTGGCGGCCGACGCCCATCGCGAGGCGAGTGGTGAGGCCGCGGCGCCCGCGCCCCGCAAGGCCTCGATGGTGCCGCTGCTGATCGGTGCGATGGCGGTGGTGGTGCTGGTGGCGGCGGGGCTCTGGTGGAGCGGGGGGCGGGCGGTGGCCCCGCCGGCGGTGCCCGGTGCCGTGGGGGTGCAGGGCGGCGCCGATGCTCCCGAAGGGCAGCCGCTGGGCGGGTCGAGCCAGCCGCTCACTCGCGCCGACTCGCTGGCGATCGCCGCGGCGCTGCGCGACGAGCTCGAGCGCATCGATCCGGAGGCGGCCAAGGCGCCGGAGGTGACGGTGACGACCCCGAGCGCGCAGGTGACGCTGGAGCGGCAGTTGTCGCTCGCCGACTCGCTGGTGCGGGTCAAGCTCGCCGAGATCTCGTCGCGCGCCGAGGCGGCGCAGGCGATGGCGGAGCGAAGCCTGGCGCGCGGGAACGCATCGATCGGGCGGGCGATGCCGACCGAGGCGGGGCGTCGATCGGTGCTGGTGGTGGCCACGCCGCCGCGGCGCAGCGATCCGGCGCTGTCCGCGTCGGTGGCATCGGTCGCGTCCGAGATTCGCGACCAGCTCGCGCGGCGCCCGGGGTGGGAAGTGATCGACGTCGGCGACGATGACGTGCGCGTGTCGGAGATTCCCGCGCAGGTGATCGTGACCGTGGGCGCGGCACCGGCGGCCGGCGACTCGGTGATGTACCGGGTCACCGTGCGCAACAGCGCGGCGGGGTCGAGCTACGGCTTCAACGTGGTGTCGAGCCGGCCGATGGCCCTCAATGCGGGACCCGATGCGTACCGCCAGCTGGTGCGCGAATCGGTGTCGATGATCGAGTCGCTGCGGCGGGTGGAGCGCGGCCAGGAATGGCAGATGGACATCGGACGGCCGCCCCGGCCGCCGGGGACGCCGTAGGCGCGCCGTTCACGGCGCGCGGTGCCGGCATCGCGCACCCCGAGGGGTGCGCC
>CALGOK010000064.1 GCA_937961295.1 uncultured Gemmatimonadota bacterium
AGTGGCCGCCAATGCCCCCGCCGCCGTGCGTGAGAATGCAGCGCCCGCAGAGCTGGCTGTTGCGGAGGCAGCCGCCGAGGGACCCGCAGAAGATGCCGCGGGTGGCGCCACGTCACCGGCCGCCGAAGCGGCGGCCCGGATGGCCGCCACCATCGAGGCCACCGCGGTGCTCTTCCCCGCCCTCCTGGCGATCGTCGCCATGGGCGGCGGCTGGCTGGCGTGGGTGTGGTACCACCGGGTGTCCTCGCACCCGATCGGCCGGCCGGCCCGGCCGTTCCGGGAGTTCCGCTTCAGCGACCACCTGGTGTGGCTGGTGGTGCTGGCGGGCGGCCTGGCCATCGCCCCGCTCCCCGAGGGGTGGGGGATCGCCGGGGCGAACCTGCTGGTCTTCCTGCTCGCCCTCTATGCCGGACGCGGCCTGGCGGTGATCCAGTCGGCCCTCGTCCCTGCCCCGCTGGGGCTGGCCATGCTGCTCTCCGTCGTTGCCCTGTTGCTGTTACCATTGGCCGTGGTCGTCTGCGCCCTGATCGGGCTCGCCGACACCTGGCTTGACCTGCGGCGCCGGATGGCGCCGCCTGAAGGAGCTTCACCATGATGGAACTGATTCTTCGCGAGAACGTCCCCTCGCTCGGCAAGGCTGGCGACCTGGTCCGCGTCAAGCCGGGCTACGCGCGCAACTTCCTCCTGCCGCGCGGACTCGCGTTCGAGGCGACCGAGGGGAACAAGAAGCGGATCGCCGGCGAGGCCAAGGCGCGCCAGGCCCGCGACGCCGCCGAGCGCGCCGAGGCCGAAGGCCTTGCGGCGCAGCTCGGGCAGCTGGCGCTGAGCTTCACCGCCAAGGCGGGCGAGGACGGCAAGCTGTTCGGCTCGGTCACCGCGGGCGACATCGCCGAGCAGCTTGCGGCCAAGGGCTTCGAGGTGGACAAGCGGAAGATCGCGCTCGAGCATCCGCTCAAGGAACTCGGCTTCCACACCGTCCCGGTGAAGCTGCCGCACGACGTCCACGCCGAGCTCAAGGTCACCGTCGCCGCCGAGAGCTGAGTGACCGCGCCGGCGGTCGGGATCGGCTACCTCGATGGCCCCCGGCTCGCCCGCGGCTTCCACGCCGCGAGCGACTGGGTTGCTGCCGGGCGTGACGAGCTCAACCGGATCAATGTCTTCCCCGTCCCCGACTGCGACACCGGCACCAACTTCTCGCTGACGCTCCGCGCCGTGGCCGACGCCCTCCAGGCGCTCGGCCCGGCCAGCCTGGGCGACACCGCGAGCACCGCCGCCCGCGCGGCGGTGCTCGGTGCCCGCGGCAACTCCGGGATGATGCTGGCGCACTTCCTCATCGGCTTCGCCGAGGGGCTCGAGGGGCGCGCCACCGCCGGCGCGCGCGAGGTGGCCGCCGCGGTCCGTCGCGGGGCGGAGACGCTCGAGCAGGCGCTGGACGATCCGCGTGAGGGCACCATCCTCACCGTCGCGCGCGACGCGGCACTCGCCGCCGAGCGCGCGGCCGACGATTCGCCCGACATCGGTCACTTCCTCCGCCGCCTGCACGCCGAGTCCGAGCGGGTCTTGGCGCGCACCCCGGAACTCATGGCGGTGCTCAAGGAGGCCGGCGTGGTCGACGCCGGCGGCAAGGGGTTCGTGCGGATGATCGAGGGATTCGTCCGCGTGATCAACGGGGACCCGATCCTCCCGGCCCAGGCGCCGTCGCCGGACGAGGCGATCGCGCCGGCGGCGCTGGTGGACATCGCCGCGGAACGTGACTTCCAGTACTGCACCGAGGTCCTCGTCCGGGGAGCGGGACTCCCCGCGGCCAACGACGTCCGGGCCGCGATGCACGACTTCGGCGGCTCGGTGGTCGTGGCGGTGGCGGGCGACGTGCTCAAGATCCACGTCCACACCGACACCCCCGACGCCGTGTTCACCTACGCCGAGCGATGGGGCGCGGTCACGGCGCGCAAGGCCGACGACATGCGGGCCCAGCATCGCCAGCTGGCCCACACCGAGCGTCGCCGCGTGGCGATCGTGGTCGACTCGACCAACGACCTCGCCGACGCGGCCCTCGATCGGCACGGGATCATCGCCGTGCCGCTCCAGGTGATGTTCGGGACCGAGACGTTCCGGGACCGCGTGGACCTCAAGCCGGCGGAGTTCTATCGCCGCCTCCGTGCGGCGCGGGAGCTGCCGACCACCTCGCAGCCCACGCCGGCGGCGTTCGTCAAGGCGTTCCGCGCGGCCCGCGAGGAGGCGGAGTCGGTGGTGGGGATCTTCGTCTCCGCCGCGCTCTCGGGGACGTTCGCCTCGGCGCAGGCAGCCGTGCACGCGGCGGGGCTCACGGGCGTCTCCCTCGTGAATTCCCGCTCCGCCTCGCTGGGACTCGGCATGCTGGCGCTCCGCGCCGCGGAGCTGGCTGACGACGGCTGGACCGCGCCGGCCATCGCCCGGGAGCTCGAGCGGATCCGCGACCAGTCGGGAGCGCTCCTGACGGTCGACCGCTACGAGAACCTGCTCCGCTCGGGCCGAGTCTCCCGCGGCAAGGCCTGGCTCGGTGGGTTGCTGGACATCAAGCCGGTGCTCGAGGTCGACCGCACCGGCCGGGTGGTGCCGGTGGACCGGGTCCGCGGCGCCGAGCAGGTGGTGCCGAGGGTCCTGACGCTTCTCGAACAGCGGCTCGGGAACCGACGCAGGCAGGTTCGATTCGGGGTGGCGCACGCCGAGGCGCCCGAGACCGCCGAGCGGGTGCGCACCGCGCTTCTCGCGGCGTTCCATCCCCGGGAGGTGCTGGTGGCCCCGGCCACCGCGGTGCTCGGGACCCACGTCGGCGAGGGCGCCTGGGCAGTCTTCTACCAGGTGGAGGATGGCACCCCGGAACGTGGTGATGACTGAACGGAAGGCGAAGCAGGCGCTGCCCGATCCGGTGGCGCGGGTCGTCGAGGCGATCGAGGACCGCAAGGGACAGCAGTTGCTGGTGCTCGACCTGCGCGGCCTCAGCGACGCGGCCGACTACTTCGTGATCGCCTCGGGCACCTCGGATGCCCACGTGCGCGGCATCGCCGACGGCGTGGTCGGGGCGCTGGAGCAGGCCGGGTACCCGGCCAACCATGTCGAGGGGCTCACCACCGGACGCTGGGTGCTGCTCGACTTCGTCGACATCGTCGTCCACCTGTTCCACCCCGAGACCCGGGCGTTCTACCGGCTCGAGCGTCTCTGGCAGGATGCACCGCCGCTGCTGTCGCGTTCGTGACGTTCCCGCAGGCCGAAAGGTCCCGACCCATGCGCTCCCCAGTCCGCCTCGCCCTCCTCGCGCTCCTCGCCCTGCCGGGGACCGTCGGCGCGCAGTACTTCGGGCAGAACAAGGTCCAGTACACCTCGTTCGACTTCCGGGTGCTCGAGACCGAGCACTTCGACGTGTACTACTACCCCGAGGAGCAGCTCGCGGCGACCGACGTCGCGCGGATGGCCGAGCGGTCGTACGCGCGGCTGTCGCGGGTGCTGCGGCACCAGTTCCGCGAGCGCAAGCCGATCATCCTGTACGCCTCGCACTCGCACTTCCAGCAGACCAACACCACCCCGGGCGAGGTGGGCGAGGGGACCGGCGGCTTCACCGACTTCCTGAAGCACCGCAACGTGATGCCGCTGACCGGCTCGTACGCCGACATCGAGCACGTGCTGCAGCACGAGATGGTGCACCAGTTCCAGTACGACGTCTGGTCGGGCGGGCGCGCCGGCGGCGGCCTGCAGACGATCATCGCCGTGAACCCGCCGCTCTGGTTCGTGGAGGGGATGGCGGAGTACCTCTCGCTGGGCCCCGTCAACCCGAACACCGCGATGTGGCTCCGCGACGCGGCGGCGGAGGGGAAGCTCCCCACCATCCGGCAGCTCGAGAACGACCCCAACATCTTCCCGTACCGGTTCGGCCACGCGCTGCTCTCGTACATCGGGGCGCGCTGGGGCGACGAGGCGATCGGCGCGATCCTCGCCGCCTCGCGCAGCGGCTCGCTGGAGGGCGCCTTCCGCCGGGTGATCGGCCTCGACTACATCCAGCTCGGCGACCAGTGGCGCGACGCCACCCAGAAGCTCTACCTGCCGCAGCTCGGCCCGCAGGTGCGCGCCGCCGAGATCGCCACGCCGGTGCTCACCGAGGCGAAGAGCGACGGCACGCTGCACCTCGCGCCGGCGATCTCGCCCGACGGGACGCGCATCGCATACTACTCGGAGAAGGACTTCTACTTCATCGACCTCTACCTCGCCGAGGTGCCGAGCGGCAAGGTGCTGCACCGGCTGCTCGAGAGCACCTACAGCAGCGACTACGAGACCTTCCGCTTCATCAACTCCACCGCGTCGTGGTCCCCCGACGGGCGCTTCCTGGCCGTGGCCGCCAAGCGCGGCCCGCGCGACGAGATCCTGGTGATCGATCCGCGGCGCAACCGCGTCGAGCAGCGGATCCGGGTCGACCTCAACGGCGTCACCACGCCGGCGTGGAGTCCCGACGGCCAGCGCCTGGTGTTCACCGGCTACGATGGCGGCCTTTCCGACCTGTTCGTGATCGGTGTCGACGGCAGCAACCTCCAGCGGCTCACCAACGACCGCTACGCCGACCTGCACCCGGCCTGGTCGCCGGACGGCCGCACCATCGCGTTCACCACCGACCGCGGCCCCGACACCGACTTCGAGGTGCTGCGCATCGGCAACTTCCGGCTCGCCACCTACGACCTGCAGAGCGGCCGCATCGAGGTGCTGCCGGGGATGGATCGCGGCAAGAACGCGGACCCGCAGTGGGCGCCCGACGGCCGCTCGATCGCATACGTCTCCGACCGGACCGGCGTGAGCAACATCTTCTTGCACGACCTCGACACCCGCGAGAACTACCAGCTGACCGACCTGTTCACCGGCGCGCAGGGCATCACGCCGCTGTCGCCGTCGATCTCCTGGGCGTCGCAGGCCGACCAGCTCGCGTTCGTGTACTACGAGAAGGGGCAGTACGACATCTACGTGCTCGACAACCCGCGCGGCCGCAAGGGCGACCCGTGGCGGCCCGGCATGCTGGTGGCGCGCCA
>CALGOK010000065.1 GCA_937961295.1 uncultured Gemmatimonadota bacterium
ACACCGTCACCCGGCGCACCACGCTCAAGCCGCCGAGCAACCTCGACACGCCGATCCGCGCGGCGGCTCGCGCGCTGCTCGCGCCGGCCCTTGCCGAGGCCCGCCGCCGCGGCCAGGCGATCCGCCTCCTCGGCGTCGCCACCACCACATTGGCGCCGAGCGATCCCGGCGACCTCTTCACCCCCGACGAGGTGCGCCGCGAGACCGAGGTCACCCGCGCGGTCGACGCGGTGCGCTCGCGCTACGGCTTCGATGCGCTCCGGCCCGGGCGGCTGGTGGATCAACCGCGGAAGCCCCGGCGACCTGGCGATCCCGACTGAGCGGCGGGATCGCCGCGGACTGACGGCCGCAGCTATTCTTCTGGCAGACCCGTTTCCGGAGCAGCACGTGGCCACCGCCGAAGGACGCACCATCCCGTTCACCGGACCCGAGGCGATCGACGTCGCCGTGCTCGAGACCTTTCCGTACGAGGGTCCCGACCAGGAGATCGTGACTGAGACGGACGAGTTCTCCGCGGTCTGCCCGTTCAGCGGCCTCCCCGACCAGGCGCGACTCACGATCCGCTACGTGCCGAGCGACCGGTGCGTGGAGCTCAAGTCGCTCAAGTATTACGTGATGAGCTACCGCAACGTCGGCATCTACCAGGAGCACGCCACCGCGCGGCTCGCCGAGGACCTGCAGAAGCTGCTGCGGGCCAGGACGCTGACGGTCACGACGCGCTACAATGTGCGGGGCGGGTTCCTCACCACCTGCAGCGTGACGCTGCCCTAGGGCGCGACAGGCGAGAGCGCGAGGGGCGAGCGGCGGCGAGCCGTCCAAGCCCTTCGCCCTTCGCCCTTCGCCCCTCGCCCCTCGCCCTGTCGCCCTTCCCCCAGCCCGCCGAATGCCATAACTTGCTAACCATCAAGCAAGCCGGAGCCACGCCATGGCCGACCCCCAGCGCAGCCGCGATCCCGAGCGGTCCCGGGCCGCGATCCTCGATGCCGCCGAGTCCCTCTTTGCCACTCAGGGGTACCGCGACACGTCGCTCGCCGATGTCGGTGCACGGGCGCGCGTCTCGCGCGGCACGCCGGGGTACTTCTTCGGCTCCAAGGAAGGGCTCCACCGCGCCGTGCTGGCGCGCTGCTTCGCCGACGCGCTCGATGCGGTGCGGAGCGGTCGGCTCCGCGCCGAGCGCAGCGGCAAGCCCGCCGAGGAGATCCTCGCCGGCGCGGTGTCCGACTACGTCGACTTCGTCACGGCGCACCCCCACTTCATCCGGCTCCTCCATCGCGACGCGCTCGGCGACGGTCCCGGCGATCGCTCCACCACCGACGGCATGGCCGTCGGCGCGGAGGCGGTGGCCGCGCTGGCGCAGGAGCTGGGATACCCCGACAGCGACGCCCCGGCGGTGCGCCACCTGGTGCTCTCCTTGATCGCGCTGACCTGGTTCCCCGAGCTCCACCGGACCAGGCTGGTGCCGTCAGTCGGCCTCGATCCGGATGCCGCCGACTTCGTCGCCGAACGCAAGCGCCACATCACCGCCCTGCTCACCGGAGCGCTGCCCGCCACGGCCGGGAGGATCCCATGACCGACATGATGACCCGGTCGGCGCCCGCGCCCACCGAGGAAGAGGCGCGCGCCGTCGCCGAGGCGGCGCGCGAGACGGAGTGGACCGCACCGTCGTTCGTGCGCGAGCTGTTCGAGGGACGGCTGCGCCTCGACCGGATCGATCCCTTCCCCGCCCCGAGTGTTGAGGAGCTCGCGCGCGCCGCGCCGTTCCTCGACCGGCTCCGCCGGTTCATGCAGGAGCGGGTCGACAGCGACGCGATCGACCGAACCGGCAAGATCCCGGACGGGGTGATCCAGGGGCTGCGCGACATCGGCGCGTTCGGCATCAAGATCCCCGAGGAGTACGGCGGGCTCGGGCTCAGCCAGCTGATGTACACCCGCGCCATCGGGATGGTGACCTCGCAGGATGGCTCGCTCACCGCGCTGCTCTCGGCGTCGCAGTCGATCGGCGTGGCGGTGCCGCTGCTGCTCTTCGGCACCGAGCAGCAGAAGCGTCGCTACCTGCCGCGGGTGGCGGCCGGTGCCATCAGCGCCTTCGCGCTCACCGAGACCGGCGTGGGCTCCGATCCCGCGGGATTGGCCACCACCGCCGTGGCGAGCGACGACGGCACCCACTGGACCCTGAACGGCGAGAAGCTCTGGTGCACCAACGGCCCGGTCGCCGAGGTGATGGTGGTGATGGCGCGGACCGGGAAGCGGATCACCGCGTTCATCGTCGAGACTGACTGGCCCGGCGTGGAGGTGGTGCACCGGCTCGAGTTCATGGGCCTCAACGCCATCGAGAACGGCGTGATGCGCTTCACCAACGTCCGCGTCCCGGCGGCCAACGTGCTCTGGGGCGAGGGGAAGGGCCTCAAGCTCGCCCTCACCACCCTCAACACCGGGCGCCTCACGCTCCCGGCGTCGGCGGCCGCCGGCTGCAAGCGCGCGGTCCAGATCGCGCGCACCTGGGCGGCCGAACGCGTCCAGTGGGGGAAGCCGATCGGCCGCCACGACGCCGTGGCCCAGATGCTCGGCCGGATGGCCGCCGACACCTTCGCGATGGAATCGGTGAGCGAGCTGGCCTCGCTGCTCGCCGATCGCGGCGACACCGACATCCGGCTCGAGGCGGCGCTCGCCAAGCTCTGGAACACCGAGATGGCCGACCGGATCGTCGACGATTGCCTGCAGATTCGCGGCGGCCGCGGCTTCGAGACCGCCGATTCGCTGCGGCGGCGCGGCGAGCGACCCGATCCGGTGGAGCGAATGTACCGCGATGCCCGCATCAACAGGATCTTCGAGGGATCGAGCGAGATCATGCGGCTGTTCATCGCGCGCGAGGCGGTGGACACCCACCTCGACGTGGCCGGCGACCTCATCAACCCCAAGTCATCGGCCGGTGCCAAGGCGAAGGCTCTTCTCCGCTCGGCGCTGTTCTACGCGCGCTGGTATCCGCCGCTCTGGCTGCCGTTCGGGGCCTTTGGCTTCGGCCGCCACGGTCGCAACGCGCGCCACTTGCGCTTCGTCGAGCGTCGCTCGCGCAAGCTCGCGCGCACGCTGTTCCACGCGATGCTCCGCTTCGGTCCCAAACTGGAGAAGCGCCAGGCGGTGCTCTTCCGGCTGGTGGACATCGGTGCGGAGCTCTTCGCCATGAGTGCGGCGGTGAGCCGCGCCACGGCGATGGCGCGCGATGGCCAGGAGAATGCGCCCGAGCTGGCCGACCTCTTCTGCCGCCACGCCCGGCGCCGGGTCGACCAGTTGTTCCGCGAGGTGTTCGGCCCCGACGATGTCGCCACGTGGAAGACGGCGCAGAAGGTGGTCGAGGGCGAGTTTGCATGGCTGGAAGACGGAATGACCTGATCGGAGATCAGCGGGACTGTCACCCCGAGCGCAGCGAGGGGGCGGAGCCAGCCGAACGGTTCCGCCCCCATTGCCCCCCGTCCCCCGTCCCCCGCCTCCCCAACCCCTTGACAGGGGGTGTATCGTGTCTGCCCCCCAATCAGGAGTTTCAGTGATGCAGGGTCTGGTGTTCATCGCCACGTCGATGGACGGATTCATCGCCCGCGAGGACGGCGGCATCGACTGGCTGTCGAGCGGCCATGGGCCGTCCGACGGCGGCGACTACGGCTATGCGGAGTTCTTCGCCAGTGTCGATGCCATGGTGCTCGGACGCGGTACCTACGAGACGGTCCTCGGCTTCGACGGCTGGCCGTACAAGGACAAGCCGGTGGCGGTGCTCTCGAGCAAGCCGGTGGACATCCCGGAGGCGCTCCGCGGCACGGTGTTCCAGCTCGGCGGCGAACCCGCGGAGGTGGCGGCCGAGTTGGAGCGCCGCGGTCACGAGCGGGTGTACGTCGACGGCGGTGTGACGATCCAGCGCTTCCTGCGCGCTGGCCTGGTGCAGCGGATGACGATCACCCGGATCCCGGTGCTGCTCGGCCGCGGACTGCCGCTCTTCGGCGACACCGACGGCGACGTGCTGCTGCGCCACGTGGCGACGCGCGCGTTCAGCAACGGGCTGGTGCAGAGCACCTACGAAGTCGGGCGGGACTGACCGCGACGTGCGAGGGGCGAGGGCCGAAAGGCGAGTGGCGAAACCGAATGCGCTCCTCGCCCTTCGCCTGTCGCCGTCAGTCTTTCAGGACCACCGCCGCCACCATGGTGCCCGTCACGTTGGTGGTGGTGCGGAACATGTCGGGGATCGTGTCGACGCCGAGCAGGATGCCGATTCCCTCGACGGGGAGCCCCACCGCCAGCAGCACCGGCGCCATGATGAGGATCGAGCCGCCGGGAATCCCGGGCACGCTGAAGGTGAGCAGCACGCTGGTGAGCCCGATGGCCAGGTACTGCGTCGGGTCGAGGTCCACGCCGTAGAGCCGGGCGATGAACAGGACCCCCACCGGCAGCGCCACTGCGCCACCCAGCCGGTACAGCGATGCCGAGAACGGCAGGAAGAAGCCGGTCATCCGCTCCGAGAGCCCGAGCTTGCCCGCGCCGTCGATCAGCGCCGGGAGCGCAGCGAGCGACGAACGTGCCGACACGGCGATCCCCTGGGCCGGGGCGAGCGCGCGCGCCAGGTCGCCGATCGGGATCCCGCGCAGCAGCGCCAGCGGATAGAGCGCGAGGATCACCAGCAGCGAGATCGCCGCGGTGACGATCACGTAGGCCGCGACCGCGCCGAGCGCGGTGGTGCCGAGCCGGAGCGCCAGCGGCACCGCGAGGGCAAAGACGCCGATGGGCGCCAGCGCCAGGATCCCGCGCACCACCACGATCGTCACCGATCCGATCGCCTCCGCGCCGTGCTCGAGCCGCTGGCGCGTCTCCTCCGGCAGCCGGGTCGCCGCGGCCCCGAACATCAGCGTCGCCACGATGATCGGCAGCATCGCCCCCTCCGCCGCCGCGGCGATCAGGTTGCGCGGCATCAATCCCACCAGCCAGTCCGTGAATGACGGGATGACCGCCGCTGGCGCGCTGCTCCCCTCGCGGAGCGCCGCCGCGGTGGCCGGATCGATGTGGATCATCCCGAACACCGGCGGGGCCACCACCAGCGTTGCGGCCGCCACCAGCATCAGCGTGACCACGAAGAATGCGATTCCCCGGACGCCGAGCGTGCCGAGTCCCTGGCCGCCCTGGGAGACGCCGGGGAAGAGCAGCGTGATCACCAGCGGCAGCACCACCATCTGGAGTGCACGGGTCCAGAGCGTGCCGATCGGCTCGATCCACGCGGCCACCGATTGCCACGAAGGTGGCAGGAAGGAGGCGGGCGCGATGCCGAACGCCAGCCCGGCAACGAGACCGATGAGGACGCGAGTGGTCAGGGACATGGGACTCGTCGGGTGAGGGAGGACCGCTGCCGCGCCGCGTGCGGCGCGGCCGATCGTTGCGACTCGCGGCACCAACTACTAGTGCATTCCGGCGCTCTCCGCCATCCTACAGCCGTGCCCACTCGCTTGTCTCTTCTCTCCCTCTCTTTGCTGTTGGGGTCATGCACCGACGCCCCGGCACCGCCGCCGCTCGAGTCGATCGATCCCATCGACCACGCCATGGAGGTGGTGCGCTGGACGGCGTGGCGCGACTCGATGGTGGCCGGTCCGATCGGCCCGCTGGCGCAGACGGCGCTCTGTCGAGTCGAGCAGAGCCGCCTGCCGGTTGCGGTCGGTGCCGGTGCGATCCACGGCTGCCTGATCCCCGGTCCCAGGGCAGCGGAGCTGACGGGTGTCCTGGCGGCCCGCGGCGACACGCTGGTGTTCGAGCCCAGCGGCGGCGCGTTCTGGGTCGGCGTGAAGGCGATGCGCGATGCCGGGGCGCTCGCGCTCCGCGATCAGCCGGGGGTCGATGGTGCCTCCGCCTGGGTCGGTCCGCTCCGGCTCACCGGCCGGTGGGCCGACGGGGCGGTCACGGTATGGGTGATCGACACGCTGGCGGAGGCGCGTGCGTCGTTCCAGGGCATCGCGCGGTGGGAGATCGATCCGGCGTGGCGGTTCCCGGCCACGTTCACGCCGAGCAGCAACGAGTGGCGCCGGGTGGAGACGGTGCGCGGCTTCGAGCTGCCGCGCGAGGTGGCGGGTCGGCTGACCGTCACGATCGCCGGGGAGGAGCGCGAGCTGGTGGCCTACACCAAGGGCCGCGGCGCGATCGACATGCTGGTGGTGTTCAAGGATGCCACCAGCGGCGACGGCTCCTACCCCGCCGGTCGTTTCCTCGACGTGCCGCTCCCCGACTCCCTCGGCCGCACGGTGCTCGACTTCAACCGCGCCCGCAATCCCGACTGCGCGTTCACCGAGTCGAGCCCGTGCCCGCTGCCGCCGCCGGAGAACCGGTTCGGCGTCCGGATCGAGGCGGGGGAGCGGAACTACGAGGTAAAGGGTGAAGGGTGAAGGGTGAAGGGGAGAGCGATTCCGATGTGGACCTGCTCTCCCCTTCACCCTTCACCCGTCACCCTTCACCCGTCACCCGTCCCCCATCACCCGTTCCGTCATCGCCAGCCGCCCCGCCGCCGCGCAGCGCAGCACCACGTCCTCCCCCGCCCCGTCGATCCATTCGCGCGGCCAGTCGGCGATGCCGTCGCGCGCGCCGAGGAGTGCGCCGAGCGCGGCGCCGGCGTAGCCATTGAGGTCGCGATGCGTACCGAGGGCACGGAGCGCCTCGACGCCGCGCGGCCGGTGCTGCACCTGCCAGAGCACCCATACTGCCACCACCGACGCGCGCACCGACGTGCCGGTCGGCCGCGGCGGTTCGTTGCGCGGATCGGCGGCGATCGCACGGAACCGGGCGAAGAACTCCTCGTCGGCGTTGTTGGCGCGGAGCAGTCCCAGCACGTCGGGAAGGAAATCGCGGCTCCCCTCGAGCAGCCGTGCCGCCGCCACCACCACCGCCACGGCGGCGAGCCCGCCGGCGGGATCGGGATCCACCAACCGTGCGGTGTGGAAGGCGCCCGACACCATGGCGCGCGGCGATGCCGCGGCGAGCGCGGCCGGCAGCGCCGCGGCCACCGCGGCCGCGCCGGCGTGGGCCAGCGCCGGAGCCGGCGCATCGAATTCGGCGAGGTGGTCGAGTGCCTGCACCAGGGCGGGGTCGGCACCGTGACCGTCGCTGCGCGACCACTCCACCCACCGCCCGGCGAGCCGCCGCAGGTCGACACCGCCCGAGGGCAGCGCCTCGAGCAGGCCGGCACCAAGCGCCACCGCGGCGTGGCGGCGACCGGGCGGCGAGAGCGGGTCCATCGCGCCGCGGTTGGTCGTCGCATCGCCGGCGGCGGTGCGCGCGGCCAGGGCGGCGCCGATCACCGCGCCGGCGAGGAATCCCTCGCGGCGGGCGTCGAGCGGCGGAGCATCGGGGTGCGACATGGCCCCAAGGGAGGCGCGCCGGCGCCGCCGCCCTCGCCGCCGCCGCCCGCGTATCTTCCGGGACGCCATCGCAGTCCCCCTCCGCGACCCTCGGCAGCCCAAAGACGACCCGTGGCCAGCAACACCCTCACCGTCACCGACAACCGCACCGGCCGGCAGTACGAGCTGCCGATCACCGACGACACCATCCGGGCCATCGACCTCCGCCAGGTCAAGGTGCAGGACGACGACTTCGGGATGATGACCTATGACCCCGCGTTCATGAACACCGCGGCGTGCCGGAGCGCGATCACCTTCATCGATGGCGACAAGGGAATCCTGCGCTACCGCGGCTATCCCATCGAGCAGCTGGCGGAGCAGGCGTCGTTCCTCGAGGTGGCCTACCTCCTCGACGAGGGCGAGCTGCCCACCAAGGCGCAGCTCGACACGTGGACCAACGACATCCGCTACCACACCTACGTCCACACCAACATCATCAAGTTCCTGGGCGGCTTCCGCTACGACGCCCACCCGATGGGGATGCTGCTCGGGGTGATGGGGGCGATGTCCACCTTCTATCCCGACGCCAAGGACGTGCACGACCCGGCCAACCGCTACATCCAGCGGGTGCGGCTGATGGCCAAGCTGCCGACCATCGCGGCGTTCTGCTTCCGGCACGCGCGCGGGCTGCCGTTCGAGTTCCCGCGCAACGACCTCGACTACATCGGCAACTTCGTCAACATGACCTTCAGCATCGGCGGCCGCCACGAGCCGAACCCGGTGCTGCAGCGCGCGCTCGAGATCCTGCTGATCCTCCACGCCGACCACGAGCAGAACTGCTCCACCAGCGCGGTGCGCGCCGTCGGCTCCTCCGGCGTCGACCCGTTCTCCGCGGTGTCAGCCGGCATCGCCGCGCTCTACGGCCCGCTCCACGGCGGCGCCAACGAGGCGGTGCTCCGGATGCTCGACGAGATCGGCAGCAAGGACCGGATCCCCGCCTTCATCGAGAAGGTCAAGAACGGCGAGGGACGCCTGATGGGGTTCGGCCACCGGGTGTACAAGAGCTACGACCCGCGCGCCAAGCTGATCAAGAAGACCGCCGACGACGTCTTCGCGCAGACCGGGCTCAACCCCAAGCTCGAGATCGCGCTGGAGCTGGAGCGGATCGCGCTGGAGGACGACTACTTCGTCTCGCGCAAGCTCTACCCCAACGTCGACTTCTACTCCGGCCTGATCTACCAGGCGATGGGCTACCCCACCGACTACTTCACGGTGCTCTTCGCGCTGGGCCGCCTGCCCGGATGGCTGGCGCAGTGGGAGGAGATGCTGATGGACAAGGAGCAGAAGATCGCCCGCCCGCGCCAGGTGTACACGGGGGCGGACGAGCGGGCGTTCGTGCCGATGGAGAAGCGGTAACGGCGGCGTTCACGCCGCCGTCGCAGGCGCGCCGCTTGCGGCGCGCGATCTCAAGCTCAACAGCGGGCTGTCACCCCGAGGGAGCGAAGCGACCGAGGGGGCGGAGGGTGCCGTACGCAACCCTCCGCCCCCTCGCTGCGCTCGGGGTGACAGCCGCTACGACTCCCCCTCCAGGTACGTGTACCCCTCCAGCCCCGCCACGTAGTCCGCGATGAACGCGTTGCTCTGCTGCCGGTCGAGCCCCCCCGCCCGCGCCACCTTGCGCCGGAACGTGGCCAGCAGGTCGGACGAGTGGAACTGCACGTAGGTGAGCACCTCGGTCACCGTGTCACCGTGCACCAGGTCGGTGATCTCGTAGCCGCCGTCCTTGATCCGGACGTGCACCGCGTTGGTGTCGCCGAAGAGGTTGTGCAGGTCGCCGAGGATCTCCTGGTAGGCGCCAGTGAGGAAGATGCCGAGGATGTAGGGCTCGTCGTCGCGCCACGGGTGCAGCTCGAGCGAGGGCTTGCCGCGGCGGCCACCGGTGAACTTGTCGATCACGCCGTCGCTGTCGCAGGTGACGTCCTGGATCGTGCCGCGCCGCGACGGCATCTCGCCCAGCCGGTGGATCGGCATGATCGGGAAGAGGTGGTCGATCGCCCAGTTGTCGGGCAGCGACTGGAACAGCGAGAAGTTGCAGAAGTACCGGTCGACCAGCGTGGTCTCGAGGTGCTGCACGATCTCGGGTGACGACTGCCGGTCGGTGCCCACCACCCCCGACAGGGCGTTGAGCGTCATGAGGTAGAGCTGCTCCGCCTCGGCCCGCTCGCGCAGCGAGTAGACCCCGCTGGCGAAGTACTCCTGGGCCCGCTCCTTGGCGAACACCACGTCGTGGAAGACCTCCTCGGTCCGGTCGGCGGTGAGCGTCTCGAGGTTCTCCTGCATCTCCAGCAGCAGCGGGTGGGCGTCGGGGCCCAGCACGACCCGCTTGGGGGCGTGGTGGGTCTCGCAGTCGATCACGTTGAGCAGCAGCAGCGCGTGGTGCGCCGTGATCGCCCGCCCCGACTCCGACACCAGGTCGGGCATCGGCACCTCGGCGTTGCGGCAGATCGAGCCGATGGTGTGCACCACGTCGTTGGCGTACTCGCGCATGGTGTAGTTCATCGACGCCGGCCGGGTGGTGCGCGAGCCGTCGTAGTCCACGCCCAGGCCGCCGCCCACGTCGACGATCTCGATGTTGAAGCCCATGCGCCGCAGCTCGACGTAGTAGCGCCCCACCTCCTCGAGCCCCGCCTTCACGAAGCGGATGTCGGTGATCTGGCTGCCGAGGTGGAAGTGCACCAGCTTGAGGATGTCCTGCATGCCGCTCTCGGTGAGCCGGTCGAGCAGCTGCACCAGCTCCACCGCCGAGAGCCCGAACTTGGACTTCTCGCCGCCGCTCTTGGCCCAGCGCCCCGACCCCTCGGTGGCGAGCTTGATCCGCACCCCCACCGTGGGGGTCACGCCCATCTCGCGGGCCACCTTGAGCAGCACGTCGAGCTCGTTGAGCTGCTCGATCACCAGCATCACCCGGTGGCCGAGCTGCTGGCCGATCAGGGCGAGGCGCATGAACTCCTCGTCCTTGTAGCCGTTGCAGATGATCAGGTGGTCGGTCGACTCGTTGAGGCCGAGCACCGCCATCAGCTCGGGCTTGGAGCCGCACTCGAGCCCCACGCCGTGCGGCGAGCCGAACTCCACGATCTCCTGCACCACGTGGCGCTGCTGGTTCACCTTGACCGGGTACACCGTGGTGTAGGCGCCCTCGTACTCGAACTCCTCGATGGCCGCCCGGAAGCGCTCGGCCAGCTCGGTGATCCGCGACCGGAGGATGTCGCTGAAGCGCAGCAGCAGCGGCAGCCCGACGCCCTGCTCGCTCAGGTCCATCGCGAGGCGGAAGAGGTCGACCCCCGGCGAGTCGTTCTCGCCGTCGGGATGAACCGTGACGTGGCCCTCGGCGTTGATCCGGAAGTAGCCCAGTCCCCAGCCGGCCATGCTGTACAGCTTTTCGGCGTCGGCGTGGGTCCACTCCGCCGGATCGGCGATCGGCGGCTGGCGGACGGGGACGGTGCTGGTGGCCATCGGCGCTTCCCTCCTGCGGTCGGGCACGGGCGAAGGGGACAAGTTTAATGTTCAGGGGGAGGGATCAACAGATGCGCTGGTCGTTCACCGTCGGCCGGGTCGGCGAGACCGTCATCCGGATCCACGTCACCCTGCTGCTGCTCCTCGCCTGGTACGCGTGGGGCGGCTGGCGGATGGCCGGCGTGGGCGGCGCGGTGGAAGAGCTGGTGTTCATCGCCCTCGTGTTCGTCTCGGTGCTCCTCCACGAGTTCGGCCACATCCGCGCCGCGCGCGGCTACGGCATCCCCACGCCCGAGGTGCTGCTCACGCCGATCGGCGGGCTGGCCCGGATCGCCCG
>CALGOK010000066.1 GCA_937961295.1 uncultured Gemmatimonadota bacterium
GTTCTGGGTGGACACCGACCGGCTGATCATGGTCCGGGTGATGCCAACCAGTCCCAACGGCGCGCGCAGCGACGTGCAGGTGTCGGGGTTCACCATGGAAGGGCCGGCCGCGGTGGAACGCGACATCAAGTTCTACACCAACGGCAACCTGGGGATGCACGAGGAATACACCTGGATCCGTACCGGCGTGGAGCTCGACCCGGCGGTGTTCGATCCGGCGCGCGTGGCGAGCACCCGCCCGGCGTGGATCGCGGAGTGGAAGCGGCGGCAGTAGTGCGACGGGGCGTTGTCACCCCGAGCGCAGCGAGGGGGCGGAGGCTGGCAACTGTACGTGCCGGCTCCGCCCCCTCGCTGCGCTCGGGGTGACAGTTCCTCGCTACGCTCGGGGTGACAGCCCTTCGCCCCTCGCGCCTCGCGTTGTCGCCTTTCAGTCGGGGCGCCGGGATTCGAACCCGGGACCTTCCGCTCCCAAAGCGGACGCGCTACCGGACTGCGCCACGCCCCGTGACACGGCCACCAATCTAGCGGGAGAGCTCCCGGATCAGCGCCTCCACGGCACGACCGCGATGCGAGACCCTCCCCTTCTCCTCCGCCGAGGCCACCCCAAAGGGGATGCCGAGGTCGGCGCTCCAGAAGAGTGGGTCGTAGCCGAACCCCCGGTCGCCGGACGGGGCCTCGAGGATCAGTCCTTCCGTCGTGCCGCTCACGACCAGTTCCCGGGGAGGTCCCCCTGACGGCGGCGGACTCAGGACCAGCACGCACCGGTACCGCGCCGTCCGCTCAAACGGTGGCACCCCTTCGAGTCGCCGGAGCAGCTCGGCGTTGTTGGCGGCGGTGACCTGGTGATCGGGGCCATCGTGTCCCGCGAAGCGCTTGCTGCGCACTCCCGGTCCGCCCCCCAGCGCATCGACCTCGAGGCCCGAGTCATCGGCCAGCGACGCGAGGCCACTCAGTCGCGCGAAGTAGGCGGCCTTGGCGCGGGCATTCTCCTCGAAGGTGTCGAACTCCTCGAGCGCGTCCTCCTCAGGCTGCTCGTCGAGTCCCACATCGTCCGGAAAGACGATCTCCGCTTCGAGCGGTGCCAGGAGCCTGCGGAACTCGGCCTGCTTGCCACGACTGCGGGTGGCGACCAGCAGCCTCACTGCGCCACGGCGGCGTGCTGCAGCGCGAAGAGTCGCGCGATGCCGTCGTGCGCCAGGTCGAGCAGTCCGTCGAGCTCGACCCGGTTGAACGTTCCGCCCTCGCCGGTGCCCTGCACCTCCACGTAGTCGGCCGGCTCCAGCATCACCACGTTGGCGTCCACCTCGGCGTCGCGATCCTCGAGGTAGGCGAGGTCGAGCCTCGCTTCGCCGTCCACCTTGCCCACCGACACTGCAGCGACGAACCGGCCGAACGGCGACGGCTGGCCGGTCCGCTCGGCAAGCCAGGCGCAGGCATCGTGCAACGCCACGCACGCCCCGGTGATCGACGCGCAACGGGTGCCGCCGTCGGCCACCAGCACGTCGCAATCGACCTTGATGGTGTACTCGCCGAACTCGAACGCGGCCATTGCCGCGCGGAGCGACCGGCCGATGAGGCGCTGGATCTCCTGCGTGCGGCCACCGGGACCGTTGCGCTCGCGCGAGGTGCGCTCGCTCGTGGCGCGCGGAAGCATGGCATACTCCGCGGTGACCCATCCCTTGCCGCTGCCCTTGCGGAACGGGGGGACGCCGTGCTCCACGCTGGCGGTGCAGTGGACCAGCGTGCCGCCGGTGCGGATCAGGCACGATCCCTCGGCGAACGGATTGGCCTTGCGCTCGAGGACGGTGGGACGCAGGTCGGCCGGAGACCGGCCGTCAGGACGAGGCACGAAGGCGCTCCACGATGCGGGTGGTCGATTGGTCGGGGACGAGCGGCACGATCACCACGCGCCCGCCGCGTGCGGTGACGGTGTCGGCACCAACCACCGTCTCGGGGCGATAGTCACCACCCTTCACGAGCACGTCGGGCGCGAGGCGTGCGATGAGGGCAGCCGGTGTCGGCTCGTCGAACAGCACCACGCAATCCACCGCGGCGAACGCGGCAACGACGCGGGCGCGGGCGTCCTCCGGCATGATCGGTCGATCGCCGCCCTTGCCGAGTTCGCGCGCCGAGCGGTCGCTGTTGAGGCCGACGATCAGCGAGGCACCCTCGGCACGCGCGGCCTCCAGGACCGCCACGTGGCCGGGATGGACGATGTCGAACACGCCGTTGGTGAACACCACCGGGCCGGGGGCCGAGGCGCGCCAGGCCGCTGCCTCGTCGGGGGTGCGGATCTTCCCGGCGCTCGGCTTCACGTCAGAGCGGTTCCTCGGCGCGCGGCTTGAACTCCATGGTCTTCGGGCCGAGCACCGGGACGTCAATCACCACCGAGTAGTTCGACTCGATGACGATCCGCTCGGGATTGTCGAGCCGGGTGATGCGGAGGTTCTTGCGCGCATCGGTGGGCAGCCCGAGGGAGTCGGCGCGCGCAACGACCCGGGCGCGGATGGCGGCATCGCTCAGCGTGGTGGCGATCTGTGCGGCGGAGCGCATCTCGTCGCGGTACTGCTGGCTGGCGAACCACGGCCGGCCGAACTGGACGCCGAGGTAGATGGCGATGCCCACGAGGGCGACCGGGATCAGGCAGCCGAGGAGGCCGCGGCCGTGACGATTGGCGGCAGGGTTCACCATTGCGACTGGGCTTCCTTCACGATCTCGTCGATGAGGAACTGGAACGCCGTCCGGCGGCCATCCGCCTCGCGTCCCGGATCGTACTGAGCATCGACCGCAAAGGTCTTCCGCCTGAGCAGGTTGTCGCCGTTGTCCTTGCGGATCATCTCCAGGTCGATGGAGAGCTGCAGCAGCCGCTTGCTCACCTCCACCTGGCCACCGCGCTGCTGGCCGATCCCGGTCCCGGTGCCGCGGTACCCGATCGGCTGGTCGGGCTCGTAGCGGCGCACGGTGCCGCGTACCACCACGTCGGCGCGGGCCTCGGTGGCGTCGCGCAGGCCGAGTCGTTGCTCGAGCGCCTCGCGCACCGAGCGATTGGCCTCCTGTGCCACGGTGGGGTCGGTGGTCTGGTTCTCGAACGGCAGGACCGCCACGGTCTTGATCTCATTGGGCAGGCCGCCCCCGGCGAAGCCGTAGGCGCAGGCGCTCGCCAGCACGAGCAACGCGGCGAGGCTACTGCGCATCGGCCGGGCGCTGCCAGAGGTCGGGCGGGATCGCGTCGAGCGGTCCGGCGACATAGAAGGAGAGGTCGAGACGCGCCGGTTGACCCGGGATCTCGAGTCGGGCGGACTCCGGCATCCCGTCCGCGGTGAGCACGGTGGCCACGCGCCCGATACGGCGACCTGCCTGACGGACGTCGACCACCAGCTGGCGGGACTCGCCGCGCACCAGGATGTAGTCGACGGTGTCGGCCCCATTGGCGTAGCGCCACGCAGTGAGCCGGTCGTCGGTGTAGGCGCGCAATTGATCGTCAGCGCCCGGGTACCGTGCCTTGCCGAGCATCGCCCAGAGCAGCGGATAGTTGGGGACCAGCTTGTCGACCTCCTCCTCCGGCTCGGCCCAGAGCGGGACATCGCCGACCACCGCGGCCGCGCCGCTCCCGCTGCCGAGCGGCCCGCGAAAGTCGAATCGCAGCGAATCCGGTGGCAGGATGATCGCCGAGCCGCGGCCCTTGGCGGTCCCCTTCTCGTCGATGAAGGTCCAGCGGAACCGCATCAGCACCGGTTCGGTGGCCTGGGTGCCTCCCACCCAGCTCGCGACCGTGGCGCCCTCGGCCGGGCCGAGGGCGGTGGGCATCGGTGGCCCGAACGACGCCCCGCCGCAGGCGGCAAGGGTGCTGGCGAGTGCCAAGGCAGCGGGAGCGGTGCGCATCGTCCCCAAGTTGCGGCCACCGCCGCCCCGCGTCAAGCCGGCCCCGCCCGCCGGCGCGACCGGACCAGGTCGCGCTCGCGCACGCCGCCGCGGCCCGGG
>CALGOK010000067.1 GCA_937961295.1 uncultured Gemmatimonadota bacterium
CGCGCCCGGCGGCGCCGCGCTCGGTCGCACCGGTGCGGACCTGCCACCGCGGCCACAGGCCGTCAGGTCGCGGCTGGCGAACTTGCCCCGCCGCTCGGGCTCGTGCCCGAGGGCGGGGCAAGTTGCTTCCGGCTCCCGCTTGTGAAACATTTCACTAATGCTCGCGCGCAAGATCGCCGACTCGACCGTCCGCCGACTGGCGATCTACCTCCGCTTCCTGGAGGAGTTCGAGCAGCACGGCCGCGACACCATCTCCTCCGAGGCGCTCGCCTCGCGCGCTGGAACCACCTCGGCGCAGGTTCGCAAGGACCTCTCCTTCTTCGGGTCGTTCGGCAAGCGGGGCCTTGGCTACGACGTCAACGCGCTCTCCACCCGGCTCCGGGAGATCCTCGGGCTGGGTCACCGCTACCGCGTGATCATCGTCGGCGCCGGCCGCCTCGCGGGCGCCCTGGTGCAGTACGCGGGATTCAGTGCCCGCGGGTTCGAGATCGTGGCGGTGGTCGATCGCGATCCGGCCAAGATCGGCAAGCCGGCCGATGGGCTGGTGGTGGAGGACGTTGCGCATCTGGAGCGGATCGTCGAGCGTGAGCAGGTGGAGATCGCGATCCTCGTCACACCGGCCGATCCGGCCCAGAGCCTGGTCGATCGCCTCATCGCATCCGGCGTGACCGCCATCCTCAACTTCGCCCCGGTGCAGTTGCACGTGCCCGAGGGCGTGGACGTGAAGAACGTGAACCTCGCCGTGGAGCTCGAGACGCTCTCGTACGCCCTCGCGCACCGGCGCGACCGGTGATCGGGAGCACGCCGCATCCCTCGGGCACGCTGGTGGAGAAGGCGCTCGCGCGGCTCGCGGAGGGTCCCGCCGATGCCGTCACCCTGGCGGCCCGCGTGATGGGGCTGCCGGCGACGCCGCCGGCGGTGGCCGAGCGCCTCGCGGCCGCGATGCTTGGCGCCGACCCGCGGGTGCGCCAGCAGGCCGACGGCCGCTGGGCGCTGGTGGCCGCGGCGCAGGGTTCGCCGCTGCTCGAGGAATGCGCCTTCGCGGTGGTGGATGTCGAGACCACCGGGATGCGCCCCGGCGACGACGACCGGATCACCGAGATCGCGGTGGTGGTGGTGCAGGGGAGCCGCTGCGAGCTGGCGTTCGAGTCGCTGGTCAATCCCGGCCGGCCGATCCCGGCGCGGCTGAGCCAGCTCACCGGGATCCACGACCAGATGGTGCGCGAGGCGCCCGCGTTCACGGGAATCGCCGACGAGCTGCTGGCCGCGCTGGCCGGCCGGGTGTTCGTCGCGCACAACGCGCGCTTCGACTGGGGTTTTGTCGGTGCCGAGGTGCGCCGCGCCCGCGACCTGGTGCTCGACGGCCCGCGGCTCTGCACCGTGCGGCTGGCGCGACGGCTCTATCGCGGCGAGGCGTCGTACGGACTCGACGCGCTGGCGCATCGCTTCGCGCTGGCGTTCCCGGCGCGCCATCGCGCCGCCGGCGACGCACTCGTCACGGGAATGCTGCTGCAGCGCCTCGTGGGTGCCGCGCGCGAGCGCGGCGCGCGCACGCTGGCCGACCTCGAGGTGCTGCACCGCACGCCGATCCAGGAGCTGGCGTCGTGAGTCGGGTCACCACGCTTTCGGTCGGCGGGCTCACGGTCCACGCCCTCGACGCCGGCATCCAGCAGCTCGACGGCGGGGCGATGTTCGGGGTGGTGCCCAAGCCGCTCTGGAGCCGGCGCATCGTGCCCGACGAGCGCAACCGCATCGTGCTGGCCATGCGGCCGCTGCTCATCGAGCACGACGACGGCCTGGTGCTGGTCGACACCGGGCTCGGCAACAAGGAGTCCGACAAGTTCCGCGACATCTACGGCGTGGAGAACGCCGGTGCTGACGGCCGCACCGCGCTCGAGGATGCGATGGCGGAGCTGGGGCATCGTGCCGAGGACGTGAAGATCGTGGTCGACACCCACCTGCACTTCGACCACGCGGGCGGCAACACCTTCATCGCGGCCGACGACGCCGAGCGGCGGGTGCAGCCCGCGTTTCCCAACGCGCGCTACGTGATCCACCGGCGCGAGTTCGAGTTCGCCTCGCGCGCCAACGAGCGGACCCAGGGGAGCTACTTCGAGGCCAACTGGCGGCCGGTGGTCGAGGCGGGGCAGGCCGACTTCCGCGACGGCCCGGCGGGGGAGATCGTCCCCGGGGTGCGGGTGCTGGTGACGCCGGGGCACACCCCATGGCACTGGAGCGTGCTGATCGAGCGGCAGGGCGAGACGCTCTTCTATCCCGCCGACGTGATCCCGACCGCGCACCACCTGCCGCTCCCCTGGATCATGGGCTATGACGTGGAGCCGCTCCGGACGCTGGAGACCAAGCGGGCGCTTTACACCCGAGGGATCGCCGAGGGGTGGCGGGTGGTCTTCGAGCACGACGCGGAGACGGTGGCCGGTCGGCTGGTGGAGGGGGAGAAGGGGGTGGCGCTGGCCGACCTTCTCGGCCCCTCCTGACCCAGCGTTCCATGTTGGGACACCGAGGCCTTGATTTCGGGCCATCCGGCCGCTACCTTCCGTCGATTCGAAGTGGCCGGGTGATCCGGCCCACCCCGAGCCGGTATCACTGGGCAACCGGGTCCCAAGAGACATAAGCATCCAGCCCCACGGGGCTGCGGTGCGCCTCTTCGGACACCCCGCCCAGTTCGGCGGGGTGTTCGTTTTTGCCCTGACGAAAGGACCGATCCACTGTCCAGTTTCGATCGCGAGCGACGCGTACGGGTGAACCGGCAGATCCGCATCTCGCCGGTTCGGGTGGTGACCGCCGAGGGAGAGCAGCTCGGCGTGCTTCCGGTGGAGGAGGCGCTTGCCGCCGCTCAGGAGCGGGGTCTCGACCTGGTGGAGGTGGCCCCGATGGCGCGGCCGCCCGTGGTCAAGATCATGGACTACGGCAAGTTCAAGTTCGAGGAAGCGAAGGCGGCCCGGGCGGCCAAGAAGAAGCAGCACGTGATTCACCTCAAGGAGGTGAAGTTCCGCCCCGGGATCGACGACCACGACTTCGAGTTCAAGACCCGGCACGCCCGCGAGTTCCTGGGCGACGGCAACAAGGTGAAGGTGACGATGATGTTCCGCGGCCGGCAGATGGCCCACCCCGAGCTCGGCAAGGCCGTGCTCGACCGGGTCGCCGCCACGCTGGCGGACGTCGGCAAGATCGAGCAGGAAGCGAAGCTCGACGGCCGCAACATGATCATGGTGCTGGCGCCCAAGTAGGGCGTCCGCTGGCAACACGACGGAGAACGCAATGCCGAAGCAGAAGACCAAGCGCGCCGCGATGAAGCGGTTCACCCTCACGGGCACCGGCAAGATCAAGCGGGGCAAGGCGAACAAGCGCCACATCCTGACCAAGAAGGCGCAGGCCCGCAAGAACAAGCTCGGCAAGGCCGCGCTCGTGAGCTCGGCGGACTACCCGCGCACCATCAAGCTGCTGCAGGCCTGAGGAGACTGACCCATGTCCCGCGTCAAGAGCGGCGTGGCCCACCACGCCCGCAAGAAGAAGATCATGGCCGCCGCCAAGGGCGGCGTCGGGGCCCGCAGCAAGCGCTACAAGGCCGCCAAGGAGAACGTCGAGCGCGGCCTGGCGTATGCCTATCGCGATCGCCGCAAGAAGAAGGGCGACTTCCGTCGCCTCTGGATCACCCGCATCGGCGCGGCGGCCCGGATGCACGAGCTGTCGTACTCGCGGATGATGGCGGGGCTCAAGAATGCCGGCGTCGAGATCAACCGGAAGGTCCTCGCCGACCTCGCCGTGCGTGACGCCGACGCCTTCGCCAAGCTGGCCGAGGTGGCGAAGGCCCAGCAGTAGCGGAGTCGCCGTGGTCGACGCGATCGATCTCGGCGCGCTCCGCGCGCGACTCGCCCGGGTCGGCACCCTCGACCTCCCGGCCCTCGAGGCCGAGGAGATCGCGGTGCTCGGCCGCAAGCAGGGCGAGCTCACCGCCCGCCTCAAGGCGCTCGCCTCGATCCCCGTCGAGGCCCGCCGGGAGGCGGGCGCCGCACTCAATGCCCTCAAGGGCGAGTTCGAGGCCGCCTTCGCCGCGCGCCGCGCCGAGCTCGTCGCGGGCCGCAAGTCGGCCGAACGCGCCAGCGTCGACCTCACCATGCCGGGCCGCGCCCGCTGGGTCGGCTCGCGGCACCCGGTCACCCTGGTCATCGACGAGATCGTCGCGATCTTCCGCGGCCTCGGCTTCAGCGTCGCGCTCGGTCCCGAGGTGGAGACCGAGGAGCTCAACTTCCACGCGCTCAACTTCCCGCCCGACCATCCGGCGATGGACATGCACGACACCCTGTACCTCGATCAGGGTGGGGCGGGCACCGAGCGCCTGCTGCTGCGCACCCACACGTCGCCGGTGCAGATCCGCACGATGCGCGAGGGGCCGCCGCCGCACCGGGTGGTGATCCCCGGGATGGTGTATCGCAACGATCCGTTCGACCCGTCGCACGCGCCGGCGTTTTCGCAGGTCGAGGGACTCGCCATCGACGAGGGGATCACCTTCGTCGACCTCAAGGCCACCCTCGCCCACTTCGCGCGCCGCTTCCTCGGCGCCGACACGCGGGTGCGCTTCCGCCCGTCGTTCTTCCCGTTCACCGAGCCGTCGGCGGAGATGGACGTCGGCTGCCTGCTCTGCGGCGGCGCCGGCTGCCCGCCGTGCAAGGGCACCGGCTGGATGGAGATCCTCGGCTGCGGCATGGTGCACGAGCAGGTGCTGCGCAACTGCGACCTCGACCCCGAGCGCTGGACCGGCTGGGCGTTCGGCATGGGCCCGCAGCGGATCGCGATGCTCCGCTACGGCCTCCCCGACATCCGGCTCCTCTACGGCGGTGACATGCGCTTCCTCAACCAGTTCGGGGGGCTCGCCGGATGAAGGCCTCCCGCACCTGGCTCGAGGCGTTCCTCCGTCGTCCGCTTGACGCGCGCGAGATGGCGGAGCATCTCGGCATGCTCGGCGCCCCGGTGGACGCGATCGAATCGGTCGGCGCCGAACTGGCGGCGTTCGTGGTGGCGGAGGTCACCGACGTCCGCCCGCATCCCGACGCCGACAAGCTGCGGCTGACCACGGTGGACGACGGCAGCGGCACGCCGCTCACCGTGGTGTGCGGTGCCCCCAACGTCTCGGCGGGGCACAAGTACCCGTTCGCGCGGCTCGGCACCACCATGCCCGACGGGCTGGTGATCGAGCGGCGCAAGATCCGCGGCCATGCGAGCGAGGGGATGCTCTGCTCGGCGCGCGAGCTGGGCCTCGGCACCGATCACGACGGCATCTACACGCTCGACACCGACGCCGCGCCGGGCACGCCGCTGCTCGAGGTGCTGGCCCTCGGCGATGATCGCCTCGAGATCGACGTCACGCCCAACCGCGCCGACCTGCTGGGTCACAAGGGGATCGCCCGCGAACTGGCGATCGCCTACGCGGCGCCGTTTCGGCTCCCCGCGATTCCCGGCGAGGCCGATCTCGACCTCCCTGCGCCGGCGCGCTACGCCGACGAGGCGATGGTGGGCGGCGTGCGGCTCGCGATCGTCGACCGCGCCGGCTGCGGCCGCTTCCTCGCCGCGGTGATCCGCGGGGTGCGGGTGGGCCCGTCGCCGGACTGGCTGGTGGAACGGCTCGAATCGGTGGGCTCGCGGAGCATCAACAACATCGTCGACGTCACCAACTACGTGATGCTCGAGCTCAACCAGCCGATGCATGCCTACGACGCCGCCACGCTTGCCGGTCCGGCGGTGATGGCGCGCGCGGCACGAAGCGGCGGCGAGGCACTCGTCACCCTCGACGGCGTCACGCGCACCGTCCCCGAGGGCACCCTGGTGATCGCCGATGCCGAGCGGGCGATCGGCATCGCCGGCGTGATGGGCGGCGAGGCGACCGAGGTGGGCGAGGGCACCACCGACGTGTTCCTCGAGTGCGCCTGGTTCGATCCGCGGCGCATCCGCGCGAGCCGGCGCGCACTCAACCTGCCGACCGACGCGTCGCAGCGCTTCGAGCGCGGCACCGATCGCTGGGGCGCGGTCGACGCCTTCCGCCGCGCGGTGCGGATGATCGTCACCGTCGCCGGCGGCACGGTCGATGGCACCACGGTCGACTGCTTCCCCGCGCCGGTGCATCCGCCGCGGATCTTCCTGCGTCCGTCGCGCGTGGCGCAGGTCCTCGGCGTCGAGCTCTCCTGGACCGAGATCGAGCGCTGCCTCGTGGCGATCGGCGCGACGGTGGTGAGCAAGCCCGACGACGGTCGCATCGCGGTCGACGTCCCCGGCTGGCGCCCGGATCTCGTGGCGGAGATCGACCTGGTCGAGGAGATCGCCCGGGTCCACGGCTACCAGAACATCCCCACCGAACTGCGGCCCTTCCGTCCGGGACTGCGTCCCGACGATGCCGGGTGGGAGGCGGCGGAGCGGGTCCGGACCGGACTCGCCGCGATGGGCATGCGCGAAGTGATGACGATGTCGATGCGGCGCGACCTGACGGCAACGGGACCGGCGATCCTCAACCCGGTGTCGGCCGAGCTCAGCCACCTGCGGTCGGCGCTCATCCCGGCGCTGATCGAGCAGGTGGAGCACAACTGGGCGGCGCACACCCGCGACGTGCGCCTCTTTGAGGTCGGCACCACCTTCCGTGCCCGCGCCGGCGCGCGACCCGACGAGGCGCTGCACGCCGCGTTCGTGCTCACCGGGGCGCGGCAGCCCGGGCACTGGCGCGACGGCGAGGCCGCCGCGCATGACCGCTGGGACGCCCGCTGGGCCTTCGAGCGGCTGGTCGCTCTGGCGGATCCCACCGCCGCGGTCCAAGTTGAGGGAGATCGCTGGGTCGCCGTGCGCGGCGACGGCACGCCGATCGGCTGGTGCGACGAACTCGAGGCCGATTCGCCGCCCTGGGCCGCGCCGCTGTTCGGCGGGGAGATGCGGGTGGCGGTCGCGGCCAGCGAGCCGCCTCGTTTCGTCCCGCTGCCGCACCATCCCGCGGTCGCGCGTGACCTGGCGCTGCTGCTCGGGGCGGGCCGCACCGTGGCCGAGGTGGTCGCGCTGCTCGAGACCCGCGGTGGCAAGCTGGCGCTCGAGTCGGTGGCGGTCGTCGATGAGTTCCGCGGCCCCGGGCTTCCCGACGGCCGGCGCAGCGTCGCGCTGCGGCTGGTGTTCCGCGCAACCGATCGCACCCTGACCGACGCCGAGGTGGACAAGGCGATCGGCCGGCTCGTCTCGATGCTGGAGCGTGAACTTGACGTCACCCTACGCTCGGCCTGACCTGCTCGCGCTCGACGAGCTCGAGCGGCTGCTCGGTCACCTGACCGAGGAGCTGTCCGGCTGGCGGCGTCGCTGCCAGCGGGCGGAGGCCGAGCTGCAGGCAGTGAAGGGGAAGGAAGGGATGGTGCCGGGCGACGAGCTCGTGCGCCTGCGCGCCCGGCTCCTCGACCTGGAGCGCGAGAATCTCGAGCTCGGTGCCCGGCTTGACCGGGCCCGCGACATGGTGGGCCAGCTGCAGCAGCGGATGGCGTTCGTGGATGCCACCGGCGCGGAGGAGGAGTCCGCATGAGCGGCAAGGAGTCGGTGCGCGTGGTGGTCGGCGGGGAGGAACTGTCGGTCCGCTCCGAGCTGCCGCCGGAATACACCCGCGAGGTGGCCGCCTACCTCGACGACGCGCTGCGCCGCATTCGCGCGATGATGCCCTCGCTCGAGGCACACAAGGCGGCCATTCTCGCGGGACTGGCCGTGACCGATGAGCTGTTCCGGGCCCGCCGGGCCGACGCGGATGTGGCGCGTCGCGTCACGGCGATGGCCGACGATGTCGCCCGGCTGCTGCCGCCCGCCAAGCGCGGCGGGCGCGGCGGGACCGGCGACTGACCGAAACCCGGCGCCCCGGCGCCGGTGGGGAATAGATCGATGGAACTCACCCCCGCTGCCGCTCTCGCCGGCGGCGCCCTGCTGGGCATCCTGGTCGGCATCGTCGCGTGGAACGCGATCCTCTCGGTGCGCAAGCGCTCGCTGCGCGCGCTGCGCGAGCAGGCGGAGCACGACGCGACGGCGCTCCGCACCACGGCGGAGCACGACGCGACCGCGCTCCGAAGCACGGCCGAGTCCGAGGCGCTGCACGAGCGCGAACGGCAGCTGCAGCTCGCGCGCGAGGAAGCCGCGGCGCTCCGGCGCGAGGCCAGCACCGAGCTCGAGCGGCGGCGGCAGGAGGTCGAGAAGCTCGACCAGCGGATCGGTGAGCGCGAGGGGCGCCTGGCCGACCGCGAGGAACGCCTCCACGCGGAGGAAGTCGCGGTGGCCGGCCTGCGGGAGTCGCTCGGCCGCCGGGAGGAGAAGCTGCGGGGCCGCGAGCAGGAGCTCGAGGCGTCGCGCGGCGAGGTGCTGCGCCGACTCGAGGAGATCGCGGGCCTGACCCGCGACGACGCCCGGCGGCAGGTGCGCCAGGAGGTCGAGGACGAG
>CALGOK010000068.1 GCA_937961295.1 uncultured Gemmatimonadota bacterium
CTCCCCGGTGATCCGCTCGTACATCTCGAACAGGTTGCCGTAGCGCTCGGCGATCGTGTCGCGACCGAGCCGCTCGATGGCGGAACGGAAGTCGAGGTACACCCCGCGACCGCCCGGCCCCACGCCGCGGCCCTCGTCGCAGACCTCCTTGGCCGCCCGCGACGCGATGTCGCGCGGGGCGAGGTTGCCGTACGACGGGTACTTGCGCTCGAGGTAGTAGTCGCGCTCGGCGTCGGGGATGTCGTTGGGCGCCCGCGTGTCGCCGGCCTGCTTCGGCACCCAGCAGCGCCCGTCGTTGCGGAGCGACTCCGACATCAGCGTCAGCTTGCTCTGGTAGTCGCCGCTCTGCGGGATGCAGGTGGGGTGGATCTGGGTGTAGCAGGGGTTGGCGAACCCGGCGCCCTTCTTCCACGCCCGGAACGCCGCGGTGACGTTGCAGCCTTTGGCGTTCGTTGACAGATAGAACACGTTGCCGTAGCCGCCGGTGGCCAGCACCACCGCGTGCCCCGCGTGCCGGGTGATCTCGCCGGTGACCAGGTCGCGGGTGATGATGCCGCGGGCCCGCCCGTCGACGGTGACCACGTCGAGCATCTCGTGGCGCGCGTACATCCGCACCGCGCCGGCCCCGATCATCCGCTCGAGCGCCTGGTACGCACCCAGCAGCAATTGCTGGCCGGTCTGGCCGCGCGCGTAGAAGGTGCGCGACACCTGCGCGCCGCCGAACGAGCGGTTCGCGAGCATCCCGCCGTACTCGCGCGCGAACGGGACGCCCTGGGCCACGCACTGGTCGATGATGTTGGCCGAGACCTCGGCCAGCCGGTACACGTTGCCCTCGCGGGCGCGGAAGTCGCCGCCCTTGATGGTGTCATGGAACAGCCGCCAGACCGAGTCGCCGTCATTCTGGTAGTTCTTCGCGGCGTTGATCCCGCCCTGCGCCGCGATCGAGTGGGCGCGCCGCGGCGAGTCCTGGAAGCAGAAGCACGAGACCTGGTAGCCCAGCTCGGCCAGCGACGCCGCCGCCGACGCGCCGGCCAGCCCGCTGCCGACCACGATCACGTGGTACTTGCGCTTGTTGGCGGGCGAGACGAGGCGCAGCGCGTCGCGGTGGCGCTGCCAGCGGCTCTCGAGCGGCCCGTCGGGAATCCTGGAGTTCAGCTGCATCGATGCCCGTCCCTCAGCGCGGCGGCCAGGTCAGCACGCCGAACAGCGCGCCCAGCGGAATCAGGAGGAAGCCCCCGGCGACCAGGAGCGTGAGCAGCACCGTCACCACCCGGCGGGTCCGGTTCCATGCGGGATGGTTGGCGCCCAGGGTCTGGAACACCGACCAGGTCCCGTGCCAGAAGTGGAACCCGAGCCCCACCATCGTCACGGCGTAGAACATCGCCACGGGCACCGACTGCATGCCCACGATCAGGTTGCGCCCGACTTCGCCGTGATGGAAATCGGGATGCACGCTGCCGGTGGTGTAGTGCAGGATGTGATACACCAGGAACACCAGGATGAGCACCCCGCCCCACCGCATGGTGCGCGAGGCGTAGGTGCTCACCGCCCGCTCGTGCCGCGAGTAGCCGGCCGGGCGCGCCGCGCGCGCCATCTGCGTCAGCTGCCACGCGGCGACGATGTGGATCACCGCGACCGCCAGCAGGCCGAGGCGGGCCACCCAGCGCCGCGTAGTCGTCGAGGTGCTTCGGGTCGATGAAGATGGTGACGTTCGAGATCATGTGGGAGATCAGGAACAGCACCAGCAGCACGCCGGTCACCGCCATCGCGACCTTCTTGCCGATCGCGGTCCGCCAGAGCGCGAGGATGCGGCTCACGGCGTGCTCAGACGATCGCCTGGACGGTGCGCACCGCCTCGGCGGAGGTGTGCAGCGCCGCCCGCTCGGCGTCGGTCAGCTCGATCTCGACGATCCGCTCGAGCCCGCCGCGGCCCAGCAGGCAGGGCACCCCGCAGTACACGTCGCGCAGGCCGAACTCGCCCTCGAGCCAGGCCGAGCACGGCAGCAGCCGCTTGCGATCGAGCACGATCGCCTCGACCATCTGCACGGCGGCGGCGCTGGGCGCGTAGTACGCCGAGCCGGTCTTGAGGTGGGCCACGATCTCGGCGCCGCCGTTGCGCGCCCGGTCGACGATCGCGTCGAGGGTCGCCTGGTCGAGCATCTGGCTGACGGGGACCCCCGACACGGTGGTGTAGCTCACCAGCGGCACCATGGTGTCGCCGTGGCCGCCGAGGACCATCGCCTGGATGTCGTCGACCGAGATGCCGAGCGCATCGGAGAGGAAGGTGCGGTAGCGCGCGGTGTCGAGCACCCCCGCCATGCCGAGCACCCGCTCCTTCGGGAAGCCCGTGGCACGCCGCATCACGTAGCACATCACGTCGAGCGGATTGGAGACGACGATCACGATCGCCTTCGGGGCGACCCGCTTGATCTGCTCGCCCACCGACTGGACGATCCCGGCGTTGGTGCGCACCAGGTCGTCGCGGCTCATCCCCGGCTTGCGGGCGATGCCGGCGGTGACCACGAACAGCTCCGACCCGTCGGCCAGCGCGTAGTCGGTGCCGCCGCGCACCCGGGCGTCGAAGCCTTCCACCGGTCCCGACTGCCACTGGTCGAGCGCCTTGCCCTCGGGGATCCCCTCGGCGACGTCGATCATCACCACCGTGCGCGCGAGGTGCTTCTCGGCGATGCGCTGCGCCGCGGTTGCACCCACGTTCCCCGCCCCGACCACCGTGATCTTCTCGAACATCGCTGCAGCCGCTCCCGCCTGCGGGACGCCAGCGGCGCCCCTGGTGATGTGCCGTGAACGGGGCGAAACGTAATCGCGCCGGGGGGTGCGCCCAAGCGCGTCAGCGGCGGCCGCGACCCCGGCCGTAGCGCATCGGCTTCGCGGGCTCGGCGGCCGCGTCGCCGGTGCCCGGCGCCGCCGCGGCCTCGACCCGCTCCGCCGCCAGGTCGAGCAGCAACTCGACCGACCGGGCCATGTCCACCTTTCGCTTCCGCGGCGGCATCGGGAGCTTGAAGATCCGCTGCGGATACTTCTCGCGGATCCGGTCTGGCAACGCCCCCGCCTCGTCACCGAGCACCAGCACCGAGTTGGGACGGTAGGGTGCCTCGGCGGCGTCACGCTCGCCGTCGAGCGCGAAGTAGAGGCACCGCTCGCGACTCATCGCGTCGCGGAAGTCGCGCCACCCCGGGTGCACCCACCAGTCGAGCTCCGACCAGTCCTTGGGACCCGACTTGCGCAGCCGGTCGTCGTCGGGCTCGAACGGCAGCGGCCCGACCAGGTGCAGCGAGGCGTCGGCCTCGGCGCACTGGCGCGCCAGCGCCCCCACCGCCGGCGGCGTGACGGGCTCGAGCAGGGCGACATGCAGGGCCATCGAGCGCTCCTCTCCGTGCTGATGATGCGTGACGGGTAACGGGGGACGGGGGCGGTGAAGATGCGCCGTCCAACAGCGAACCCGCAGCGAGAAGACGGCGGAGTGTCAGGGCCCCGTCACCAGTCACCCGTGACCTGTCCCCCGTCCCCAGGAACCCGTCTCCTGTTTCCGTTCCGGTGCAGTCTAACGCCGCATCCGCCGCGCGCTACCCGCCGCGGACGTGCATCTCCAGTCCGGGGTCGTCGCGAAGCCGAGTGAGCGGCACCAGCGCGCCGCGCTCGGGGAGGGCCGAGCGCAGCTCGGCCCCGCGATCGCTCCGCGCCAGCCAGCCCTCCCGCACGATCGTCCGCAGCGCGGCGTCCCCGGCTCCCTGCCGGAGCGGACTGGCTAGGTCGATCCCCTCCTCGGCATAGAGGCAACGGTACCAGCGTCCGTCGGCGGTGAGTCGTGACCGATCGCAGTCGCGACAGAACGGCGCCGTGGTCGAGGCGACGACGCCGATCACCATCCCGTCGCCGAGCCGCCAGCGCTCGGCCGGGGCGTGGGGATCGCTGGTGCGCGGGATCGCCGTCGCCCCGCCGAATGCCTCGGCCAGCCGCGCCACGATCTCCGGACCGGGAACGACCTCGTCAGGACGCCACTCCAGCGCACCGCCCACGTCCATGTACTCGATGAACCGGGGCTCCAGGCCGCGCGCGCGCGCGAACCGCACGATGTCGACCAGCTCGTCGTCGTTGCTGCCACGCATCACCACGGTGTTCAGCTTGATCGCGTCGAAGCCGACGCGACACGCCGCGTCGATGCCGGCGATGACGTCGTCGCTGCGGTCGTGGCGCGACAGCATCCGCATCCGCTCCGGGCGGAGCGTGTCGAGCGAGATCGTCACCCGGGCCAGGCCGGCGCCGCGCAGGGCCTCGGCGGAGGCCGCGAGGCGGGTGCCGTTGGTGGTGAGGGCGAGGTCGCGTACGCCGTCGATCGCGGCAAGGCCGGCCACGAGGTGCTCGAGGTTCGGCCGGAGCAGCGGTTCGCCGCCGGTAATCCGCACCTTGGTCACCCCCAGCGCAACGAACACCTCCGCCAGCCGGAGCAACTCGCCGTAGTCCAGGAGCGAGGCGTCGGGCAGCCACCGATAGGCTGCCGCGGGCATGCAGTAGCGGCAGCGGAGATTGCAGCGGTCGGTGACCGAGATCCGCAGCGCGCCGAGCGGCCGGTGGAGGCGATCGCGAAGCGTCACGGGGCCATCGCGGCGGTGGGATCCACCCACTCGCTCGTGCCGTCGGCGAACCACTCGCGCTTCCAGATCGGGACGCGCGCCTTAAGCGCGTCGATCACCCAGCGGTTGGCGGCGTAGCTCTCGTCGCGATGCCCGCCCGACGTGACCACCACCACCGCCACTTCCCCTACCTCGAGCCGGCCGACGCGATGACAGGCCGAGACCTGCACCGGCCACCTCGTGCTCGCCTCGGCCAGGATCGCCGCAGCCTCGGCCTCGGCCATCGCCGGATAGGCGGAGTACTCCAGCGCGCGCACGGCGCGGCCGTGGTGCGCATCGCGCACGCGGCCCACGAACACCACGAGCCCCCCGTGCCCGGGAGCATCGTGCTCCGCGATCAGGGTGGCGGGGTCGATCGGACCGGCGGACAACAGCGGCATCGCATCATCCGCCGGCGAGCGGGGGGAGGAGTGCCACCTCGTCGCCCGCGGCGACCGGGGTCGAGTGGTCGGCCAGGTTGAGGTTGACGGCCACCAACGGGGCGGCCGGAAGCGCAGCGCCCCCCGGGAGCATCCGGAGGGCGGCGATCAGGTCGGCGACCGTGGCCGGGGTGGCCAGCTCCACGTCGAGGTCGTGTCCGCCAAGCAGCTCGGCGTAGCGCGCGAACGTGGCGACCCGGAAGCGCGTCATCCGTCCGTGGACGACGGGGGTCCGTCCTCCGCGTCGGCCACGAGGGTCCGCAACTCCTTGCTGGGCTTGAACACCGGCACCGGGCGCGCAGCCACTTCCACCGGCTCGCCGGTCCGCGGGTTGCGGGCCATGCGGGTCTTGCGGCGCCGAATCTTGAAGGTGCCGAAGCCGCGGACTTCGATGTTGTGCTGGTCCTTCAGGGCCAACTTCACGGCGTCGAGGAAGGCGTCCACCACCCGCGCGCAGTCCTTCTTGGAAATCATCGGACCGGACGTGCGGGCAATCGCGGCAGTGACCTGTTCGACGAGATCGGCCTTGGTCATCGACCCCCCGGGGAGACGAGAGGGGCGCGGAAACCGACCCCTTCGGGCCGATAGTTACGCCCGTTAAGCGTTGCCTGTCAAGAGCTTGCGGCCTCCCGGCCCCGGATCGCGGCGAGGAATTCACCGAAGTGCGGGAAGGCATCATGCGGTCCAGGAGCGGCCTCGGGGTGGTACTGGACCGCAAACACCGGCAGCCGGCGGTGCCGGACGCCTTCGATGGTGCCATCATTGAGGTTGACGTGGGTCACCTCAAGTTCTGCTGCACCTGGCACCCCGTCCGGCCCGCCCTCAAGGGCGAAACCGTGATTCTGGGTGGTGATCAGCACCCTCCCCGTGGCCAGCTCCTTGACCGGATGATTGCCGCCGCGGTGGCCGTAGGAGAGCTTGGTGGTCCGTCCGCCGAAGGCGAGCCCGGTGAGCTGGTGCCCGAGGCAGATCCCGAACATCGGCACACCCGACTCCGCCAGCCTCCGGATCGTCTCCGGGGCGTAGCTGATCGCCGCCGGGTCCCCAGGACCGTTGGAGAGGAAGATCCCGTCGGGGTTCCGGGCCAGCGCGTCCTCCGCGGTCGTCTCCGCCGGCACCACTTCGACCCGCAGCCCCTCGGCCTCCAGCATCCGGACGATGTTGCGCTTCATCCCGAAGTCGTAGGCCACCACGGTCGGGCCCGCGCCAGTGGTGTACGGGGCGGGCGTGGTCGCACGCGAGGCGAGGTCGAGGCCGGCCATCGAGGGCGACGCCGCGAGCCGCTCGCGCAAGGCGTCGTCCGGCTCGTGTCCCTCCGCGATCACGCCGCGCATGGCGCCGCGCTCGCGGATGTGCCGCGTGAGGCGGCGAGTGTCGACGTCGGTGAGCACCGGGATGTCGTGACCGCCGAGCCACTCGGCCAAGCCCTGTTCACCGCGCCAGTTCGACCAGTGGCGCGACAGCTCGCGCACCACCACTCCGCTCACCTGCGGGCGCCCCGACTCCGCGTCCTCGGCGGTGACACCGTAGTTGCCGATCATCGGCGCGGTCATCACCACGATCTGGCCGAGGTAGCTCGGATCGGTGAAGGTCTCCTGGTAGCCGGTCATGTTGGTGGTGAAGACCACCTCGCCGAACGCGGGAACGCCGGCTCCCACCAGCGTCCCCGCGTACCAGGTACCGTCCTCCAGCAAGACAAAGGCGGGACGCTCGGTCCCGCCTGCCGGTCCTGCCACCATCACGGAGTCCCCTGGGCGGAGTCACCGCCTCCCGTGGGCGCTGGAAGCGGCTCCTGGGGAGCGAGCGCCTGCTGCAGCCGCTGCTGCACCTCGGTCTGGGTCTCCCCGCCCCGGCTGTGCGCCACGCTGAGCAGCAGCGAGAGCCCCATGAAGATCCCGCCGGTCCACCAGGTGGCCTTGGTGAGCAGGGTGGTCGCGCCGCGGCCGCCCAGCACCTGGGCGGTGGTCCCGCCGCCGAGCGACGCCAGTCCGCCGCCCTGGCCGGCCTGCAGCAGCACGACCACGGAGAGCAGGAGCGCGTCAATGATCAGGAGAACGAGCAGGAAGCCGAACATGGTGCCCTTCGCATACGGGTTGATAGCCAACCATGAAATGTAGCCTGCCGTGGGGCCGCGCGGCAGGGGCGTGCTGCCGGGCCGGCCCCACGCCCGCCAGCCACCGGGCCCCCATGCGGACCCGCCCGGTGCGGCGTACCATTGGGCATGTCCTCCCCACCTGCCGGGTCCACCTCGCGCGAGGAGAAGCGGGTCATCATCGCGTCGTCGCTCGGGACGATGTTCGAGTGGTACGACTTCTACCTGTACGCGACGCTGGCCCCCTTCTTCGCCGACCTCTTCTTCCCGCGCGGCAACGACACCGCCGCGCTGCTCTCGGCCTTTGCCACCTATGCCGCCGGGTTCCTAGTGCGGCCCTTTGGTGCGCTGGTGTTCGGTCGCGTCGGCGACATCGTCGGCCGGAAGTACACGTTCCTCGTCACGATCGTGTGCATGGGGGCGGCGACCTTCGCGGTCGGCCTCTTGCCGACGTTCGAGACCATCGGCTGGCTGGCCCCGACCCTGCTCGTGACCTTGCGACTGATCCAGGGGCTGGCGCTGGGCGGGGAGTACGGCGGCGCCGCCACCTACGTGGCGGAACACGCCCCCGACCACCGTCGGGGCGCCAACACGTCGGGGATCCAGACCACCGCCACGCTCGGCTTCTTCCTCGCGCTGGTGGTGATTCTCGCCTGCCGGACGGCGCTGAGTGCGGAGGAGTTCGCGAGCTGGGGCTGGCGGGTGCCGTTTGCCCTGTCGGTGGTGCTGCTCGTGTTCTCCGTGTACATCCGGCTCCGGCTCGAGGAATCACCGGTGTTCCTCCGGATCAAGCGGGAAGGCCGCACTTCCTCCGCACCGCTCACCGAGTCGTTCGCGCGCTGGGGCAACGCCCGGGTCGTGCTGCTGTCGCTGTTCGGGGCGACGGCCGGCCAGGGCGTGGTCTGGTACACCGGCCAGTTCTACGCGCTCTTCTTCCTCACCATCACGCTCAAGCTCGACTATCAATGGGCCTACCTGCTCATCGCCGGATCGCTGGTGGTCGGCACCCCGTTCTTCATCTTCTTCGGCTGGCTCTCGGACCGGATCGGCCGGCTCAAGATCATCATGGTCGGTTGCCTGCTGGCGGCGGCGACCTACATCCCCCTCTTCAAGGCGCTGACGCACCACGTCAACCCGGCGCTCGAGGCGGCGCAGGCCCGCACGACGATCACGGTCTCGGCGTCGAACTGCTCGTTCCACCTCTTCGTGGGACCCTGGTCGACGTTCTCCGAGTGCGACCGCGCCCGTGACTTCCTCACCAAGTCGGGAGTGTCGTTCACCTCCACCGAGGCACCGCCGGGCGGGCCCGAGGTCACCACAACCATCGGCAGCACGGTGCTCACCGGGTTCGACGCCGCGGCGTACGAGGCTGCGCTCCGCGCCGCCGGCTTCCCCGCCACGGCCGACCTCTCCGAGGTCGACTGGCTGATGACCGAGCTGATCCTGATCGTGATGGTGCTGTACGTGACGATGGTGTACGGCCCGATCGCCGCGTTCCTGGTGGAGCTCTTCCCGGCGCGGATCCGCTACACCTCGATGTCGCTGCCGTACCACATCGGCAACGGCTGGTTCGGCGGGATGCTGCCGCTGCTCGCCACCGCGATCGTGGCGGCGACCGGCAACATCTACGACGGGCTCTGGTACCCGATCGCCGTGGCGGTGATGTCGCTGGTGATCGGCACGCTGTTCCTGCGCGATGGCCGGCGTGTCGAGCCGGAGTAGCCAGGCATCCACACGTCGGAGAGAAGCCAGAAGAGAGAAGCGACCGCTGCCCGGATCGCTTCTCTCTTCTCGCCTCTCGCTTCTCCCCGCCCGACGCTACCGCTCCATCCGACTCCCCTACACCGCGCAGATCTGCACCCAGCTCTCGGGGTCGAGCGACGCCCCGCCGACCAGGACCCCGTCGATGCCGGGCTGGGCGACCAGGTCGGCGGCGTTGTCGGGCTTGACCGAGCCGCCGTAGAGGATCCGCGTGGCGGTGGGCAACCCGAGCTCGCCGAGCGCCTCGCGAATCGTGCGATGGACCGCGGCTGCATCGTCGGGAGTGGCGTTGCGTCCCGTCCCGATCGCCCAGACCGGTTCGTAGGCGATCACCAGGTCGGCCTGCGCGTCGACGCCCCGCAGGGCGGCCTCGAGCTGGCGGCGCACCACGGCCCCGGTCTGGCCGGCCTCGCGTTCCTCGAGCTTCTCGCCGACACACAGGATCGCCGTGAGGCCACCGTCGAGGACCGCGCGCACCTTGCGTGCGGTCTCCTCGTCGGTTTCGCCGAACACGTGGCGCCGTTCCGAGTGGCCGATGAGCGCCGCGGCGGCACCTGCCCCGCGCGCGAGGTGCACCGACGTGGCCCCGGTGAAGGCGCCCTTCGCCTCCCAGTGCACGTCCTGCGCACCGACGAACGTGTCGTCGCGCATCGCGAGCCGCCCGGCGACTGCCGCGAGACTCACCGCCGAGGGGAAGAAGGCGACCGTGCGCCCCTCGCGAGCCTGGTCGATGGCCAGGAAGCGGTCGAGGAAGGTGCTCGCCTCTCCCGGATGGAGGTGCATCTTCCAGTTCGCGGCGAACAGCAGCGGCTTGTTCATGCGTCGTCCAGGGCGGCCACGCCCGGCAGCGGCTTCCCCTCCAGGAACTCCAGCGACGCGCCGCCGCCGGTGCTCACGTGGGTCACCTGGTCGTCGAGTCCGGCTGCGGTCACCGCAGCCGCCGAATCGCCGCCGCCCACGATCGTGGTCGCCCCGGCCGCGGTGGCCTCGGCCAGCGCCCGCGCCACGCCGAGGGTGCCGGCATCGAACGGCGGCGTCTCGAACACGCCCATCGGGCCGTTCCAGAGCACCGTCCTGGCACTGCGGATGATCTCGCCAAAGTGCGCCACGCTCCCGGCATCGATGTCGAACATCGCCCAGCCGGCCGGGATCGCGTCGCGCGGCACATCGCGCGTCGGCGCCGCGCCATCGAGTCGCTCGGCGATCACTGCCCCGGTGGGGAGCACAAGCTTCTCGCCCGCCTTCTCGAGGAGTGCGCTCGCCATCGCCACGCGGTCGTCCTCGACCAGCGAGTCGCCGACCTCCAGCCCCATCGCCTTGAAGAAGGTGCACGCCATCGCGCCGCCGATGAGGATCCGGTCGACCTTGGGGAGCAGCGCCTCGACCAGGTCGATCTTCCCCGAGATCTTGGCGCCGCCGAGGATCGCGACGAACGGCCGCGCGGGGTTGTCGACGGCCTCGCCGAGGAAGTCGAGCTCCTTCTCCATCAGGAAGCCCGCGACCGCCGGCTTGAGGCGTCGCGCAATCGCCTCGGTCGACGCATGGGCCCGGTGTGCGCTGCCGAATGCGTCATTGACGTAGAGATCGCCGAGGGCCGCGAACCGATCAGCCAGCGCGCCGTCGTTCTCCTCCTCGCCGGCGTGGAACCGGGTGTTCTCGGGCAGCCCCACGCCCCCGCGCGGCAGGTGGCGCGTCTCGGTCGCGGCGGTCTGGGCCACGGGGTGG
>CALGOK010000069.1 GCA_937961295.1 uncultured Gemmatimonadota bacterium
CTCGAGTACGACTCGGTGGTGCGCGGCACGCCGGGGGTGCGCTTCGTCGAGGTCACCGCCCGCGGCCGCCTGGTGCGCGATCCCGGCCGCGGCCGCACCGTGCTGCCGGTGCCCGGGCGGCAGCTGCGCACCACGATCGACCTCCCGCTGCAGCGGTTCGTCGACTCGATGTGGCGCGCGGCGCCGTTCCTCGCCAACAAGCGCGGCGCGCTGCTCGCCATGCGTCCCGACGGTGCGGTGCTGGCGTACTACTCGCACCCGTCGTTCGATCCCAATGCGTTCATCGGGGGGATCAGCGGCCGCGAGTACGCCCTGCTGCGCGACGATCCGATGCGGCCGATGCTCAACCGCGTGATCTACGGCTCGTATCCACCCGCCTCGCCGTACAAGCTCGCCGTCGCGGCGATGGGGCTCAAGCGCGGACTCGTCACGATGACCACCCGGATGCCGATCCCGTGCACCGGAGGGATGATGTTCGGCAACCGGCGCTTCCGCTGCTGGAAGCCCGAGGGGCACGGGTTCCAGGACCTGCGCGGCGCGATCGCCACGTCGTGCGACGTCTACTTCTACCAGCTCGGCCAGCGGCTCGGCGCCGACGCCATGCTCGAGGACGGCCACGAATTCGGGTTCGGCGAGCGCTCGGGAATCGACCTCCCGGGTGAGCAGCGTCCCACGCTCTTCCGCAGCATGGACGATTACGTCAAGCGGCGCGGCGCGTGGAACGCCGGCGAGACGCTCAATTTGTCGATCGGGCAGGGTGCCAACGCGCAGACGCTGGTCAACATGACCGCGTTCTACGCCGCGCTCGCCACCGACGGGATCAAGCGCGCGCCGTACCTGGTCGAGCGCGCCGGCGGCGCCGAGACCCACGATCTCGGGCGGTCGCCGGCCGACCTGGCCGGGCTCAAGCTGGCGATGAGCGACGTGGTCACCCGCGGCACCGCCGGGCGATCGGGCGGTGCCTTCCTCAACGTGGCCGGCAAGACCGGCACCGGCCAGATGCCCGGTGGCCAGGAGGACATCGCCTGGTTCATCGGGTTCGCGCCGACCGAGTCCCCGGAGATCGTCGTGGGGATCCTGGTCGAGGAGGGCGAGCACGGCTCCACGGCGGCGCCGTTCGTCGTGCAGGCGATCCGCCGCTGGATCGTCGGCCCCGACACCGCCGCCATTCGTGCGCCGATCGACCTGCCGATCACCGAGAACCTCACCGACATCGAATCGCTCCCGCCCGTCGAGGCGGTGGCCCCGTCGCCGCCGGACGCCCCCGCGAGGCGCAGGCGATGACCCGCTCGCTCGAGCGGCCGCTGGTCGCGCTTGCGCTGATGCTCGCCGCGCTGGGCCTCATGGTGCTCTACTCGGCGGGCCAGACCGACGTGACCACCCAGGCCAACGGCATCTGGCAGCGGCAGCTGGTCTTCCTCGTGGTGGCATCGGGCGTCGCCGTGGTCACCGCGCGATTCTCGTTCCGGATGCTGGAGTGGGCCGCGCCGTGGCTGTACGGCGTCGGGCTCGCACTGCTGGCGGTCACCCTGGTGATCGGGACCGGGGCCGGCACCGCCAGCGGCATCAAGAGCTGGATCGCGGTCGGCCCGGTGCGGCTCCAGCCCGTGGAACTCGCCAAGCTCGCCACCGTGCTGATGCTGGCGCGCTGGTTCGCGGGCCGGCGCGAGCCGCCGGATTCGCTCCGCGGCCTGATCGCCCCGATCGCGATCGTGGCGTTGCCGGCGCTGCTGGTGCTCCGCCAGCCCGACCTCGGCAGCGCGATGGTGTTCGGCGGCATCATGCTGGCCACCTTCTTCTGGGCCGGCGTGTCCCCGATGCTGCTGCTCTTCCTCCTCTCGCCGCTGGTGTCGCTGCTGCTGGCGTGGAGCACGGTGCTCTGGTCGCTCTGGATGGTGGTGCTCTTCCTGCTGCTGCTGGCGTGGCGCCCGTTCATCGTCGAGGCGGTGGGTGTCTACCTGGCGAACTCCGCCATGGGGGTGCTCGCGATCGTGGTGTGGGATCGGCTGAGCGAGTTCCAGCGGGCGCGGATCACCTCGTTCCTCAACCCGGAATCCGATCCGCTCAACCGCGGCTACCAGGCGATCCAGTCGAAGATCGCCATCGGCTCGGGGGGACTGGTCGGCGCAGGGTTCACCGAGGGGCCGCAGAAGCGATCGGGCTTCATCCCCGAGCACTGGACCGACTTCATCTTCTCGGTGGTGGGCGAGGCATTAGAGATAGACGGCGTGCTGGTGGTGCTGGGGCTCGTCTTCGCCTTCGTCATGGTCCTCGTCCAGACCGCCCGCCGGGCCGCTGATCCGTACGCCTCGCTGGTGGTGTTCGGCCTGATCGGCCTGCTCTTCACGCACCTGTTCGAGAACGTGGGGATGACGGTGTCGCTGATGCCCATCACCGGCATCCCGCTGCCGTTCTTCTCCTACGGCGGCTCGTTCCTGCTGGCGACCGGGATCGCCATGGGACTCGCCTACCGGACCGCCCGGGAGGGACGGGCTGCCGGCTATGTCGAGGCCTGACAACGACTTGGCTGTCAAGTCCTTGCGCCAACCCTGGCGGATCAGCACCTTCAAGGGTCGTGTGCCGCATCCCCTGTGCGGACCGCAACCCGGGGCGTCATGACTGTAATGGCGTGGTTCAAGAAGGAGCGCAAGCCGCGCACGGCGCCGCGCGAGCGGCGGGAGATCCCGCCCGACGCGTGGGAGAAATGCGAGTCGTGCGGGCACGTCGACCTTCGCGAGAAGTTCGACCGCAGTCTCTCCGTCTGCCCCGAGTGCGGCGTCCACAAGCGGTTCACCGCCGAGGAATACGTCGAGCTGCTCTCCGACGACGGCACGTGGAAGGAGCTCTTCGCCGAGCTGCAGTCGGCTGATCCGCTCGAGTTCGAGCACTATGCCGACCGGCTCGTCGCCGCGCGCCGCAAGACCGGCGGGTCGGACGCCATCTACACCGGCCAGGCCAAGCTCGAGGGAATGCCGCTCCACCTGGGCGTGATGAACTTCCGCTTCATGGGCGGCTCGATGGGCTCGGTGGTGGGCGAGAAGGTGACCCGACTCGCGCGACGCTAGGCCGACCAGAAGGTCCCGCTGGTGCTCGTGTGCACCTCAGGCGGAGCACGGCTGCCAGAAGCCGCCACCACCAT
>CALGOK010000070.1 GCA_937961295.1 uncultured Gemmatimonadota bacterium
TTCACTTTCGCGAAACAGGTTGGGATGTCAAGCGACTGGTCAAGCTGATGGTGATGTCTGCCACGTTCCGGCAATCGTCACGTGCGACGCCCCAGCTGCTTGCTCGCGATCGCGATAATAGATTTTACGCCCGGGCACCACGCTTCCGCCGATCTCGCGATGGGCTTCTGCCCGGTGAACCTCGTTACCTGCGCGGTGGCGCAGGCGCGCCTGGCGGGCGCCGAGCGCGCCCTGATCGTCGACTGGGATGTGCACCACGGCAACGGCACGCAGGACATCGTCGCACGCGAGGATGCCACGCGATTCGTGTCGATGCACCAGCATCCGTGGTATCCCGGCACCGGGATGGCCAGCGAGCGCGGCGTCGGCAACTGCTTCAACGTGCCGCTGCCGCCGGGGCTCTCCCGCGCGCAGTATGTCGCCGAGCTCTGGGCGGCGATCGAGGCCGCGGGCGACGGCTGGATGCCCGACGCGATCTTCGTGAGCGCGGGCTACGACGCGATGGCCGGTGACCCGCTCGGCGGATTCACCCTCGAGCCCGAGGACTACGCCACCCTGGTCGCTCGCCTGCGCGACCGCTGGCCCGACGCGCCGCTGGTGGGGGTGATGGAGGGCGGCTACGCCCCGGAACGCCTCGCCGACGGGGTGCTGGCCACGGTGGCGGCCATGGGTGGGGCGACTCGCAAGGGGCGAGGGGCGAAGGGCGGGTAGATTACCTGCCGTCGATCGCCTCGCCCCTCGCCCCTCGCCCCTCGCCCGTCGCACTCGCCCCTGGACACGAACCATGCTGACGCTGACCACCGAACTCCTCTCGCTCCGCACCCGCCACCCGTTCATCATCGCGCGAGGCGGGCAGTCGGACTATCGCACCGTGATGGTGAAGATCACCGACGGCGACGGCGTCGAGGGGTGGGGCGAGGCGGCGGCGACCCGGTTCTACGGCGAGACGCTCGACACCGTGCAGGCGGCGCTGCCCAGCTACGCCGCGGTGCTCGGCGACGATCCGCAACAGCTCGAGGCAATCGAGGCGCGGATGCTTGCCGCGCTGGGCCGCAACGCGGCGGCCCGGGTCGCCATCTCGGCGGCGCTGCACGACCTGGTGGCCAAGCGCGCCGGGCTGCCGCTCTGCCGCTACTGGGGGCTCGACCCCGCGGCCGCCCCGCTGTCGACATTCACCATCGGGATGGACACGGCGGACATGGTGCGGAAGAAGGTCGGCGAGGCGGCGGAGTATCCGATCCTCAAGATCAAGCTGGGTGGCGATCGCGACCTCGAGCTGCTGGAGGCGATCCGCTCGGCGACCGACAAGGAGCTGCGGGTCGACGCCAACTGCGGCTGGACGGCGCCACACGCGGTGCAGATGCTGCCCGTGCTCGAGGAGTTCGGCGTGACGGTGCTCGAGCAGCCGGTGGCGCCCGCCGACCTCGACGGACTGGCGCGGGTGCGCGCCCATTCGCGCATGCCGGTGATCGCCGACGAGAGTTGCGTCACGTCGCACGACATCCCGCGGCTGGTGGGGCGGGTGGACGGCATCAACATCAAGCTCGCCAAGTGCGGCTCGCTCCGCGAGGCACTGCGGATGATCGCGATCGCCCGGGCCCACGGGATGATCGTGATGGTGGGCTGCATGATCGAGTCGTCGCTCGGCATCACCGCCGCGGCGCACTTCACGCCGCTGGTCGACGTCGTCGACCTCGACGGCGCGGCGCTCCTCTCGCAGGATCCGTTCGTCGGGGCGACCATCGCGGGCGGCCAGGTCCGGATTCCCGACGGGCCGGGGCTGGGGGTGCGCCGGCGGTGACGGTCACGCTGTACGCGCACGTGGCGCTGCCGCTCCCCGTGGCGACGCCGTACCGCTACCGGATCCCGACCGCCCTCGCCGACCGCGCGCTCCCCGGAGCGCGCGTCGTCGTTCCGGTGCGTGCGCGCGAGATGATCGGCCTCGTCGTCGCCATCGACGATGAGCCGCCGCCTGGCACCGTGCGCGACCTGCTCGGGGCGCCCGACCCGGAGCCGGCCCTGCCGGCACCGCTGCTGGCGCTGGCCGGCGAGGCGGCGCGCCACTGGGGAGCCCCGCCGGGGATGATGCTGCGCGCCATGCTGCCGGCGGCGCTCTGGGGCGCGTCCACCGTGGAGCTGCGACTCCTCGAGGGGCACCCGCGCCGGCTGGGCGGCACGGCGGGTGCGCTGCTCGACTGGCTGGTGCGGCGAGGCGGCACCGGCGCCGTGCGCGGGGCATCGCGGGCACTCAGGCGCGACATGTGGGACGCGGCCGATCGCCTCCAGCGCATCGGCGCCCTTGCCGTGCTGATCATCGCCGTGACGTTGATCGGCGCCATCGCCATGGAGGTCGTGCCACCCGACACCGGCGGCGGCCTCGCCACGACCCGGGTCGCCGCGATCGTGGGTGAGTCCCTGCCACTGCTGGAGCGCGAGGAGCGGTTCCGGCGCGCGCCGGCCCGCGCTCGACTGTACGAGGCGCTCGAGACCGCGGGTGGCCGCCTCGAGGTGCGCACGCTCCTCGATACGGCCGGGTCGACCGAGGGACCGCTGCGCGCGATGGTGGCCGACGGCCTGGTGGCGATCGAGCCGGTGGAAGCGAATCGCGACCCGTTCGCCGGGCTTGCCGCCACGCCGCCACCGGAGCGGCTGAGCCCGGCGCAGCAGAAGGCGCTCGACCGGCTTGCGGCGCTCGAGCCGGGGGAGGAGGCGCTGCTCTTCGGCGTCACGGGATCGGGAAAGACCGCGGTGTACCTCGAGCGGATCCGGCAACTGCTCGCCGACGATCGCGGCGCGATCCTGCTGGTCACCGAGATCGCGCTC
>CALGOK010000071.1 GCA_937961295.1 uncultured Gemmatimonadota bacterium
GCCGAGACGTCCCGCCATGACGTGCTGCGGACCTTCGCCGAGAGCGGCTACACCCGGTTGCCGGTGTATCGCGACTCGCTCGACGAGATCGTCGGGATGGTGCATGCCTTCGATCTCTTCAAGCTCGAGCCCGACGACCCGCTCCCGATCCGACCGGTGGCGCACGCGCCTGCGTCGCGCAGCGGCGCCGACCTGCTGCTCGACATGCAGCGCGACCGCCGGCACTTCGCCGTGGTGCTCGACGAGTTCGGCGGTACTGCGGGAGTGGTGACCCTCGAGGACCTGCTAGAGGCGCTGGTCGGCGAGATCGCCGACGAGGACGAGGCGGGGGTGCCGATCGCGCCGGTGCTCGCCGACTTCCTCGAGATCGACGGCAGTGCCACGACCGACAGCGTGGCGGAGCACTTCGGCGTGACGGTGCCACCCGGCGAGGCCGCCACCTTTGCCGGCCTGCTGGTCGAGCGGCTCGGCCGGATTCCGGTGGCCGGCGAGCGATTCCGGCTCGCCGCGCTGGATGTCGACGTGGTGTCCGCGTCCGCCGTCCGGATCGACCGCCTCGTGGTGCGCCGCGGCACGCCGCAGCCACTGGTCCTCGACCGGGAGCCGCGATGACGCTGCCCGAGGAGGAACGGCTCGAGGAGCTGGTCGCCCTGGTTCACGAGGGCCACCTCGAGGCGTTCATCGAGCGCGCCTGGGACCTCGAACCCGCCGACCTCGCCGACGTGCTGGCCGCGCTCGACGAGGACGACCGCATCGCACTGGTTCGCGTCCTGCCGGCCGAGCTGTCGTCGCAGGCACTGGTCGAGATGCCCGACGATGCGCACGCCGAGGAGACGCTGGCGGCGCTCGACCCGGGGCACGCGGCGCAGATCGTCGAGCGGCTCGAGGACGACGACGCGGCCGACATCCTCGGCGAGCTGGAGCCGGAGCAGCAGGAACGCATCCTCGCCGAGGTGGCCGACCGCAGCGACGTCGACCGGCTGCTGCGCTACGACGAGGAGACCGCCGGTGGCGTGATGACCACCCACGTGGTCACGGTCACCGACCTCGACACCGTGGGGCTCGCGCTGGAGGCGATCCGGCGCCAGGCCGAGGACGTCGAGGACGTGACCGAGATCTACGTGATCGACACGTCCCGCCGACTGGTGGGGATGCTGTCGTTCAAGCAGCTGGTGGTCAGCAACAACGAGCGCCTCGTCCGGGACGTGATGGACGAGAGCGACGTGCGCGTGGCCGCGGACGTGGACCAGGAGGAAGTGGCCCGGATGATGGCGCGGTACAACGTGCCGTCGGTGCCGGTGGTCGATGCCGCCGGGCGGCTGCTCGGTCGCGTCACCTACGACGACGTGATCGACGTCGCCGAGGCCGAGGCGACCGAGGACCTGCTGCGCTTCGGCGGCGTGTCGCCGGACGAGGAGCTCGGCGCCTCGTGGCCCGATGCGGTGCGGAGCCGGCTCCCGTGGCTCTACGTCAACCTGCTCACCGCCTTCTCGGCGGCGGCGGTGGTCTACTTCTTCAAGGGATCGATCGAGCGGCTGGCGGTGCTGGCGGTGTGGATGCCGATCATCGCCGGGATGGGCGGCAACGCGGGCACCCAGGCGCTCGCCGTCACGGTGCGCCGGCTCTCGCTCGGGCAGGTGCCCACCACCCGGCTGCGCTCGGTGATCGGCAAGGAGGTGCTCGTGGGCGCGCTCAACGGCGCGGCCATCGGCATCGTCGTGTCGGTCGTCGCCGTGCTGCTGGGCGAGAGCTGGCGGCTTGGGATGGTGGTGTTCCTGGCGATGACGCTCAACCTGTTCGTCGCCGGATTTGCCGGGTCGTTCGTCCCGGTGATGCTCGAGCGGATGGGGGTCGATCCCGCCGTGGCGAGCTCGGTGTTCGTGACCGCGTTCACCGACGTGTGCGGCTTCGGCCTGCTGCTGGGAATGGCGACGGCGGTGCTGCTCTAGCGCGACAGGCGAGGGGCGAAGGGCGAAGGGCGGATCTGCTTCACGCCCCTCGCCCTTCGCCCCTCGCCTGTCGCAGTCGCCAGCCGATCACCTGCCACCACTGGTCGTCATGCGCGTAGCGCCGCAGCGTCTCGAAGCCCACTCGGCGGTGCGCGGCGAGGGAGCGCGGGTTGCGCTCCGACACCTCGGTGACCAGCCAGTCGAACTCGCGCGCGTAGTGCTCCCGGTGTCCGGTGTAGAGGGCGTCGAACACCCCCGTGCCGCGGAACTCCCTCGCGACTGCCACCTGGCCCATGACATACCACCGCGCGTCGCGGAGCACCGGCAACGCGGCCAGCTCGGCGAACATCGGGGCGAGCACCGGCACCTGGTCGGCCAGCTCGAGCAGCATGGTGAGCGCGTACCCCACCACCGTCCCCTCACCGTCCCGCGCCACCACGCTCGGTGCCAGCTCGTGGAACCGGCGCAGCAGCGGCAGCGTGTGCTGCACGGTGGTGAAGCCGTCGGCTGAGGGCTCGTGCGTGGCCCGCTGCAGGGCGAGGATTCCCCGCCAATCGGATTCGCCGGTGGCGAGCGAGACGTGCCAGTCAACGGGCATGGGCGAGATCCGTGCAGCGGTGACAGGGAACGGGTGACGCGTGACCGATGAAGGGTAACGGGCGAGGGGAAGAGGTGTCCCATCCGTTCCCCCTCCACCCGTCACTCATCGCCCCCTCGCGGCGCTCGGGGCAAGCTCTTACCCTTCACCGCATGAGTGCAGCCGACCACGCCGCGATGCTCCGCGTCGCCATCGAGGAGGCCCGGCAGGGCCTCGCCGAGGGTGGCGTGCCGATCGGCGCGGCGCTGTTTCGGCACGATGGCACGTTGCTGGGCCGCGGCCACAACCGCCGGGTGCAGGAGGGGGATCCCAGCATTCACGGCGAGACCGACGCCTTCCGCAAGGCCGGACGCCAGCGCAGCTATCGCGACACGATCATGGTCACCACTCTGGCGCCGTGCTGGTACTGCAGCGGCCTGGTGGTGCAGTTCGGCATCGGCACGGTGGTCGTGGGCGAGTCGCGCACCTTTCAGGGCGGGATCGCCTGGCTGCGCGAGCGCGGCGTCGAGGTGATCGACCTCGATGATCGTGAGTGCCGCGAACTCCTCGCCGGGTTCATCCAGCGCCACCCTGAGGTGTGGAACGAGGACATCGGCGAGGAGTAGGCGGTGCCGGATTCCCGCGCTGCCCGTCACCCGTTACCGGAACCGGAGGCCATTGTGACTCTCGGCACGCAGTCCCACCATCGCATCGACTACATCGAGCTGACCGTCTCCGACATGCAGGCGGCACAGCGGTTCTACCGGGAGGCGTTCGGCTGGGAGTTCACTGACTACGGCCCCGACTATGCCGGCATCAAGCTGGGCGACGGGGAGATGGGCGGGATGCGCTCGGACGTGCTCGTGAAGGTTGGCGGACCGCTGGTGATCCTCTACTCCGACGACCTCGAGGCGTCACGCGACGCGGTGACGCGCGCCGGCGGGGGGATCAGCAGCGAGCCGTTCGAATTTCCCGGAGGGCGGCGCTTCCACTTCAGCGATCCGAGCGGCAACGAGCTGGCGGTGTGGACCAAGTCCTAGGAACGAACACGGCCCAGAATGAAGGGGGCGGACGACTGCCGGCCCCTCCATCCCGGGTGCCACCGGTCAGTTCCCGGCCGGCACCTGTGCCACGTGCACCAGCGACCAGTCCTGGTATCCGCGCCGGAGCACCACCAGGTAGCGACTGACGATCTCGCCACCGCCCGCGGGGTGCACCTTGACCGTCCCGAAATCGGTGGCCGTGTTGCCCCACACCCGCACCGAATCCGATTCGATCACCATGTGCGGCCAATTGGGCGCGTCCGCCGCAAACTGCGCCCCGATCGCCGTGCGGCCGGCGACCACTGCCCCGGTGGGCAGAATCACCACCGCATCCTCCGCATACATCGCGGTGAGTTCCTTGGCGTTCTTCTGGTTGTAGAGCTCTGCATATCGGCCGCGGAACCGCTCCAGCTCGCTGCGGGCTGTCTGCAACGGCACTCGCCCTTCCTCGATCTGCGCGGCGGCGGGACCCGGCACGGATGCGACGAGGCCGAACAGCGCGACGGTGGCCAGCCGATGGCGGAGCGACATGGGGATTCCTCCTGGTGGATGTGGACGCAGGGTAGCCTACCGCGCCGAACCCGAACCGTCCACCTCGAGATTGGGAGGCTCGACGGCCCGGGCCGCCCAGGCAGTACCCGATTGCGAGACCGCCAGCCGACCGTAGTTTCCGGGTTCCTCGCCATTGGAGGCCTCATGCGCTCATCGGCCATTGCCGGCGTCCTCGCGGCCACTGTCGCCTGCCAACCCGGCTCCGCAGCGCCAGGCGTCTCGCTCAGCGACGCCTTCACCGGTGCCGCCGGTCGCTGGCTGGACCTCAGCCATCCGTTCTCCGACTCGACCATCTACTGGCCGACCGACACCGCCGGATTCACGCTTGAGGAGCTGGCCTACGGTCCCACCCCGGCCGGCTTTTTCTACTCCGCCTATCGCTACACCTCCGCGGAGCACGGCGGGACGCACCTGGATGCGCCGATCCACTTTGCCGAGGGGCGACAGGCCGCGGACGAGATCCCGCTGTCGTCGCTGATCGCACCCGCCGTGGTGGTGGACGTTTCCGCCCGCGCGACGCCGGACTACGAGGCGACGGTCGAGGATCTCACGGCGTGGGAGGCCGAGCATGGCCGCATTCCCGACGGTGCGATCCTGCTGCTGCGCACCGGATGGGGTGAGCGCTACGGCGACCGGGCTGCCTATCTCGGCACCGACCGTATGGGACCGGAGGCGGTTCCGGACCTCCACTTCCCGGCGCTCGCTCCGGCGGCGGCCGAGTGGCTGGTGGCCAACCGCAGGATCGCGGCGTTCGGGCTCGACACGCCGAGCGTGGACTACGGCCAATCCACGATGTATGAGACCCACGTGGTGCTCTACTCCGCCAACATCCCGGGCTTCGAGAACGTGGCCAACCTGCACGAGCTGCCGGCGACCGGGGCATTCGTGGTGGCGCTGCCGATGAAGATCCAGGGCGGCAGCGGCGGGCCGCTGCGGATCGTGGCGTGGGTGCCGTGATTGCGAGGGGCGAAGGGCGAAGGGCGAGGGGCGAGGGGCGAGGGGCGAGGGGTGGTGAAGGGTGAAGGGGCCGCATGCCGAGGCTGTCATCCTGAGCGAAGGCCCCGAAGGGGCCGAAGTCGAAGGATCTGCTTTCCCCTTCACCCTTCACCCACCCGTCACCTTCACCCTTCACGCCAGCTCACCCCGTATTCTGCAACCCCTGCGCGATGCCGTTGACCGTCTCGAACAGCGCGTCGAGGTGCGGCCCCTCGGGCCGGCCATCGGCGCGCCAGCGCGCCAGCAGCCCCACCTGCAGGTAGCTCATCGGGTCCACGTACGGGTTGCGGAGTCGGATCGCTCGCTGCAGGGTCGGGTCGTTGTCGAGCAGCTCGTCGCAGCCGGTGAGCGCCAGCACTTGCTCCACGGTGCGATCGAACTCCGCCCGGATCACCCCGTAGACCGCCTCGCCGGTCTCGGGCGCGAGCGAGGCATAGTGCGCTGCGATGTCGAGATCCGACTTGGCGAGCACCATGTGCAGGTCCTCGAGCAGCGTCGCCATGAATGGCCAGTCGCGTCCCATCTCCGCGATCGCCTCGCGACCGTGGCGCTCGACCAGCGCCGCCAGCCCGCTCCCCACGCCGTACCATCCCGGCAGCATGTGGCGACTCTGCGTCCACGCGAACACCCACGGGATGGCACGGAGATTCTCCACGCCGCCCCCGCTGCGGCGTGACGCCGGCCGCGACCCGATCGCCATCCGCTCGATCACGTCGATCGGCGTGGCGTGCCGGAAGTAGTCGGTGAACCGCGGGTCCTCCCACACCAGCGCGCGATATGCGGCCCGGCTCACCGCGGCCAGCTCGGCAAGCATCGCTTCCCACTCGGCCTCGCGCGGGTCAGCGGGTCGGGGCAGCGCGGTGGCGAGCAGCGTCGCCGCCACGCTGCGCTCGAGCGTCCGGAACGCGATGCCGCGGAGCCCGTACTTGGCGTCGATCACCTCGCCCTGTTCGGTGAGCCGGAGCCGGCCGGCCACGGTGCCTGCGGGTGCGGCCAGGATGCCGCGATAGGTCTTGCCGCCGCCGCGACCCACCGTGCCGCCACGCCCATGGAAGAAGGTGAGCGCGATGCCGGCGTCGCGCGCGATCGCGGCGAGGTCGCGCTGGGCCGCGTGCAGGGCGTGGCGCGAGGCGGCCATCCCGCCGTCCTTGGCACTGTCGCTGTAGCCGAGCATCACCATTTGGCGGTTGCCACGGCGGCGAAGATGCTCGCGGTACCGGGGCAGGGACAGCAGCGCAGTGAGGGTCCCCGGTGCCGCGGTGAGATCGCCCACGGTCTCGAACAGCGGTGCCACGTCGAGCGGGATGCTGCCGTCGTCGTCCACCAATCCCGCCGTGCGCGCGAGCAGCAGCACCGCCAGCACGTCGTCGGTCCCCTGCGCCATGCTGATGATCACCGGCCCCACCGCGTCCACGCCGTGCGTCGCGCGGCACTCGGCGACGGCGCGGAACACGTCGAGCGTCTCGTCGAGCACTCCCGCGTCCGTGGTCACCGCGGACGTCGCGCCATCGAGCGACGCAAGAATCCGATCGGTGCGCTCGGCCGCCGTGCGGTCGCCCCACTGCGTGTCGGACAGCAGGGCGCCGACCGCCTGACGAAACACCAGCGCGTCCTGGCGGACATCGAGCGTCGCCAGGTGGAAACCGAATGCGCGCACCCGCTGGATCGCCCGCCGCACCGGGAAGAGCCCGGCGCCGCTGCCACGGTGCGACTCCAGGCTGTCGGCGATCCGCTGCAGGTCGTCGAGCAGGGCATCGGGAGCGGCGTAGCCGTCCGAGCCCGCATCCCTGGTCGCGTCGAGGCGCGCGGCGATCAATCGGCAGAGCATGCGGTAGGGCATGTCGCGGTGGCGCGGCGGGATGGCGGTGTGGGCGGCCGGGAGCAGCGCCGTGTACTCCCGGATCCGCTCGCGGACCGCCTCGCTCACCGCTGCGCGCGATTCCGACTGCGACAGCACATCGGCGAGCTCACAGACCTCACCCAGGTAGCGCGCCAACACCGCCCGACGGTGTGCCGACAGCGAGTCGCGAATCGTGCGCCCGTTGACGTTGGGGTTGCCATCCATGTCGCCACCGACCCAGGAGGCGAAGCGGACCAGCGGGTGATCGCCATCCGGTGAGGCGGACGGGTATGCGCGCTGCATCGATGCGTCGAGCGACTCGTGCAGCGCGGGGAGCACCTCGTAGATCGGGCCGAGGAGGTAGTAGAGGACATGCTCGCGCTCGTCCTCGACCGTGGGCCGGGCCGGCGGGCGTGGTGCGGTCTGCCAGGTAGTGGCGATCTCCATCCGGATGCGTGCCTCGATGGTGGCGTGTTCCAGCGGCGTGAGCGAGGGATTCTCGAGGTCAAGCAGCCAGCGGGCGATCCGCTGCTCCTTGAGCAGGATCGTGCGGCGCGTGGCCTCGGTGGGGTGCGCGGTGAACACCGGCTCGATCCGCAGCGCGCCAAGCTGTGCCTGCGCCGCGTCCGCGTCGATGCCGGCGGGCCGCAACTGGTTCAGTGATTCGAGGATGCCACCCGGCGGAGGGGCGGTCTCGTTCCGATCGTAGTGGCGCC
>CALGOK010000072.1 GCA_937961295.1 uncultured Gemmatimonadota bacterium
AGAACTGGCGTGCCGGTTCGTCACCCGGATGGGCGAACCGGACGATACGGTCCATCTGACCGGTTGCCCGTCGATCGACCTGATCGCCGGTCTGGATTTGACGCTCCCGCCCGGTCTGTTCAAGCGCTACAAGGGCGTCGACCTGCTCCTGCGGGCCATGGCGATCGCCCGCCGCGATCGGGCCGACCTCGAGCTCGAGATCGCCGGGTCGGGCGACGACCGCCCCCGGCTCGAACGGCTTGCGGCAGAGCTGGGCCTGGGCGCCGGCGTCCGGTTCCTGGGCTTCGTGGACGAGGGTGCCAAGCTGGCGCTCTTGCGGGGGGCCGTGGCAAACGTGTTTCCTTCTCCGAAGGAGGGGTGGGGCATCACGGTGATGGAGGCGGCGGCCTGCGCGACGCCCTCGGTGGCGTCGGACTCCCCGGGCCTTCGCGACTCCGTCCGTGACGGCGCCACCGGCCTCCTCGTCCCCCACGGCGATCCCGACGCCCTCGCCGCGGCGATGCTGCGACTGGCGAACGACGCCGATCTGGTGCACCGTCTGGGAGCGGCGGCCCGCCGTCACGCCGAGGCGCACTCGTGGGACGCCGCTGCGCGGGAGGTGGAGGGCCACCTCCAGGCGCTCGCCGCGGGGGAGCTGCCCCCGCCATCCTTCGGCCCCTGAAGGAGGTCCGAGATGCATGTCACCGTCTCCGCCCGCCACAACCTGGCCATCGACGCCGCGCTGCGCGATCGCGCGCACGAGGTGCTGGACCGACTCGGCCGCGCCGGCGACCGCGCCCTCGAGGGCACGGTGGTGTTCGACACCGTCGCCGGGCAGTCGCACGCCGAGATCCGGATGCACTGCGTCGGGGGCCAGGTGCTGGTGGCGAGCGCGGAGGCGGGCGACCACCGCAGCGCCCTCGACCAGGTCGAGGAGAAGCTGCGGCGCCAGCTGCGGCGGGTGCAGAAGCGGCCGCTCGCGCAGCGGCACGTCGTCCCGGCGACCTGAGGCGCCGTGCGCTTTCGCGACCTGATCGCCACCGGGGACACCCTCCAGCTCGAACCGCTCACCGGGGAACTGGGGCTCGACGGGCTGCTGCCCGACGCCGACATCGCCTCGCCGGGACTGGTGCTGGCCGGCTATCTCGGGCGGTTCATTCCCGATCGCCTGCACGTGCTCGGCGAGACCGAGGTCACCTATCTCGCCTCGCTCGACGAGGCCACCCGCACGCGCGCGCTGGAGGGATTCTTCCAGTACGACCTGCCGGTCGTCTTCATCACCAAGGGACTCGAGCCGCCGGCGCCGCTGCTGGAACTCGCCCGCGCCCGCCTCGTCCCGGTGCTGCGCACCCAGCTGAAGACCGCCGAGTTCTACCGCCGCATCAAGCCGATCATCGAGGACGCCTTCGCCCCGCGCACGACCCTGCACGGCTCGCTCGCCGACGTGTACGGCGTGGGGCTGCTGTTCATGGGACGCTCGGGCATCGGCAAGAGCGAGTGCGTGCTCGACCTCGTCGAGCGCGGGCACCGGCTGGTGGCCGACGACGTGGTGAAGGTCACCCGGCGCGGCGCCGATGTGCTGATCGGCCAGGGGCACGAGCTGGCCGGCCACCACATGGAGATCCGCGGCGTGGGGCTGGTGGACATTCCCGCGCTGTTCGGCGTCCGCGCGGTGCGGCAGCAGAAGCGGATCGAGGTGGTGGTGCAGCTCGAGGACTGGGAGACGGCCAAGGACGCCGACCGGACCGGGCTCTCGCGCGAGACCGTGTCGATCCTCGACGTGCCGATCCCCAAGGTCATCGTGCCCCTCAATCCCGGCAAGAACATCACGGTGGTCTCCGAGGTGGTGGCCATGATGCACCTGCTGCGCTACAGCGGAGTCGACGTCGCGACCGCGTTCAACGAGCGGCTCATTCGCCGGATGCGCGAGAAGCGCGGCGTGCGCGAGTACCTGCGGGACGACTTCGAATGAGCCTGCTGACCGGCGTGGTGGTGGGACACGGGACCGTGGCCGCGGCGATGATCGACGCGGTCGAGCGGATCGCCGGGCGGGCCGAGGCGCTGGTGGCCGTGAGCAACACCGACTGCGATCGCGGCACCCTCGAACGCCGGATCACCGAGGCGGTCGGCGACGGGCCCGCGATCGTCTTCATCGACATGCCGAGCGGCTCGTGCCTGTTCGCCGCCATGCGCCGCCTGCAGGAGATGCCCGGGGTGCGCCTCGTGACCGGCGTGAACCTCGCCATGCTGCTCGAGTTCGTCTTCCACCGCGACGGGCCGGTCGACGAGGTCGCGGCGCACGTCGCCGACGCCGGCGCCCGCGCGGTCGGCACGCGCTGATGCCGCTGGTCCTGTTCCGGGTCGACGATCGCCTGGTGCACGGCCAGGTGGTGATCGGCTGGGGCAGGCCGCTCGGGGCTCGGTCGATCGTGCTGGTGGACGATGCCGTCGCGGCGTCGCCGTGGGAGCAGGATCTCTACCGGATGGCCGCCGCCGACGGCGTGGCGATCGCGTTCGCCAGCACCGACGAGGCGATCGACCAGCTGCCGTCCTGGGCGGCCGACCCGCGCGCCACGATCCTGCTCACCGGTGACCTCGAGACGATGGCCGCCCTCTGGCGCGCCCATCCGGAGGTGGTGACCCAGATCAACCTCGGTGGCATCCACCACCGCGACGGCCGCCACGAGAAGCTCCGCTACCTCTACCTGGACGAGGCGGAAGAGGCGCTGATCGCCAGGCTGGGCGAGCACGGGGCGCGGATCGTCGCGCAGGACCTGCCCACGTCGCCGGCGGTGGGAGCCGACGCACTGTGACCTTGTTATTGGCGGTCGGGCTGCTGGCGTGGGGCACCGTCGTGGCGGTCGACCTCGTCACGGTGCCGCAGGGGCTGCTCTCACGGCCGCTGGTGGCCGCCACGGTGGCCGGCTGGATGGCGGGCAGCGTGATTGCCGGCCTGGTGGCCGGTGCGGTGCTCGAGCTCTACGCGCTGGAGGTCCTGCCGATCGGCGCGGCGCGGTATCCCGACTACGGGCCCGGGGCGGTGGCCGCGGGGGCAGCGGCGGCGCTCATCCCGGGGGCCAGCGCCATCGGCGTCGCGGGGCTGGTGGGCCTGCCGCTCGGACTGCTCGGTGGGGTGAGCCTGCACCTGCACCGGCGCCGCAACGCGCAGTCGGTCGGGGCGAACCTCGCCCGAGTGGCGGCTGGCGATGCAAGGGCCATCTGGGACCTGCAGCGCAACGGCCTGCTGCGCGACATGCGCCGCGGGGCGATCCTCTCCGCGATGGGCCTCGTCGCGGCGTGGCTGGTGCACCTGGTGCCGTGGGACCACGTGGCCCACCGGCACCTGCTCGACTGGGCCGTGCTGGCCGGCGGGCTCGCGGCAGGGATCGGCGGGGCGGCGCGCAGCGCGGGGACCGGGGCGCGCCGGCGCTGGCTGGCCGTCGGCCTGGCGACCGGCCTCCTCGTGGTGCTCTGGCGATGACCCCGCGCGGTCAGACCCTGATCCGCCTGCTCGGCGTCCAGGCGGCATGGACCTACGAGCGGATGGCCGGGATCGGGGTGGGGCACGCCGCCGCCCCGCTCCTCAGGAGCCACTACCGCGACCGTCCGCCCGAGGAACGCCGGGCCGCGGTGGCCCGCTCGGCGGAGTACTTCAACTCGCACCCCTACCTTGCGGGGGTGGCCGTCGGTGCCGTGGTGCGGGCCGAGCGCGACGGCGTGCCGGGTCCGGCGATCTCCCGGCTCCGGACCGCACTCTCGGGGCCGCTGGGCGCCATGGGCGACCAGCTCATCTGGGCTGGCGAGGTGCCGGCCATGATGGGGATCGCGCTCGCCGCGCTGCCGTGGATCGGCTGGTGGACCGTGCCGCTGCTGCTGGTGGCGCACAACGCCTGGCGATTCTGGATCACCCGCTGGGGTCTCGACCTCGGGCTGGCCGAGGGACTCAATGTCGGCGCGGCGCTGCAGCGGTCGTGGCTCCCGCGCGCCGCGAGCGACGCGCAGCGTGCCGGGGCGTTCGGTGTCGGGCTCGGGGTGCCGATCGTGGCTGGGTGGCTCCTCGCCGGGACCGATGGCACGGGAACGCTGCTGGTGCTCGGAGCGGCGACGGCGGGGTTGGGACTGATGCTCTGGCCACGCACCCGAACCCGGATCACCGGGGTGCGGTTCGGGCTGGCGCTGATGGTGGTGGCACTCCTCTACATGGCGGGGGCGCGATGATCGAGCGGTCGGTGACCATCCGGAACGAGCTCGGGCTGCACGCGAGGCCGGCGGCGAAGTTCGTGCGCCTGGCGTCGTCGTTCAAGTCCGCCGTCGAGGTCGAGCGCGAGGGCCAGGCTGTCAACGGCAAGAGCATCATGGGCGTGATGATGCTCTCGGCCGAATGCGGTGCCGTCGTGACGATCCGCGCCGACGGCGACGATGCCGAGGCGGCCGTGGAAGCGCTGCACCGGCTGGTCGACGGGGGATTCGACGAGTGAGCGAGGATCGGCTGCTGCGCGGCGTCGGGGTGTCGCCGGGGCTGGCGATCGCCCCGGCCGTCGCCGTGCGGTGGTCGTTCCCCGACGTGCCCGACCGCACCGTGGCGCCGAGCGATGTGGACCGCGAGATCACCCGGCTGCGCGACGCGGTGAGCGAGGTGGTCGACCAGCTCGAGGGGCTGCGCCGCCGCACGCTGCAGCGCGCCGGCCCCGAGGAAGCCGGCATCTTCGACGCCCAGATCATGATGGCGCAGGACGAGGAGTTCCTGCAGGGCGTCGAGGCGCTGATCCTCAAGAACAACCTCGCGGCGGAGACCGCCTACGAGTTCAAGGCGCTGGAGATCCGCAACGCGTGGCAGCGCGCGCAGGTGTCGGTGCTCCGCGATCGCCTCGCCGACCTCAACGCGATCCAGCTCCGCATGCTGGCCCACCTCATGGGCCGCGCGACCGAGGAAGCCTGGCTTGGCGACATCGAGGGCGAGGTGGTGCTGGTGGCGCGGGAGCTGTCGCCGGGACTCACGGTGCAGCTCGACCGCGACCACGTCGTCGGGGTGATCAGCGAGGAGGGCACCCGCACCTCGCACGCGGCGATCCTCGCGCACTCGCTCGGCATCCCGGCGGTGATGGGCGCGAGCGGTGCGATGGACCGGATCCGCGAGGGGGTGGTGGTGCTCCTCGACGGCCACTCGGGCACCGTCATCGTCGACCCGACACTGGACGAGCTCGACGCCGCCCGGTTGCAGGCCACGCGGCGCGCCAAGCTGGAGCTGCAGCTCGAGGGCATCGCCGGCGAGCCCGCAGCGACCCCGGACGGCCACCGCATCGAGCTGCTCGGCAACGTCGACCTGCCGGAGGAGATCGAGGTCGCGGTGCGCAACGGCGCCGAGGGTGTCGGCTTGCTGCGCACCGAGTTCCTGGTCACCGGCCGCACCGCGCTCCCCTCCGAGGACGAGCAGACGGAGTACTATCGCCGCGTCGGCGCGGCCTTCGCGGGCCACCCGGTGGTGGTGCGCAGCTACGACCTCGGCGGGGACAAGTTCCCGGTGTCGTTCGCCGCGCCGCACGAGGCCAATCCGTTCCTGGGCTGGCGCTCGATCCGGGTCTGCCTCGACCAGCCGGAGATCTTCCGGCCGCAGCTGCGCGCCATGCTGCGCGCCGCCGCCGACCGCGACGTCCAGCTGATGCTGCCGATGGTGATCGCAGTCGAAGAACTGCGCGCGGTGCGCGCGATGGTCGCCGAGGAGGCGGCGGGCCTTCGCGCGGCGGGCGTGCGCGCCGCCGCCGACCTGACCACCGGCGTGATGATCGAGACGCCCGCCGCGGTGGCGCGCGCCGAAGCGCTCGCCCGCGAGCCGTCGTCCCTCAGCGTGGGGAGCAACGAGCTCACGCAGTACACCCTCGCAGTCGATCGCGGCAACGCGCGCCTCGCCCATCGGTTCTCCTCGCTCCATCCGGCGGTGGTGCGCCAGCTCGACACGGTGTGTCGCGCCGCCGCGGCAGCGGACATCGGCGCGGGGGTGTGCGGTGAGATGGCGTCCGATCCGATGGCCGTGGTGCTGCTCATGGGCCTGGGCTACGGTCGCCTGCGGGTGGCTCCGCCGGCGCTGCCGCTGGCGCAGCGGGTCGTCCGCCCCGTGCCCGTCGCGGCGGCGGGCGCGGCTGCCGCGGCCGCACTGCTGGCTGCGGAGACGGCCGAGCCGG
>CALGOK010000073.1 GCA_937961295.1 uncultured Gemmatimonadota bacterium
CCAGAACCGCAAGATGCACTTCAAGAGCTATTACAAGCTCCCGGCTCCGCAGACCTCGCTGGAGAACTGCGTGGCGCACAACGGGTCGCTGATCCCGATCCCGGGTCGCGACGTGATGGTGCAGGCGTGGTACCAGGGCGGCATCTCGGTGATGGACTGGACCGACGTGGCGAACCCGGTCGAGATCGCGTTCTTCGACCGCGGGCCGGTGGATGCCAACGAGATGGGCAACGGCGGCAGCTGGTCGGTGTACTGGTACAACGGTGCGATCGTGTCGTCGGAGATCGCTCGCGGACTCGACATCCTCGAGCTCACCCCGAGCCCGTTCCTGACCCGCAACGAGATCGACGCGGCCAACACGGTGCGGCTCGACTACCTCAATGCCCAGGGCCAGCCGCAGTTCACCTGGCCGGCCAGCTACTCGCTGGCGCGGGCCTACCTCGACCAGCTCGAGCGCGACAACGGGCTGGGCTCGAACCGGATCGCGGCGGTGCGCCAGATCCTCGCGACCGCCGAGCGGGCCGGCATGACCGAGCGGCAGTCGACGCTCCGGGCCCTCGAGCGCGAGCTGGTGGCCGAGGCCGCCAACGCGCGCAATCCGCGCAAGGTGCAGATGCTCGCCGCCGCGGTGCGCGACCTGGCAGCCAAGATCTGACCCGGATGATCTCGAGTTGGATGACGCCCCGGTGATGAGCCGGGGCGTTATTCATTTGTCGGTGAAGGGTGAAGGGTGAAGGGTGAAGGGGCGACGGGGGACGGAGGACGGAGGACGGAGTGACCGACGACACGAACCGGAACCGGATCGAGCGCGAGATGCTGCGGCACTTCCTCGCGGCGATCGCGTACCGCACCCAGAAGGCGTTGCGCGGCGCACCGCCGGAGTTTCCCGACTTCGATCCCGGCAATCAGGTGCGCACGCCAGCCGAGTTGCTCGGCCACATGACCTCGCTGATGGGATATGCGGTGACGCTGTTCGAGGGCGGATCGTATCCGTTCCGCCCGGAGCGACTGGCCACGTGGGACGACGAGGTGGTTCGCTTCCATGCCAAGCTCGAGGAGGTCGCCGGTCACCTCGAGCGCGGCTCGCCGTTGTCGATCTCCCACCAGCAACTACTGCAGGGGCCGCTCGCCGACACGATGACCCACGTCGGCCAGCTGGCGATGCTGCGCCGGTTGGCGGCGTCGCCGGTGGCGCCGGAGAACTTCATCCGGGCCGATGTCCGGGCCGAGCGGCTGGGACCGGAACAGCCCGAACCTGCCGCCCCCGACGCCGTGTGGCCCGAGCGGCCGGGGGTGTCCCCCACCGAGTAGACGTTTCATCTGTTTCATCCTGAAACCAGATCGATCCGGGGCTCGTCGGGTAGCACCGACGCCATCCGGAGGTCGGACCCGATGACCTGGCAGGCGATCAGTTCCCGTGCACGAGCTGCGATGGCGTGGCTGCGGCCGCGGCTCACCCGCCGCCGCGTGGGCCTTGCCGCGCTCGCGCTGCTGGTCACCGGAGCGGTCGCGATCACTCTCGAGGCCGCGATTCGCGGCCGGCTCGGCCCGATCGAGGCGCGCGTCCCCACCGCCGTCTACACCCGACCCGCTGCGTGGGGGGCGGGGAGCGAGCGTGCCGCGGCGGTGCGGATCGGCTCGCTTGCCGACGGACCGGACGAGGTGCGGATCCCCACCGTCCTCGACGACTTTCCTGATCACCTGATCGACGCGGTGCTGGCGGTCGAGGACCAGCGGTTCCACGACCACGGCGGACTCGACCTGCGGCGGATCGCCGGGGCGATGGTGGCCAACGTGCGCGCCGGCGGGATCGCCGAGGGCGCCAGCACGATCACCCAGCAACTGGCCAAGAACCTCTGGCTCGACGCGCGGCGCACGCCGCTGCGCAAGTTGCGCGAGGCGGCGCTGGCGATCGCCGTCGAGCTGCGCCACGAGAAGGCCGAGATCCTCGAGGCGTACCTCAACGAGGTATACCTCGGCCAGGACGGCGGCCGCGCGATCCACGGCTTCCCGGCCGCCGCGCGCCACTACTTCGATCGCGACGTGGACGAGCTCTCGCTGGCCGAGTCGGCGGTGCTGGCGGGGATGATCCATGCTCCCAATCGGCTGGCACCGCACCGTCATCCCGACGATGCCCGGCAGCGACGCGACCTGGTGCTGCGCCTGATGCAGGAGCAGTACCGGATCAGCGGGCGCGAGGCGGAGCGGGCGAGTCGCGGCGCGGTGCGGGTGCGGATGCCGGGTCGCGATCCGATCGACGCGCGCTACTTCCGCGACCTGGTGCGCCGCGACCAGCCGCGCGGCCTCCCGGCGCGCGGGGGCGCGCTCTACACCACGCTCGACGCCTCGCTGCAGCGCGCGGCGGAGCGGGCGGTGCGGCAGGGACTCGACCGACTGCGCATGGCCGAGGCGCAGGCCGCGCTGGTGGCGATCGATCCGCGCACCGGTGACGTGCTGGCGATGGTCGGCGGACGACAGTACGGCGCCTCACAGTTCAATCGCGCGGTCGATGCGCGACGCCAGCCGGGGAGCGCGTTCAAGCCGGTGGTGGCGCTTGCTGCGCTGGGGCGCGAAGGCGACGACGTGCCGGCCTACACGCTGGCGTCGGTGGTGGAGGACGAGCCGATCTCGGTGCGCACGCGGTCCGGTCCATGGCAGCCCGCCAACTACGACGGCACCTTCCGCGGTCCGGTGACGGTGCGGCAAGCAATCGAGCAGTCGCTCAACGTGCCGTTCGCGCGGATGGGCCTGGAGCTTGGACCGGAGCGCGTGGTGGCCACCGCCCGGCGACTCGGCATCACCAGCGATCTCCGCGCCGTGCCGTCGCTGGCGCTCGGCTCGTCGGAGGTGACGCTGCTCGAGCTGGTGCGCAGCTACGGCGTGTTCGCGGCCGAAGGGTTGCTGGCACCGACGCGCACCATCCTCGGGCACCGCCGAGGCGAGGAGGAGGTCCAGGCTTCGGCACGGTCGGCGCCGGTGCAGGTGGCCGATCCCGCGTCGGTCTTCCTCGTCACCACGGCACTCGAGGGAGCGGTGATCCGTGGCACGGCGAGCGGACTCGCGGGCACCGGTTATCGCGGCGACCTGGCGGGGAAGACCGGCACGTCCAACGACTGGCGCGACGCGTGGTTCGTGGCGTACTCGCCGACGCTGGTGGTGGGCGTGTGGGTCGGGTTCGACGACGGCCGCTCGCTTCAGCACACCGGGGCGAGTGCCGCGGTGCCGATCGCCTCCCGGTTCCTTGGCGCGGTGCCGCGCCAGGCCCAGCGCGACCGGTTCGCGGCGCCGGACGGGGTGGAACTGGTGCACGTGAGCCAGGGTGGCAATGGCTGGTTCGATGCCTGCGGCGCGCGCGAGTATTTCCTCGAGGGCACCGCGCCGCCTGATCGCGGCTGCTTCCGGTTCGAGTGGCCCGACATCGAACTTCAGCTGGACGGAGACGGCAACGACTGGCGTCGAGAGCTGCGGCGCGAGGCGCAACGCTTCCTGCGCGAGCTGGCGGAGGAACATGGCGTGGAGATCAGCATCCGATGACGGGATCACCGAGGACCGAACGACCGAACGACCGAGAACCGGTTCCCGCGGGCGCACCCCTTGGGGTGCGCGATGCCGGCATCGCGCGCCGTGAACGGCGCGCCTGCAGGTGGCTCCGTCGTTCCGTCGTTCCGTTCTCCCTGGTCCTCGCGGCGGGGACGCTCACGGCCCAACGCCCCGTCACCAGCAACGTCGTCACCTCCGACACGCTCCCCGCGGCGCGGATCGCGATGGACTCGGCGCTCCGCTACGTCGGAACGCAGACCATCACGCTTGGTGGCGGATCACGGGCCGAGCAGCACTTCTGGGTCGAGGCTGCGGGCAACCGGGTGCAGCGCTTCTACTGGTTGCAGTTCGAGGGGAAGCCGCCCGGCGCGCGGCCGTACGACTACGGCCGCGACTCGCTGGTGGTGCGCGGTGAAGTGCCGTGGCGAGTGGCGTTCCGGTACTACCCGCCGAGCGGTCTCAGCGACCCGCCCGGATCGGATGGCGAGGCGGCGCGCCGGCGGGTGGAGGCGGAGGGGTTCACGTTCGGGCCCGACCTCGCGCGGGTGCGGCTGGTGTGGCTGCTGGGTGAGCCGGCGATGGACGAGCTGATGGTGATCTACGTCGAGGACCTGGCGCAGCACGGGCTCACGGTTGCCGCGCTCGAGGCCGACCCGGCCAGGTGGCATCGGTTCCGCGAGGAGTTCCTCGCGCGGGCGCTGGCGGGGATGCGGGTGGATTGAGGACTGTCACCCCGAGCGCAGCGAGGGGGCGGAGCCATGCATTCGGTTGGCTCCGCCCCCTCGGTCGCTGCCCCCTCGCTTCGCTCGGGGTTGCAGCTCGCTCGGGGTGACAGTCTCCCGTCACCCGGGACGGGTCAGTTCCTCCCCGCCTCCAGCGTCTTGGCGATCTCGTCGCGCACGTCCTGGAGGTGCACGCGGGTGATCGTGTTCGCCGAGCGGCCGATGGCCTGCTGCGCCATCCGGTCGACCGCCTGCAGCTCGGCCTTGTACATCGCGCGGACATCGTTGCCCCAGCGCGGCGGGCGCGGGGCGAACTGCGCGACGGCCGACTCCTGCTGCAGCTGCTGGTCGGTCGGGTTGAGCTCGGCGTTGACCCGGTCGAGCCACGCGCGCTGCAGGTTGCGGCGGTGGATGTCGATGTCCACGCGACCGCCGCCGATGATCTCGCTCCACACCGCACGGCGCATGTCGGCCATGTACTCGCCGAGGGTGTAGGTCGAGCTGCCGAGCATCGCCTCGTACTCCACCAGCGTGTTGAGCTTCGCCGGCTGGAGCAGGGTGGCGAACAGCGAGGTCTGCGCATTGCGGATGCGGTCGACCGCGCCGCGCGCCTCGATGCGCCAGAGGATCTCCTCGTCGAGGAACATCTCCGGCACGGTGAAGGCGTTCTCGGCGATGAACCGCATCGCCTCCTGCTGGCGGGCCTTGCTCATCGGCTCGAAGCGCCGGCCGGTGCCGAGCTTCTCCTGGGTGATCGCGCCGCCGATGATCGCGGCGACGTGCCGCATGTAGCGGCCCCACTGGCCCACCGACTCGCCGTACATCGTCGACATCAGCGAGTAGTCCTCGCCCGGCTTCTCGGTGGCGCGACGCAGGTTGGCCATCACCCGGCGCAGGTTCCGGAGGCCGAGCTCGGTGGCCTGCACCGCGTCGGCATCGCCGACCGCCTCGGTGAGCGCCTCGGGGTCGTTGGGCGAGTCCCCGGTGGTGAAGCGGAACCACGGGATGGTGTCCTGCTCCCGCGACCAGCGATCGAGGGTGGGCTTCTCCTCTTCCGGGGTCCGCGCGCCCAGGATCGGGCGGTAGCCCCAGCGCACGGCATAGATGTCGTACGGGCCGACCTGCGGGATCAGCAGGTGCGGCGGGATGCTGTCCTCGGGCTGCGCCACGTAGTTGAAGCGCGAGTAGTCCATCAGCGTGGCCACATGGCCGTTCATCCGCTCGAGGAAGGTGCGCGAGCGGATCGAGTCGACCGGGTACATCGCCGACGCCTTCATGTTGTGCGGGAAGCCGATCGAGTGGCCGATCTCGTGGGTCACCACGTACTCCACCAGGCGGCCCATCAGCGAGTCGGGCATCGGCAGCACCTGCGCCCGCGGGTCGAGCGGCGACACCTGCACGAAGTACCACCGCTGCTGGAGGTCCATGATGTTGTGGTACATGTTGACCTCGCCCTTGAGGATCTGCCCCGAGCGCGGGTCGGTGATCTGGCCGCCGGTGGCGTTCGCCACCGTCGACGGCCGCCAGTAGATGATCGAGTGGCGCAGGTCGTAGATCGACCAGTCCGGGTCGTCGGCCGGGGCGTACTCGCCGCGGATGGCGTTGCGGAAGCCGGCGGCCTCGAAGGCCACGTTCCACTTGTCCACCCCGACCTTGACCCACGGCTTCATCCACTCGGGCGTGGCCGGGTCGATCCAGTAGATGATCGGCTCGACCGGCTCGACCAGCTCGCCGCGACGGAAGGCCGCGGTGTCGCTGGGCACCAGCTTGAAGCGGTGGATGATCCGCTTGAGCTCGGACTCGTGCTTGCGCGACGAGAAGTCATAGTACGAGGTCGAGATGTAGCCGACGCGGTCGTCCTCGAGGCGCGGCATCATCGGCACATCGGGGAGCTTGAGCATGCTCCAGTGCATCCGCACCGTCTGGCTCGACGGCTGCGCGGTCTGCGGCGCGCCCGGCGGCCGGGTGTTGCCGGTGATGGTGGCCTCGACCTCGACGTTGCGCGCGAACGGCGCCACGTGCTCGAACCAGCTGCGATCCTTGCTGGTCCCCTGCACCTGGCCCATCTCCGACTTGTAGGTCAGGAAGAGGTCGGTGACGTCGATCACCACGGCGCTGTCGGCCGGGTTGTACGCCGCGACGTCGAAGCGCATGATCACCGGGCCGTTCTGGAAGCCGGAGACCTGGCGATAGATGTTGTCGCTGCTGTCGGCGGTGACGTTGTACGACCGCTCGCGCAGCACCACGTGGTCGCCGCGGTGCTCCCAGCGGATCAGCCCCTGCGCGCCGCCACCGAAGAACCCGCCGGGCGCCTGCAGCGTCGACTCCACCGCCCGCGCGATCATCCGCATCTCGGCGCCGAACTCCGACCGCGGGATCTCGAAGAACAGCTTGTCGTCGATCCGGTGGGTCTTGAACATCCCCGAGCGCGTCTGCGCCTTGTCGGTGATGACATCCTTGTAGGGCTTGGGACCCGACTGGTTCGCGGCGGGGCGCCGGGCGGCGGCGGTGCTGTCGGGCCGCTGGCCCTGGGGCGTGGGGGAGGTCCGGGCCTGGGGCCGGCTGCAGCCGGCGAGGGCAAGGACGACGAGCGCGGCGACGGCGCCGCGGAGCGACGGGGTGAGACGCATCACTGGTCCGTGGTGAGGGTGGCGCGATGTGAGCCGCAGAAACTGTGGCCGCGCGGCGGGATCGTAAAGGGACGTTTCAGGCGCGAACGGCGCCCTGACCGATACGCCCTGCTGCGGGGTATCGTTGAAGCGGAGCGGGAGGAGGGGGACGATGCGGATGATCGCGAGTTCCGGGGTCGTGCTGGTGGCCGTGCTGGCGCTGGGCCGGCCGGGCGCCGCGGCGGCCCAGGTCGGCTGGGTCCCGCTCCAGTGGCCCGGACCGTCCGACACGTGGTTCACGCTGGAGTACGACCGCGCCACCGTGCGCCGCGCGGGCACGACCTGGTCGATGGTGCTGCGGCGCAGCCCCGAGGAGGCGCTCCGCCAGGAGCCGCCAACCGTGGCGGGGAGCCATCCCTGGACGCGGCAGGAGATCGAGCTCGATTGCGTCGACGAGGTGTGGCGGGTGGTGCGCTGGGAGTCGCGCGACGGAGCGGGGACGCTGCTCGCGTCGGGCGGCGGCGCGACCTGGTCGCTGATCCGCGCCGACGGCTACCCGCGCGCGCTCGAGCGGCGGCTCTGCCCCTGGCCGTAGGCCCCGTCGGTCTTCTGGCCTCCCGGGATCGGGGGTATCTTCGGAATCCCCCGACGGGACCGATCATACCGGGGAGCCCTCCGTTCCCCGTCACCCATTGCAGGAGTCGCCACCATGGCCCTCTGGAAGGACCAAGCCACCCCACGCAAGGAGCCGTCACCGGCAGAGCCGGCCGGGCGGCCCGAGTCGGCGCCGCGCGCCGACATCGGCCCCCGCGACGAGGCGCGTCGCGGCCCCGAGCGCTCCGGTCGTGAGTCGCTGATCGCCGCCGACCTCGCCATCGAAGGCAAGATCGAGGGGTCCGGCCACGTCCGGATCGCCGGCCGCTTCAAGGGCGACGTGAACGTGCAGGGCAACCTCACCATCGAGTCGGGCGCCAAGCTCACCGGCGGCGTGCGCGCGCACGCGGTGATCATCGCGGGTGAACTCGAGGGCAACATCGAGGCGGCGTCGCGCGTCGAGCTGCTCGAGACCGGCGTGCTCACCGGCGACCTCAAGGCCGGCTCGCTCACCGTGGCCGCCGGCTCGCGGATGCGCGGCCAGGTCGAGTTCGGCTGGGACGAGAAGGGCATCAAGAAGCCGTCGATCGCCGCGGAGAGCAGCTCGGCGGCATGAGCACGGCCCGTCCGGGCGCAGCAGGCGCCACGCGCACCTGTCCGCACTGCCGCACCACGATCCTCGAGAGTGCGGCAGTGTGCCCGGCGTGCCGGCACCACTTGCGCTTCGGTGCCGCGTCGGACAGTGACCACGCTGACGCGAGCGAGACCCCGCTCAAGGTGGAGGGCACCATCCGCCATCCGCCTTCGGGGCCGGCATGGGAATACTCGATGCTGCTCACGATCCGCAACGAGCGCGGCGAGGAAGTGGCGCGCCAGGTGGTCGGGGTCGGCGCGCTGCAGCCCGACGAGGAACGCACCTTCACCCTCGCGGTGGAAGTGTTCGGCGCCGGTCCCTCCCGCTGACGCCCCCCGCACGGTCGGCCTCCGGCGAGCGCTTCGCGCCGCGGCACGTGTCGCACTGCGGCTCCCTCACCGTGATGGCGCCCGCCGAGGCCACCCTCTCGCTGTTCACCCCTGAAGGGGAGCGGCGCTGGGTGCCCGAGTGGGAGCCGGAATACCTCTTCCGCGCCGGTGGCGGCGACGAGATCGACACCGTCTTCCGCACCCACCACGACGGCGAAGAGACGCTCTGGATCGTGCTCGAGCACGACCTCGAGGAGCACGACGCCGCCTACGCGCGCATCACCCCCGGCTCACGCCTCGGCACCGTGACGGTGGAGGTCGAGCCGATCGACGAGACGTCGTGCTGGGTGGAAGTGTGCTACGAGATGACAGCGCTCTCCCCGGAGGGCAACGCGGTGCTGCAGCGGTTCGACGCGAAGGCGTTCCGCGCGATGCTTGACGAATGGGAGCGCAGGATTGCCGGGGTGCTGGCGGCCGAGTAGCGACAGGCGAGGGGCGAGGGGCGAAGGGCGAAGCGCGAAGAGCCAACCACTGGGCCCGCCGTGCGACCGCCCCTCGCCCCTCGCCTGTCGCTATCTCCTCGCCACCGCCACCACGAACTCGCCCGGGATCCGGTACCCCTCGCCAACACGGTACGCCGCGATCGACGCCAGGTACTCGGCGTGTGCCTCGTCGCGGGTTGCGTCATCGAATCGCGAGTACGCGAGCGCCACCGGTCCGCCGGCGAACGCCGCGCCGATGGCGTCGCTGTCGTCGGCGTACTCCAGCGTGATGCTGATCCGTTCCACCACCGCATCGGGCATCCCCGCCTGCTCGTAGGCGGCGCGCAGCGCGTCGCCGGTGCCGAGCGCGAAGAACATCGGACAGACGTCGGACTCCACCCGCGAGTCGACGATCGGGAAGATCTCCGCCCAGCCGCAGCGTGCGCGGGCGCCCCACACCGCCGATGCCACCCGGCCACCCGGGCGGGTCACCTCCCGCATCCGGGCGAGGGCAGCCACCGGATCGGGGACGTACATCAATCCGAGCGCACAGAGCGCGGCGTCGAACGGTCCGCCATCGACCTCGAGCGCCTCGGCATCGGTGCGCACGAAGCGGACATGGTCGAGCCCGCGCCGCTCGGCCTCGAGCGCCGCCGCCTCGACCATGCGGGTCGAGATGTCGGTGCCCACCACCTCGCCGGAAGGACCCACGGCAGCGGCGGCGGGGAAGGTGGCCAGGCCGGTGCCGGCGGCGACGTCGAGCACCCGCTCGCCCGGCTGCAGGTCGGCCATGCGCAGCAGCAGCTCCTGCGCCGGCAGCAGCTGCGCCGACCAGTGCCGCTCGTACACATCGGCGGCCTTGTCCCAGCCGTAGCGCTGGACGCGCCGCATCAGGTCGGGACGCATCTCAGGCGCTCCGCTCGACCTGCAGTTCCACGGCGGTGTCCACCGGACGGCGCAGCAGGTCGAGCCACGCGGTGTGGCGCTCGGCCATGTCGAAGAGCTCGCGGATCCGCTCCTCGGGCTCCGGCGACACCACGTGTGCGCGGAAGGTGACGCGGGTGTAGCCGGGCGGCACCGTGTCGTCGACGCCAAGCTCGCCGCGGGCGTCGTACTCCGCGATCACGTCGACGGTGATCCGCTCGAAGGCCACCTGCATGCGCGCGGCCCACATCGCGAAGCAGGTGGCCATGCAGGTGCCGAGGGCGGTGCGGCCGATGGTCCCCGGGTTGGGGGCGGAGGCGGCGCCCCCCATCTTCTCCGACATGTCGCTGGCAAGCTGGGTGTCGCCCTCGGTCGCGCGACAGGCGAGTCCCTCGGTCAGCTCGACCCGGGTGGTGGCGCTCCGGATGCCCATGGCGGGACGGAGCTCCAGCGCCCGGACGTTGCGCTCCAGCGCCTCGCGAATCCCGGCCTGGGTGACGGTGGCGGTCATGGCGTCCTCCTCGTGACGGTTTCGGCTCCAGCATCAAGATGCGCAGCGGGACGCGGCAAGGCGACACGGTGGTGACTCGACAGCCGGGCAGGAGCGGGTAACTTCATCGGCTGCATCACGTTGCCACCCCCCCACCAGACCCCACCGAGGAGCCGCCCGGGATGTCCGAAGCGCTGATCACCAACGATGCCGTGGTCCTCGGCCTGCTGGTCGCAGTGCTGGCCGTGATCTTCCACACCGCCTCGCTCGAGACGCCGTTCTGGCGGCGGTTCTACGCCATCGTCCCCACGGTGCTGCTGGCCTACTTCGTTCCCGGCCTCCTCAACACGCTCGGGATCATCAACGGCGCGACGTCGTCGCTCTACCCGGTGGCGCGCGACTACCTGCTGCCCACCGCGCTGGTGCTGCTGACGCTGTCGGTGGACCTCAAGGCGATCCTGCGGCTGGGACCCAAGGCGCTGGCGCTGTTCCTCGCGGGGACGCTGGGCGTGGTGATCGGCGCGCCGATCGCGCTGTTCGTGGGTGGGCTGATCGACCCGACGCTGCTGGGCGATGCCGGGCCCGAGGCGGTGTGGCGCGGGATGGCGAGCATGGCCGGCAGCTGGATCGGCGGCGGCGCCAACCAGGCGGCGATGAAGGAGGTGTTCGACGCCGGCCCCGACATCTTCGGCAAGTTCGTCGCGGTGGACATCGTGCTGGCCAACCTGTGGCTCGCCGCGCTGCTCTTCCTCGCCGGCCGCGCCGCCCGGATCGACGCGCGGATGAAGGCCGACACCAGTGCCATCGACGACCTCAAGGCGCGGATCGAGCAGTTCCAGCTCTCGAGCGCGCGGGTGACCTCGTTCGCCGACCTGAGCGTGATCCTCGGCCTGGGGTTCGGGGCGACCGGCGTGGCGCACCTGATGGCGGGATTCATCGCCCCCACGCTGGCAACGCGGTTCCCCGCGCTGGCCGACTACTCGCTCACCTCCAACTTCTTCTGGGTGGTGGTGGTGTCGACCACCATCGGGCTGGTGCTGTCGTTCAGCCGGGCGCGCGACTACGAGGGTGCCGGCGCGTCGAAGCTCGGCACCGCCGCGCTCTACCTGCTGGTCGCGGCGATCGGGATGCAGATGGACCTCCGCACGGTGCTCTCCGACCCGCTGCTGTTCGCGGTCGGGCTGGTCTGGATCACCATCCATGCCGGGGTGCTGATCACGGTGGCGCGGCTGGTCCGCGCCCCGGTGTTCTACCTGGCGGTGGGGTCACAGGCCAACATCGGTGGCGCAGCCTCCGCCCCGGTCGTGGCGGCGGCGTTCCATCCAGCCCTCGCCCCGGTGGGGGTGCTGCTGGCGGTGCTGGGCTATGCCCTGGGAACCTACGCCGGCTGGCTGGCGGGGGTGCTGCTGAGGTGGGTGGCGACGATGTAGCGCGACAACGCGAAGCGCGAAGGGCGAGGGGCGGACCCGGCGGTCCTCGCTCCTCGCCCTTCGCGCTTCGCGTTGTCGCCGTCAGTCGCGATACCGATTCCGCCCCGCATGCTTGGCCCGGTAGAGGTTCTCGTCGGCGAGCTTGAGCAGGGAGTCCACGTCGGCGGCGCGGTCGTCGGGGAAGGTGGCCAGGCCGGCGCTGGCAGTGACCCGCACGTCGGGGGCGCCCTCGCCGAAGTCGTGCTGGGCCACCCGCCGCAGCACCCGGTCGACGAACAGCCGCGCCCCGGTGCCGCCCGTTTCCGGCAGCACGACCACGAATTCCTCGCCGCCGATCCGCGCCAGCGAGTCCATGGTGCGGAGCTCGCGCTTGAGCAGCGCGCCGAGCTGCTTGAGCACCGCGTCGCCGGTGCCATGACCGTGGGTGTCGTTGACCCGCTTGAAGTCGTCGATGTCCACCAGCACCACCGTCACCACCGTGCCGTAGCGCCGTGCCCGGTCGAGCTCGTCGGCGATCCGGTTCTCGAACACCCGGCGGTTGGGCAGCCCGGTGAGCGGGTCGGTGTCGGCGAGCTCGCGGAGGTTGTCGGCATCGTCGCGCTTGCGCAGGTCGTACGCCTTGGCCAGCGCAGTGGCGGCCACCTCGATCACCTGCTCGGCGAAGCTCAGGTCGATCCGGTTGAGCGGCGGGTCATCGGTGGTGGTGCGCAGGAAGAAGACGCCGGCCGCGGCGCCGTGGAGCGCGAACGGCAACGCGATCACCGAGCGGGTGCGCGAGGCCCCCGCCTGCTCGCTGCCCCAGGTGCTGCGGACGTCCTCGTACAACGGCGACTTGTCGACGTCGGCCACCATCACCGTCTCGCCGGTGGCGAGCGCCTGCACGATCTCGGGGTACTTCTCGAGGTCGACCCGCAGGTCGCGCAGCGTGGGATTCTCGTACGCCGCGACCACGGTGCCCTCGCGGTCGCCGGGACGGGCCAGCACCACCGAGCAGCGCGCGATCCGCAGCCCCTGCGCCACCTTGCGCACCAGGATCCGGTAGATCTGGTCGGGGTCGAGCGCGGCGGTGACTTCCTTGAGGATCTCGACCAGCTCGCTCCGCGAGCGCGCCTCGGCGCGGGCACGGTTGAGCTCGCGACCGACGCGCAGGTGCGCGTTGATCCGGGCGAGCAACTCACGCACGCGATACGGACGCTGCACCACGTCGGCGGCGCCGAGGCCGAACTGGCCCAGCGCGCCCACATCGAGCCCCGCGTCGGCGAGGATGAGGAGCGGGGTGTCGCGATGGCCCTCCGCCTCGCGGGCGGCGACCAGGCGGGCCATCGCACTGGCCTCGCCCTTGGCGAGGTCGAGGACCAGCAGGTCGTAGACTTCCTGGTCGAGCCGCTCGTCGAGCTGACCGGTGCCGGTGCTGGTCACCACGTCGTAGCCGTTCTCCTTGAGGACCCAGGAGAGCGTGCGCGCGAGGGCGACTTCATCGGTGGCCAGCAGCAGGCGGGGTTTCAGGCTCATTCAACTCACCAGGTGGTCGTACCTCTTCGGGTCGACGTTGCCGCCGGTGACGACCAGCGCGGTCGGGCCGCTCACCGGGAGCTTGCCCGCCAGCAGGGCGGCGGCCGTGGCCGCCCCCGAGGGCTCGGCACGAATCCCCCGGGCCGCGAGCCAGCGCATGCCGGCCCGCAGTTCGTCATCAGAGAGACCGAATACCCCGCCGATCCCGGAACGGATTATCGGCCAGGTCACCCGGCCAACCGACCGGGTGAGCAGTCCATCTGCCAAGCTCGTGCCACCGGTCACGTCGACCGGCTCGCCGGCGGCGATCGCGGCGGAGAGCTTCGGGATCCCTTCGGGCTCCACCGCGAACAATCGCACTGGCCGTGCGGCGGAGCGGACCGCGAGGCAGGCGCCAGCGAGGAGGCCGCCGCCACCGACCGGGAGGGCGATCGCCGCCACCTCGGGCCAGTCCTCGAGGATCTCGAGGGTGCACGTTGCCTGACCGGCGATGACGTCGGGGTGGTCGTAGGGCGGGATCATCACCAGCCCCTCGACCTCGGCGAGGCGCTCCGCCTCCGCCTGCTGCTCGGGGCCGCGGGTGGCGCCGACCAGGCGCACCTCGCCGCCCACCGAGCGGACGTTGTCCTGCTTGATGGCGGCGGTGGACTCGGGCATCACGATCACCGCCCGGACGCCCATCCGCTGGGCGCTCCACGCGAGGGCATAGCCATGATTGCCGCTGGAGGAGGTGACGATCCCACGCTCGCGCTCGGCGGGATCGAGTCGGCGGAGCGCGGTCCACGCGCCCCGGATCTTGAACGCGCCGATCGGCTGCTGGTGCTCGGCCTTGAGGCGGACCGGGTGCTCGAAGCCGTCGGCGCTGATCAGCGGGGTGCGGAGTGCCACGCCCTCCAGGCCGGCGGCGGCGTCAGCGAGGTCGCGTTCCTGCTCGGGGCTCAGCACGCGGCCGCCGGCCGCGCGCTCAGGTGGCCGCCTCGGTCGACTCCTCGACCTCGGCCTCGCTCTCCTCGTCGTCCTCGGGCTGGATCCGGGCGACGTCGATGATCCGGTCGCCGGCATCGAGGTTCATCAGCTTGACGCCCTGGGTGTTGCGGCCGCTGACGCGGATCCCCTGCACCGGGCAGCGGATGATCACGCCGCCCTTGGTGATCATCATCAGCTCGTCCTCGGGGAGGACGTCCTTGAGCGCCACCAGCTCGCCGGTCTTGTCGGTCTGTTGCATGGTGATGATCCCCTTGCCGCCGCGCCGCTGCACGCGGTAGTCGGGGAGGACCGAGCGCTTGCCGATCCCCTTCTCGCTCACCACCAGCAGCTCGGCGCGCTCGCGCACCACCACCATGCCGATCACGTAGTCGCCCTTGCCGAGCTCGATCCCCTTCACGCCGGTGGTGGCGCGGCCCATGGCGCGGACGTCGCTCTCGTGGAAGCGGATCGACATGCCCTGGCGGGTGGCGAGGACGATGTCGTCGTTGCCGCGGGTCTTCATCACCTCGATCAGCTCATCGCCCTTGTCGATGTTGATCGCGTTGATGCCGGCCGCGCGGACGTTGCCGTAGGCGGAGAGGACAGTCTTCTTCACGGTGCCGTTGCGGGTGGCGAAGATCAGCCACTCGTCCTCGCTGAAGTCGCGGACCGGCACCAGTGCGGCGATGCGCTCGCCCTCGCGGATGTTGATGCAGTTGACCACCGGCTTGCCGCGCGCGGCGCGGCCGGCCTGCGGGATCTCGTGCACCTTGAGCCAGTACACCGTGCCGGTGTCCGAGAAGAACATCAGGTAGTCGTGGGTCGAGGCGATGAACAGGTGCTCGACCCAGTCGGTCTCCTTGGTGTCCATCCCGGTCAGGCCGCGGCCGCCGCGGCGCTGGCGCCGGTAGGTGGTGACCGGGATCCGCTTGATGTAGCCGGTGTGGGAGATGGTGATGACCATGTCCTCGTCGGCGATCAGGTCCTCGACCGAGAACTCGCCCTGGTCCTTGAGGATCTCGGTGCGGCGGTCGTCGCCGAAGGTGCCGGCGAGCTCGGTGAGCTCCTCGACCAAAATGGCGAGCCGCTTCTCGCGCGAGGCGAGGATGCTCTCCAGCTCGGCGATGGTGGCGCGCACCTCCGCCAGCTCGGCCTCGAGCTTCTCGATCTCGAGCCCGGTGAGCTTGGCGAGCCGCATGTTGAGGATCGCGTCGGCCTGGGCCTCCGAGAGCCCGAACCGCTCGCGCAGGCGGCGGTCGGCCTCGGCGGTGTCGCCCGAGGAGCGGATGATCTGGATCACCTCGTCGATGTTGTCGACGGCGATCTTGAGCCCCTCGAGGATGTGCTCGCGCTTCTTCGCCTCGGCGTGGTCGAACTCGGTGCGCCGGACGATGATCTCGTGGCGGTGCTCGATGAAGTGCTCGAGCATCTCCTTGAGCGCCATCACCTTGGGCGCACCATTGACCAGCGCGAGGTTGATCACGCCGAACGTGGACTGCATCGCGGTGTGCTTGTAGAGCTGGTTGAGCACCACCTGGGCGATGGCGTCGCGCTTGAGCTCCACCACCAGCCGCATGCCGTCCTTGTCGGACTCGTCGCGGACCGCGGTGATCCCCTCGATCTTCTTCTCCGAGGCGAGCGTGGCGATCGCCTCGGTGAGGTTGGCCTTGTTGACCTGGTACGGCAGCTCGGTGACGATGATCGCGTTCTTGCCGGTGCGCTCGTTCTCCTCGACCGCCACCCGCGCGCGCATGATGATCTTGCCGCGGCCCGACTCGTAGGCCTCGCGGATCCCCTGCTCGCCATAGATGTAGCCGCCGGTGGGGAAGTCGGGCCCCTTCACGTGCGCCAGCAGCTCCTCGACGGTGGCGTCGGGGTTCTTGACCAGCATGGCGATCGCCGCGGTGACCTCGCGAAGGTTGTGGGGCGGGATGTTGGTGGCCATCCCGACCGCGATGCCGCTGGAGCCGTTGACGAGCAGGTTGGGGAGCTTCGACGGCAGCACCGTCGGCTCCTCGCGCTGGTCGTCGAAGTTGGGCTGGTAGGCGACGGTGTTCTTGTCGATGTCCTCCAGCATGGTGAGCGCGATGCGCGTCAGCCGCGACTCGGTGTACCGGTACGCCGCCGCCGGGTCGCCGTCGACCGAGCCGAAGTTGCCCTGGCCCTCGACCAGCGGATAGCGCAGCGAGAAGTCCTGCACCATGCGCACCAGCGCGTCGTACACCGACTGGTCGCCGTGCGGGTGGTACTTGCCGAGCACGTCGCCCACCACCGTCGCCGACTTCTTGAAGGCGCGGTTGGGGAGCAGCCCCAGCTCGTTCATCGCGTACAGGATGCGGCGATGCACGGGCTTGAGTCCGTCGCGCACGTCCGGGAGGGCGCGCGAGACGATGACGCTCATGGAGTAGTTGATGAAGGACTGCTGCAGCTCGTCTTCGATGAGCCGGGGGACGATGCGTTCGCGGGCGTTGGGCGCGGTCATCGGGGTCCAGGATTCAGGGAAAAGCCGCCGCGCCAACGGGGGCGCGCGGGAACCCTGAAATATAGCCCGAATCTCCGCTTGAATCCAGCCTCGGACCCACTCGCTAAGTCGTTGGAATCCAACGGGTTAAGCGTGAAGCGTGAAGGCCTGCCCCGAGCGGCAGCGAGGGGGTGAATGGGTTGCACGCGCGGTCCCGTTCATCCACCACCTTCTCCTGGCTGTGACGACAGGAATCTCGCCGGGTGCTCGTCCTTCACCGGGAGGGCTCCACTGTCGTGTAAGGGACGATGGCACCCGGCGAGATTCCTGCCGTCACTTGCAACCGTTTGCGGGTGCGGTCGACGACTGCCACGGGCAGGGTTGGTGCGGAGGGGGCGTCCCCGGCGGCCATCGCCCCTCGGGTCGACGGAGATGCAGTATGTGATCGGGTGAGCGGCCGGGGACGCCCCCTCCGCACCAGCGTGTGCGTGATCTAGCTCTCCGCTGCCGCCCGCCTCTTCCAGGGCTTGGGCAGCCGCCCGATCAGCCGCCGGATCCGGCCTCCACCGCCCCGCCGCCGCCGGCGGAAGCGGAACGTCCCCACCAGGAGCGGCGGCAGCAGCCAGAGTGCGGCGATGGTCCCCGCCGCCACGCCGCCGGCGGTAGCCAGCGCGATCGCGCCGAAGAGCGAGTCGGTGGCACTCCCCCACGCCATCGGCACCAGCGAGGCGATGGTGGTGAGGGTCACCAGCACGATCATCCCTGCACGGTCGCGCGTGGCGCGCAGCACGTCGGCGCCGGTGGCCCGGCGATGGTACTGGCGCCTGGAATGCAGCACGGCGTCGATCAGCAGAATCGCCTGGTTGACCGCCAGCCCCACCACGAGGATCACCCCCACCGCCGCCTCGCGGGTGAATGCGGTGTCGGTGATCCAGAACGCCGCCTCCACGCCGCCCATCGAGATGAGCAGCGCCAGGAACACCATCAGCGACGCCCACCACGAGTCGAACACCAGCGCCACCGCCAGCAGCACCAGCACCACGCCGATGCCGAACACCAGCCAGAGTCCCTTGGCGGAGTCGTCGTCGTCCCACTCGAAGCGCTGGTCGTCCACGGTGTAGCCCTTGGGCACCGCGATCGCGCCCATGAACGCCTTGTGGGTCCGGTCGGCGAGCTTCTGCGGTCCGCGGAAGTCGTAACTCACCACCCGCAGGTACTGCTGGTCCTCGCGCTGGATCTCCGCCAACCCTTCCACCTCGCCCACTTCGGCCACGTCGTCGATCCGGATCGGCGCGCGCGACGGGTTGGACACCTGCGCATCGCGCAGCTGCGCCAGCTGGCGCTCGCGCACGCCCAGCGCCCGCACCGCCACTGGCAGCTCCTGGTCGCCGAACTCGAGCGTGGCCGACGCCTCGGCGCCGCGGATCTCGCGGGCCACCGACTGCGCGAACTCCTGCGCCGTGGCGCCCACCTGGCCGAGCGCCTCGCGGTCGGGGGTGAGCGCGATGCTCACCTGCGGGCGGCCGCCCCAGAACGACGCCGCGTTGATGTTCACGTCGCGCACCCGCGGGATCTGCTCCAGCCGGCGCTGCAGGTCGAGCGCGAGCTGGCGCACCCCCTCGAACGAGTAGCCGAGGATCTTGATGCGGCGCGAGCCGAAGCCGCCGCCGCCGGAGGAGTTGCTGTAGCCCTGACCCTCGGGCTTGCTGACGTAGATGTTGTCGGTGCCGCCCACCAGCACGGCGCGCTCGGTGAGTTCGTCGGAAATGACCCACGGCATCCCCGCGGCGCTCCCCTCGGGGGTGAACTCCACCACCACCCGGCCGCCCTGCGGCGAGCCCTGCGCGCGCACGATCGCCACGCCCTCGCGGCCGACCGCCACCGTCTCGAGTTCCGACACGATCCGTTCGACCTGGTCGGGATCGGAGCCGCGCGGGAACGACACCGAGGCGGTGATCGTCTCGCGCCGGTCGCCCCACCAGCCGCCCCAGCTCGAGCGCGGCACCTTGGTGACGAATCCCCAGGTGAGCAGGCCGAGCCCCGCGGCGGTGAGCACGATGGTGGCGTAGCGGAAGCGGAGCAGGTGGCGCACGGTCCAGTCGTAGCCGCGCGACAGCCAGCCCCAGCGTCCCTTCGCCGCGCCGCCGCGGCCCACCGCCGGGATCAGCACCAGCGCGGTGGCCACCGACCAGAACAGCGCCAGCGTGAACGCCGCGGCAAACGGCACGAACGCCGCGCGCGCGTCGCCCTGCAGGAAGAGGAACGGGAAGAGCACCACCGCGGTGGTGAGCGTGCTGCCGAGCACCGCGGGGCCGATCCGCGAGCCGGCGGCGGCGCGCGCGTCGGGGGTGTCCTGCACGCCGCGCAATCGCTCCACCACCACCAGGCCGTTCTGCACCAGGATGCCGATTCCCATCGCGAGTCCCGCGAGGGTGAGCAGGTTGGCGGGAATCTTGAGCAGGTAGAGGCCGAGCGCGGTGCCGGCGATCGCCACGGTGGCGCTCCCGAGCACCAGGCCGGCGCTCCGGAACGACCGCAGCGTGAGCAGCAGCACCAGTGCCACCGCGCCGAATGCGATCGCGCCGCGCAGCAGCAGGTCGTTGAGCTGGCGGACCAGGTCCTCGCTCGAGTCGCTCGCCACCTCGAGTCGGATCCCCTGCGGTACCGCGGCCTGCACCTCGGACATCATCGCGCGGGCGCGCTTGACGGTCTTGATCGCGTCCGCACCGCCCCGGCTGGAAATCGAGGACTATACCGCCCGCATCATGCGCTGTCTCGGCAAGCCGCCCGTGGTGATTGCCAACCACTGGGACGACCAGGGCATGCCCTTTGGCGCGCCGAAGGACAGCGCGC
>CALGOK010000074.1 GCA_937961295.1 uncultured Gemmatimonadota bacterium
GCGCCGGCAAGGCGCGGCGTGCGCGTGGCGACCGGCGCCGGGAGCGCCCCCGTGGTGCGGGGCCTGCGCGACGTCGCGGGCGAGCGCCTCGAGCGCTGGCGCACCGGCCTGCCCGAGTTCGACTTCGTCCTCGGTGGTGGATTGGTCCCCGGCTCGATGACCCTGATCGGCGGCGAGCCGGGGATCGGCAAGTCCACCCTGCTGCTGCAGGCCGCGGCGGCGCTGGAGGCCGGCGGCCGGCCGGTGCTCTACGCCAGCGGCGAGGAGTCGGCGGAACAGCTGCGGCTCCGCGCCGACCGTCTTGGCGGCGACAGCGACGCCGTGCACGTGCTCGGCGAGACGCGGCTCGAGGCGGTGCTCACCGCCGCCCAGGCCACCGGCGCCAGCGTGCTGATCCTCGACTCGATCCAGACCGTGTACACCGAGGCGCTCGAGAGCGCCCCCGGCAACGTGGGTCAGGTGCGCGAATCGGCAGGGCTGCTGATGCGGTTTGCCAAGGAGACCGGCACCGCCGTGGTGGTCGTGGGCCACGTGACCAAGGGCGGCGGCATCGCCGGCCCCAAGACGCTGGAGCACATCGTCGACACGGTGCTCTACTTCGAGGGCGAGGCCGCGCTGGATCACCGCCTGCTCCGCGCCACGAAGAACCGGTTCGGATCGGTCGACGAACTCGGCGTCTTCCAGATGACCGGCGCCGGCTTGGTGCCGGTGGCCAATCCGTCGGCCCTCTTCCTCGCCGCGCGTGCCACCGGCACCGCGGGCAGCGCCGTCACCGCGTTGATGGAAGGGACCCGGCCGCTGCTGGTGGAGGTGCAGGCGCTCGCGGCACCTTCCGGCTACGGCACGCCGCAGCGCGTGGCCACCGGCCTCGACCAGCGGCGCCTCGCGGTGATCCTCGCGATCCTCGAGCGACGGGCCGGGATCGCGTTCGGGACGTACGACGTGTTCGTGCAAGTCACCGCCGGGGTGCGGCTCAGCGAGCCCGGTGCCGACCTCGCGGTGGCGGCCGCGCTGGTTTCCTCCGTCCGCGACCAACCGACCCCCGCCGATGCGCTCTACCTGGGCGAGCTCGGCCTCGGTGGCGAGATCCGGCCGCTTGCCGGCGCCGAGCGGCGGCTTGTCGAGGCGGCACGCATGGGGTTCCGGCGTGCGTTCGGGTCGGCGCGCGCCCGGCTCGAGGTCGACGGCATCCGTCACCACGGCCTTGAGCACGTCGATGAACTGGTGCGGTCGCTTGCCGCGTGATGTCGGCGTGGTGATCGTCGCCGGAGGACGCGGCGAACGGTTCGGCGGCGACACGCCGAAGCAGTTCCTCGACCTCGCCGGCGCTCCCGTCCTGCTCCACGCGCTGCGACCGTTCACCTCGCACCCCGAGGTGGCATGCACGGTGGTCGTGCTGCCGGCCGAGCACGCGGAGGATCCTCCGCAGTGGCTGGCGGCGCTCCGCAGCGCGACGCTGCGCTGCACGGCCGGGGGGGCGAGCCGCCGGGACTCGGTTGCCGCTGGACTGGCCGCGCTGCCCGACGAGTGCGCGGTGGTGCTGGTGCACGACGGGGCCAGGCCGTTCCCGCCGCGCGACGCCATCGACGGCGGCATCGCATCGGCGCGCCATGGCCACGCCGCGGTGCCCGCGCTGCCGGTCTCCGACACGATCAAGCGTGCCGACGATTGCGGCCGGGTGCTGTGCACCGTTCCGCGCGAGGGGCTGTGGCACGCCCAGACCCCGCAGGCCTTCCCCCGGGCACTGCTCGAGCGCGCCCACCATGCCGGTGCCACCCTCGAGCGACCGGCCAGCGACGATGCGATGCTGGTGGAGCTGGCCGGTGGCATCGTCGACCTGATCCCCGGATCACCGCGCAACCTGAAGATCACCACCGCCGATGACCTCGCGATCGCGGCGGCGATGGTGCCCGGGCGATGACGCTGGCGTTGCGCTCCCTGGAGGATGCCGCCGCGATCGCCCCGCGCGTCACGGCGCACCTCGATGCCGACGGACTCATGGCCTATCCCACGGAGACGGTCTACGGGCTGGGATCGCTGGCACGCGAGGCGAGTCTCGACGCCCTTGCCGAGCTCAAGGGCCGCCCGGCCGGGAAGCCGTTCCTGCTGCTCGTGAGCGGCGTGGAGATGCTGGAGCGCACCGGGCTCGCGCTCAACGCCACGGCGCGGACCCTCGCACGCGAGTTCTGGCCCGGGCCGCTCACGCTGGTGCTCCCCGGCGGGGAGGGGACGGTCCCGTCGCGGCTGCGCGGTGCCGAAGGGGGAGTCGCGGTGCGATGGACCTCGCTCACCCCGCTCGCCGCCCTCATCGAGGCGATCGGGGAGCCGATCACGTCCACCTCCGCCAACCGGCCGGGCGGGCCCACCGCACCCGGCGTCGACATGATCGAGGAGACCTTCGCCGATGCGATCGCCGCCGGCCAGCTGCTCGTGATCGATGGCGGCGTGCTCGGCAACGTGCCACCGTCCACGCTCGTGGATTGCACCGGGCCGGTGCCGCGCCTGGTCCGTGAAGGAGCCATCCCGCGCGATGAGCTGCGCCGGCGGGCAGGGAGCATGGCGCCGTGAGCGAGGCGCGCACCGTGCTGGTGGTCTGTTCGGGGAACACCTGTCGCTCGCCCCTCGCTGCGGCGATGCTGACGGCCCGCCTCACGGAAGCCCACGGCCACGCCGCGATCACCGTGGCGTCCGCCGGGACCTCGGCGTGGGATGGCTCGCCCGCGTCGGAGGGCTCCTACCTGGTCGGGCTCGAACGCGGGCTCGATCTCAGCACCCATCGCGCGCGCCTGCTCACCCCCGAGATGGTGCGTCGCGCCGACCTCATCCTCACCATGTCGCGAGCCCATGCCGATCGCGTGGCTGACATGGGTGGCGCGATGAAGGTGCACACCTGGCCCGCGTATGCCGGGGTCGCGGGCGCGCCGTCCGAGATCCCCGACCCGTTCGGTGGCGACGTCACCCACTATCGCGAGATGGCCGACATGCTGGAGGACGGCGTGGACGGAATCGTTGCGCGCCTCGGTGCCGAGCTCGCCCCGTGATCCCCGGAACCGGCACAAGGGTGCTCGCCCTCCTCGGCGATCCGGTGCGCCACTCGCTCTCGCCGCGGATGCACAACGCCGGGTTTCGTGCCGCCGGCCTCGACGCGATCTACGTGGCCCTGGCCTGCAGCGAAAGTGACCTCCCCGGCGTGATGCGGACCCTCGCCGCCACCGGCGGCGGAGGCAACATCACCGTGCCCCACAAGGCGGCCGCGGCTGGAGCGGGAACGGGCGATGCGCGCGTGTCGCGCCTCGGCGTGGCGAACGTCTTCTCGTCGCGCGATGGTGGCCTGGTCCTCGGCAACACCGATGTGGACGGGATGCTGGCACTGGTGGACCGTCTTGGAGGTCCGGAGGGGCCGTGGTGTGTCGTCGGCACCGGTGGATCGGCACGCGCCGTCGCCGCGGCGGCGGCGGAACGCGGCGCGCGGCTGGCCATCCGCTCCCGCAGCACCGAGCGTCGAGACGCATTCCGGTCCTGGGCGGCCGACCTGGGTGTCGAGCCTGCCGATCCTGCCGAATGCACGCTGCTGGTCAACGCGACTCCCATCGGACTTGGCGATGACGATCCGTGCCCGGTGTCACTCGCGGAGTTCCCCGGCCTCCTGGCGGTGGCCGACCTCACCTACCGCCGGTCGGGGACCACGGCGCTGGTGCAGGCGGCTCGCGAGCAGGGCGTCGCCGCCGAGGATGGCCTGGAGATGCTGCTGGTGCAGGGAATGGCCGGGTGGCGCCACTGGTTCGACGGCATCGACCCGCCGGGAGAGGTGATGCGTGCGGCACTCCGGGAGGCGATGGGGTGAGCTGATTCGTCGGGCCGAGGCGTGGCTCCTGCCGGCGGAATGCCTCCTCTGCGGTCGCAGCGTGCTGGAGCCCGAGGAGCCGCTGGCCTGCCGCCTCTGCCGGGCGCGATGGCGCCCGATCCCCCACCCGCTCTGCAACCGCTGCGGCCAGCCCCTGCCGCTGGCGCTCGAATGCAGGCTCTGCCGCGAATGGCCGCGGGATCTCGAGCGGGTCCGGTCGGCCGTCCTGCTCGACCCGCCGGTTCGCGAGCTCCTCCACTCCCTCAAGTACCGCGGCTGGCGCCGGATGGTCGGGGCGCTCGCGCCAGCCATGTCGGGCTTCCTCGACGAGCTCGGGCCGGGGGCGCTGGTCCCGATCCCCACCTCCCGGGCACGGCGCCGGTGGCGTGGCTACGATCAGGCGATGGAACTGGCAGCCGCCGTGGCCGCGTTGACCGGTCGACGGCTCGATCCGGGTCGCCTGCGCCGGACCCGCGCCGTGGCCAGCCAGACCCGGCTCGGCCTGGCCGAGCGCGCGGCGAACCTGGCCGGGGCGTTCGCCGCGAGGGCAGGCGATGGCCCGCTGATCCTGGTCGACGATGTGTTCACGACCGGGGCGACATTAGTTTCGGCGGCGACGGCCTGCCTCGAGGCAGGGGCGAGCCGGGTCGGCGCGGTCACCTTTGCGCGGGCCGAGGCGCCGCTGGCCGCGGCGGCGCGGCGGCAGGCATGGGCACTCACTTCGGGAGCATGAGGGAGCGATGGCGAAGATTCGCGTGGGAATCAACGGGTTCGGTCGGATCGGCCGCAATGTCCTCCGGGCCGCCAAGGCGGCCGGGGCCACCGACATCGACTTCGTGGCGGTCAATGACCTGACCGACAACGCCACGCTGGCCCATCTCCTCAAGTACGACTCGGTCCACGGGCGATTTCCGCACGAGGTGAAGGCCACCGACCAGGGGTTGGACGTGGGCGGTGACCTGATGCGCGTCCTCTCCGAGCGCGACCCGGCCAAGCTGCCGTGGGGCGACTTGGGCGTGGACATCGTGCTCGAGTCGACCGGCATCTTCACCGACCGCGACAAGGCCGCCAAGCACCTCGACGGCGGGGCGAAGAAGGTGGTCATCTCCGCGCCGGCCAAGGGCGAGGACAAGACGTTCGTATACGGGGTGAATCACCAGGAGTACGATCCCGCGAAGCACCACGTCATCTCCAACGCGTCGTGCACCACCAACTGCCTGGTGCCGGTTGTCCACGTGATCCGCGAGGCGTTCGGGTTCCAGCGCGGCTACATGACCACGGTGCACTCGTACACCAACGACCAGAACATCCTCGACCTGCCGCACAAGGACCTGCGCCGCGCGCGCGCCGCGGCGATGTCGATCATCCCCACGTCCACCGGCGCGGCCCAGGCCACCTCGCTGGTGATCCCCGAGGTGAAGGGGAAGATCGACGGCGTGGCGCTCCGCGTGCCGACCGCCGACGTGTCGCTGGTCGACCTGACCTGCATCGTCGACAAGGCCACCACCGTCGACGAAGTCAACGACGTGTTCCGCAGGGCGGCCGCCGGCGCGCTCAAGGGCGTGCTCGCGGTGAGCGACGAGCCGCTGGTCTCGGTCGATTACATCGGCAACCAGCACTCCAGCACCGTGGATGCGCTGTCGACCCAGGTGCTCGAGGGCACCATGGTCCACGTCTCGTCGTGGTACGACAACGAGATGGGGTACTCGGCGCGCTGCGTCGACATGATCCGCCACATCGGCGCGGCGCTGTGAGGAAGCGGACGCTCGCCTCGCTGGACGCCGCGCAGCTCGGCGGCCAGCGGGTGGTGGTGCGCGTCGACCTGAACGTCCCGCTCGCCGACGGCGCGGTGACCGACGACACCCGGATCCGGGCGTCGCTTCCCACCATCCGCCACCTGCGTGCCCACGGCGCGCGGGTGGTGCTGCTGTCGCACCTGGGGCGGCCCAAGGGGAAGGCCGACCCGCGCTACTCGCCCCGGCCGGGGGCCCCCGAGCTCGCGCGACACCTCGGCGCCCCCGTCCACGCCCTCGGCGGCCCC
>CALGOK010000075.1 GCA_937961295.1 uncultured Gemmatimonadota bacterium
CGTGCTCGCCTCGATTTCTCAAGGGGCCTTCAGCGGCGGCGATGCCGGTGAGGGGATAGCGGGGCAGCGCGTCGATGCGGTCACTGAGGCGGATCATGCGTCGTCCGACAGCACGGGGTTGGCGAGCGTGGCGACACCGGGGATCTCGACCTCGACGGTGTCCCCCGGCGCCAGCGGGCCGACGCCCTCGGGGGTGCCGGTGAGGATCACGTCGCCCGGCTCCAGCGTCATGATCGCGCTGATGGTGGCGATCAGCTCGGGGAACGGGAAGATCATGTCGCGGACGTGTCCGTGCTGGCGCACCTCGCCGTTCACCCGCCCGATGCTCTCGACCTGGTCCCAGTCGAAGCCGTTGCCGACGATCTCGCCCAGCGGACAGAAGGTGTCGAAACCCTTCGCGCGGGCCCACTGCCCGTCGAGCTTCTGCAGGTCGCGCGCGGAGACGTCGTTGGCGCAGGCGATCCCGGCCACGTGCGCCATTGCATCGGTCGCGGCCACCCGCCGTGCCCGCCGCCCGATCACCAGCGCAATCTCCGCCTCGTGGTCCACCCGCTCCGAGACCGCCGGGAGCCGGATCGGCTCCCCGACGGCGATCACCGCCGACGGCGGCTTGAAGAAGAGCAGCGGCCGATCGGGGACCTCGTTGCCGAGTTCCCTGGCATGGGCAGCATAGTTGCGCCCCACGCAGACGATCTTCCCCGGGGTGGGGCGCGCCATGGACGGACTCCCGTTGTGGAACCCGCAAGATAATGGCGGCAACATCGCGACAAGGCGAAGGGCGAGGGACGATTGTACCCCCGCCCTTCGCCCTTCGCCCCTCCCCGTGTCGCCCTACTCCGCCGTCGGGATCCCCTGGCGGATGGCGCGCTCGACGCGATCCGCGAAGAGGTCGATCTCGTCGAGCGTGTTGTACACGTTGGGGGTGACCCGGATCCCGCTGAACTCGGCGTGGGCGATCGGGACGGTCACGATGCGATGCTCGTCGAGCAGCCACCGCGACAGCGCCCCGGGCTCGATGCCCTCGACCGACAGCAGCGCGATGGCGCCGGCGTGCGGCGAGTCGAGCGGGGTGGGAATGCGCACCCGGTCGCTCGCCGCGAGCAGCCGCTTCGCCCAGCGGTCGCGCAGGTAGCGGAGCCGCGCCACCTTGCGGTCGGCGCCGATGGCGCGATGGAACGCCAGCGCCGCCGAGATGGCGTTGTGGTTGGCGGCGGGATGGGTGCCGATCTCCTCGTACTTCCGGATGTTCTCGTCCATCTTGGCCGGTGCCGCCATCAGCGGCCAGATCGCCTTCTGGTGCGCCTTGCGCACGTAGAGGAACCCGGTGCCGATCGGCGCGAGCAGCCACTTGTGCAGCGAGGTGCCGTAGAAGTCGACGTCGAGCTCGTCGCGCGTGAACGGGAAGTGCGCGTAGGCGTGGGCACCGTCGACGAACGTGAGGATGCCGCGCGCGCGCGCCATCTGCACGATCTCGCGCACCGGGAAGATCTGCCCGGTGAGGTTGGTGATGTGGGTCACCTCGATCACGCGGGTGCGCGGCGTGATCGCCTGCCGGAACATCTCGACCAGGTGCTCCTGCGACGGCGGCGGCACCGGGAACGACAGCCGCCGCATCACCACCCCGTCGCGCCGCTCGCGCTGGTCCCAGGTGGTCAGCATCCGGCCGTAGTTCTGGTTGCTGACCAGCCCCTCGTCGCCGCGCTGCAGTTCGATCCCCAGCGTCAGCGCCTCCGGCGCCTCCGACGCGTTGCGGGTGATCGCCATCTCCTCCGCGTCGCAGCCGAAGTCGGCCGCGAGGTCCCGCCGCACGCTCTCGATCCGCGGCTCGAGCACCTGCCACATGTGGTGCACCGGCAGCTCGTTGCTGAACCGCAGGTCGCGGATCATCGCCTCGAGCACGTGGCTCGGCGTGGGGCACACGCCGCCGTTGTTGAGGTTGACCATGGTGCGGTCGGCGTCGAACGCCCGCTGGATCACCGCCCAGTACGCCTCGTCGTCGGCCAGCGCGGCGGCGGGGAGCGCGGCGGTGTCGCGCCGCGCCGCGAAGGCGCGCGCCAGCGCGTCGGAGCGGAACGCCGGGATGGCGCCCGCAGCGAGCAGGGCCGCGCGCGACACGAACGCGCGCCGGGACGTGGACGGAGGGGTCATCTCGGGTCTCCCGGGAAGGGGCACCACCCAGCGAAGCTAGGTGCATGGGACCGGACTCGCGAGTGCAGCCCCGATCTCCGTTCTCCGTCATCCTTCCGTGACGACCCCATGCCTGGCGACGAAGTCCTCCCCCTTGGTCCGCACCTGAGTCCACGGCGCGATGACCCGTTCGGCCGGCGGCAATCCCTCGAGCAGCATCATGCCGTAGCGCCGGGTGACCACCCGGGGATCGAGCAGGATCACCACGCCCACGTCGCTGGCGCCGCGGATCAGCCGCCCGAACCCCTGCTTGAGCTTGAGCGCCGCGTGCGGCAGCAGGTAGCCGAAGAAGCCGTCCTCACCCTGCTCCGCCAGCCGCTCCAGCCGCGCCGCCGTGATCGGCTCGCTCGGCACCTTGAACGGCAGCTTGGCGAGCACCAGGCCGCGCAGTGCGCGCCCCGGGACGTCGACGCCTTCCCAGAACGAGTCGGTGCCGAGGAGGATGGCGTTGCCGGCCTCGCGGAAGCGGGCGAGCAGGTGGTCGCGCTGCCCCTCGCCCTGCACCATGATCGGGAAGCGGTGCCCCAGCGTGGCACGCAGCTCGCCCGCCACGCGGCGCAGCTGCGCATGCGAGGTGAACAGCACGAAGATCCCGCCGTCGGAGGCCCAGGCGAGGTCGTGCACCACGCCGGCAACCGCAGCGTCGTGGCCCGAGGGATCCTCGCGCGGATCGGGGACGTCATCGGGCACCCCCAGCAGGCAGTGCTCGGCGTAGTCGAATGGCGACGGGAACACCTCCTGCACCGTCACCGGGGAATCGCCGCCAGCGAGTCCGATGCGCGACGCGAGGAACGCAAAGTCGCCGCCGGCAGCCAGGGTGGCGCTGGTGAGTGCCACCGTCTCGAGGCGGTCGAACAGCAGCTCGCGCAGCAGCGGCGCCAGGTCGAGCGGCACGGCGGCCAACTGCAGGTTGTTGAGCTTGGGACCACCGCGCTGGATCCAGCGAACGTCGGGAGCGCGCGTGCTGGCCGGGCGGAGCACCGCACCGAGGCCGTCGCTCACCGACTCGAGCCGGCGCAGCACGCCGCGGCACTCGAGCAGCAGCCTGGTCCGTCGCTCGGTGAGCTCGACCTGCGCCAGCCGGTCGGCGATCGTCTCGACCTGCTCGGCCACGGCGCGGAACGCGCCGAGCGCCGCCTCCAGCTCGCGCTCGAGTCCCTCCTGCCACACCGGATGCGCGCCGAAGTCGTCATCGAGCCGGTACGGCCCGGGACCGACCGACTCGACCAGTCCGTGCAACCGGAGGAAGAGCGCCTCGGCGGCGCGGCGCGCCCCGAGCACGCCGGGAAGGAGCCGCTCCCGCAGGAGGTCGAGCGACGCCCGCGAGAGGAGGTCGTCGGCCCCGAGCAGGTCGCGCTGCAGCGACGGCACCAGCCCCTTGCCGTTGCGCTCGAGGCGGTTGAACAGCCGCGCCACCCCGCGACTCGACACCTGCCGGCCGAGGTGGTGCGCCGCGACATCCTCGAGGTGGTGGCCCTCGTCGATGATCAGCCGGCGATAGGCGGGCAGCACCGCGGCTTCCTCCCAGTTGTCCGAGGCCTGGCGCACCGACAGGTCGGCGGCGAGCAGGTGGTGGTTGACCACCACCACGTCGGCCTGGGCGGCGCGCCGGCGCGCCTGGAACACGAAGCACTGGTCGAAGTACTGGCAGCGGATCCGCGGGCACAGGTCGGGCTCCGCCGATACCTCGTCCCACACCTCGGGCGTGGGGGGCGTGGGCAGGTCGGCGAGCGAGCCGTCGCGGGTGTGCGAGGCCCACGCGGTGATGTTCACCAGCTCGTCGAGCTTGCCGGGCTCGAGCAGCGACTGCTGGCTCGCGGTGGCCCCGGCGAGCCGTGCCTTGCAGAGATAGTTGCGCCACCCCTTGAGCAGCGCGAAGGTCGGCACGTGCTCGTCGTCGCCCAGCGCGCGCTGCAGCAGGGGCAGGTCCTTCCCCACCAGCTGCTCCTGCAGGTTGATCGTGTTGGTCGAGACCACGGTGCGCTCGCGGTTGGCGCGGGCCCACGCCAGCGCCGGCACGAGGTAGCCGAACGACTTGCCCACCCCGGTGCCGGCCTCGAGCAGCAGCACGCCGCCGTCGTTGTACGCGTCCACCAGGTACGCCGCGAGGTCGCGCTGGCTCTGGCGATCCTCGTAGCTCCCGAGTTCGCGGGCGATCGGCCCCTCGCGCCCCAGCAGGTCGATCACGTCGAACGGGTCGATCGGGGTGCGGCCCTGTTCTCGCGGCACCTCGGTGACCACGTAGAGCCGGGTCGCGGCGTTGTCGACGATCGCGAACCCCACGCCGTCGTCGTGCACCCGCGCGGCGATCGACAGGTCGGCCTGCGACGGATCGAGCCGGCCGCCGGGGTGGTTGTGCACCAGCATCTCGCCGGGCTGGGCGATGCCCGGCATGGCCAGCACCTCCTCCACCGTGCCGCGCGCCACCGGCCGCACCGCGGTTACGATCCCCGCGGCATCGACCGTCGCCACGAAGAGCACCTCGTCGCCGGCGGCGGCGGCGATCTCGCGCCGGATCGCCTCCGCCGCCACGGGCGCAAGCCGCTCGCTCAGGTCTTGAGTTCCTTCTTCTTGGCGGCCGGGAACAGCACGTTGTTGAGGATCAGCCGGTAGCCCGGCGAGTGCGGGTGCAGCGACAGGTCGGTCGGCGCATCGCCGATGCCGTGCTGCGGGTCCTCGGGATCGTGGCCGCCGTAGAAGGTCCACGTCCCCTCGCCCCGGTCGCCGTGGATGTACTTCACCCACGGCGCGCCGAGCTCCTCGGCGAGCATGGTGACGCCGGGCTTGAGCGTGTGCCGCGTGAACGAGGTGGTGAGGCCGTAGAAGTCGGGGATCACCTTGCGGTGGTTCTGCACCAGCATGCAGTTGACCGGGTCGATCTTGGCGGAGAAGTCGAACAGCGTGAAGGCCCCGAGCTGCTGGCGGTCGATCCCGTTGACCTGGTGGCCGTCGATGTCGCTGAACGCCGCCAACGAGGGCGACAACTCCAGCGCCGCGCCCTGGAAGGCGAGGGCGCGACCCCAGTCCATCCGCGCCGCGGCCTGCGGATCCATCGCGGTCCCGTCGGCGAACGCCGCGGCGATGTCCACGTCGGCGCTCGCCAGCGCCAGGTCGAGCGTCTCGGTGGCGGTGCACATCGCGAACAGGAACCCGCCGCGATCGACGAACCGCTCGATGCGCTGCGCCACGGCGCGCTTGAGGGCGGGGACGTGCGGGAACCCGAGCCGCGTCGCCATCCCCTGGTTGAGCGCCATCATCTCCTGCAGCCAGCCGGCGCCGGCGAAGTTGACGACGAACTTGGAGAACTGCCCCGTGAAGTCCTCGTGGTGCAGGTGGAGCCAGTCCCAGTCGCCCAGCCGGTCGGCGATCACCTCGGCGTCCCAGATCCGGTCGTAGCGGATCCCGGCATACTGCAGCGCCATGGTCACGGCGTCGTCCCACGGGGCGGCGTTGGGCGGGGCGTACACCGCCACCTTGGGAGCCTTCTCGAGCGGCACGGCGTCCATGTTGGCCTGCGCGATGCGCGCGTGCACGTCGGCCACCGCTCCGGCGTCGACCGCCTCGATCGTCACCCCCGCGATCGCGGCATCACGACGCACCGCCTCCGACCCCGGCAGCAGGAACGATCCCCCGCGATAGTTGAGCAGCCATTCCCCGGCCTCGCCTCGCTCGAGGGCGCGGAACGCGAGCCCGTACG
>CALGOK010000076.1 GCA_937961295.1 uncultured Gemmatimonadota bacterium
GCGCCGGCGCTTGCCGCCGCCAGCCGGTGCGGCGGCTGCCGCGGCAGCAGCACGGGGTGCCGGTGCGGCAGCCGAGCTGGCCGCCTTCCGCGCGGCCTTCGCCGCGGAGCGGGCCCGGTCCTCGGCGCGCTTGGCGCGAATCGCCGCGATGCGGTCCTTGATCGGCACCTCGAGCGCCTCCTGCGCCTCGGCGGCGTAGGAGAAGTCGTCGAGCGTCACCCGCGCAATCCTGCTTCCCACCGCGCGCTCGATGCGCGCGAGGTCGGCCTCGTCCTCGGGTGCCACGAGCGTGTACGCCTCACCGACGGCGTCGGCGCGCGCGGTGCGGCCGACGCGGTGGATGTAGTCCTCCGGCACCACCGGCACGTCGAAGTTCACCACGTGACCGAGCTGGTCGACGTCGATGCCGCGCGCGGCGATGTCGGTGGCCACCAGCACGCGATACTCGCCGTTCTTGAATCCGTCGAGCGCGCGCGTCCGCTGCGGCTGCGAGCGATTGCCGTGGATCCGCTCCGCCGCGATCCCTTCGCGGTTGAGCACCTTGGCGAGCCGGTCAGCGCGATGCTTGGTGCGCGTGAACACCAGCGCGTCATCGATGTGGTTGCGCTGCAGCAACTCCACCAGCAACGCACTCTTGCGCAGCGTGGGGACCGGATAGACGGCCTGGGTCACGCCCTTGGCCGGAGCGGCCTTGCGCTGCAGCGCGATCCGGACGGGCTCGCGCAGGATCTCGCGGGTGAGCGCCTCGATCGGTGCCGGCATGGTGGCGCTGAAGAAGAGCACCTGCTGCGGCTTGGGGATGTGGCGCAGGATCCGCTTGATGTCGGGGAGGAAGCCCATGTCGAGCATCCGGTCGGCCTCGTCGAGCACCAGCACCTCGAGGCCGGCGAGGCGGGCGTACTTCTGCTCCTGCCCGAAGTGATCGAGGAGGCGACCCGGCGTGGCGACGAGCAGGTCGACGCCCTTGCGAATGGCGGTCTCCTGCGGACCCATCCCCACGCCGCCGTGGATCACCGCCCCGGTGAGCCGGGTGTGCCGGGCGAGCCCCTTGAAGTCCTCGAGGATCTGCAGCGCGAGTTCGCGGGTGGGCGCCAGCACCAGCGCGCGGGTGGTGCCTCGCGGCTGGTCGACCAGGCGATGGATGATCGGGAGCAGGAATGCCGCGGTCTTGCCGCTGCCGGTGGCCGCGCAGGCGAGCAGGTCGCGGCCGGCGAGGGCGTGCGGAATCGCCTCGGCCTGGATCGGCGAGGGGCGGACGAAGCCGAGCTCCTCGACCCCCCGAAGGATGGTCGGGTGCAGGGACAGTGATGCGAATGCCAACGTGTCTTCCGGTGTCAGGGCACCAGGCAGACTGGCCGGGGAGTCCGGCACGAGAAGCTGGCGCAAGTTGTTTCGAGCGAGTGTCGCCCCAGGAACCAAGGGCTCGAGGTGGGAGAATCGCTGCAACAAGGTAGCGGGTTGGGGCCCTGGAGGGAGGGGGGACGGGGAAGGTTGTGGGTGAAGGGTGAAGGGTGAAGGGGGACGGGGGACGGGTGACGGGGAAACGGGCCGGCCGCGACTGCGGCCGGCCCGTCTATACGTCCTGTTCCCGGTTCCCTCAGGGGCTGGCGCCGAGCTGTTGGAGTGCCTGGGTCGCAGTGCGGTCGCGCGGGTTGACTGCCAGCGTCCGGCGGAACGCCTCGATCGCACCGGCGGTGTCGCCCACCTCGAGCCGGGCCTGGCCGAGCCGCCGCTGTGCGAACGACGACGAAGTGAACAGCTCGGCGTTCTTGACGTAGGTCCGGATCGCATCGTCGCGCGATCCGCTCGAGAACAGCCGTGATGCGACGTCATCGAGGGTCACCTCGCCGAAGTCATACGATGCGCGACCGTAGTACCGCTCCTTGAGTGCCTCGTAGGTCGAGTCCATCGCGGTCATCCCACCGTCGGCGTGTGCACGCAGGAGCACCTGCGACAGCGGTTGCGGCAGGCTCACTCCGCGATGGCACGTCATGCAGGTCACCTCGAGTCCCTGGGCATCGAGGCCGTCCAGCCGCGGCAGGAACTCGCCGTTGATCGCCTGCACCATGCGCATCATCTCGCGCGCCTTGAGCTTGGTGGGCTTCTCGTCGGAGACGAAATCGTAGTCCCAGATGTTCATCGACTCGTCGCCCACGTGGCAGAACGTGCACCGCACGCCGAGGGCGCGGGTGATCCCGCCCATCTGGTTGATCACGTCGCGAACGGGGGTGTCCCTCGGGATCACCCTGACATTGACGAGTGAGTCGGGCGGCCCGGAACGCTGGGCCGCGAGCGGAGTGGCGACGGCGAGGAGCAGCACGGCGAGGCGAGTCGGCATGGCGGGTCCCGGTGATGGTGGGGCGATCCGCAGGCAGAAATCCGTCAGCGAAACGTACGGGCGCACGGCGGGAGAGGGTTGGCGATGAAGGTCAGGTGGTGGTAAGACGCGTTCACCCATTCGGCCTGGTGAGGGAGAACACCAGCGATTCCCGGCCGGTGCCATCGCGACGGCTCCCCGCCGGCACCGCGCCGAGCTTCTGCACCGCGCGCTGCGACCGGACGTTCTGCGGTCCGATCAGGAAGACCACGCGCCGTACCTGGCGGAACGCGTGCTCCAGCATGATGCGCTTGAGGTCGGCATTGTATCGGCCGCCCCAGTGCGACCGGGCGAGGAAGGTCCAGCCGATCTCGATCTCGCTCGCCGCCTCGTCGTGCCCCTGGTAGCGGGACGAGCCGATGAGTGCCCCGGTCGCGGCATCGTGGATCACCAGCGCGCCGCCACTCGACAGTGACTCGTCGAAGAACCGGCCGAAGCCCTCTGGGGTGGAGCGTGCCTTGTCGGGATGCTGCTCCCAGATCAGCGGGTCCGAGGCGACGCGGTACAGCGCCTCGCGGTCCTCGGCACGGAGCGGTCGGACCCGGACGAGCTGGCCTTCCAGCGTCGGCTGGCGGTCGAACGGCATCGAGTGGCACTCCCACAGGGCGGGCCGGTCGGCGCGGGCGACGTCGCCGTGACACGGCGGTGGTTCCGCATCCGGAACCGAATGATAGACTATCCGCACCCCACGGGCGGCCACCCCGGTCGTCCCCGTCCCCTTCTGGAGGAGATGGCACGATGCGCATCGGTGACACGGTTCCCGACTTCACGGCGGAAAGCACCGCCGGCACGATTCGTTTTCATGACTGGATCGGCGACAGCTGGGCGATCCTGTTCTCGCATCCCAAGGACTTCACCCCGGTCTGCACCACCGAGCTGGGATACATGGCGGGCCTCGAGCCCGAGTTCGCCCGGCGAGGATGCAAGATCATCGGGCTCAGCGTGGATCCGGTGGAGAGCCACGAGCGCTGGAAGGCCGACATCGCCGAGACCCAGGGGCACGAGGTGAAGTACCCGATGATCGGTGACGAGAACCTCGAGGTGGCCAAGGCCTTCGGGATGCTGCCGGCGGAGGCGAAGCCCGGTGTGCGCACCCCGGTGGACAACCAGACGGTGCGGACGGTGATGGTCATCAGTCCGGACAAGAAGGTGAAGGCGATGATCATGTATCCCATGGTCACCGGCCGGAACTTCGACGAGGTGCTCCGGCTGCTCGACGCGCTGCAGCTCAACGCCGCGGAGAACGTGACGACGCCCGCCAACTGGCGACCGGGTGATGACGTGATCATTCCGCCGGCAGTGAGCGACGAGGATGCCAGGGCGAAGTACCCGCAGGGCTACACCACGCTCAAGCCCTACCTGCGCACGGTGACCCTCGGCAAGCGCTGAGCCGCGCGAGTCCGCCCTACCAGGTCATCTGCGCGGTGTGGTGGATGACGTGGTGTCGCTGGAAGGTGAGGTAGTCGGCGAGGTCGACCTTGCCGAACACGCGGCTGTCGACGGTGTCGTCGGCCGCGTGGCGGCAGGCCTCGTCCAGGGCACGGAATGCGCCATCGAGTCGTGCCTGTCCCTCGCCCGGTGACGCCGGCCCCGACGGCGGATCCATCGCCGGGTTGGTCCTCGCCTTGATGAACCTGCCGGTGCGGATCACCCGGCGCATGAACATCCGCGCGAGCGGACGCACGATGGCCGGGACCCGCGGGAAGCGCGACGGCCGACCGGCGATCTCGTCGGCCGAACTCTCAAGCGACAGCGCGATGTGCTCGACCACTCGGGAGGGCGACCACTTCCCGGGTGCGCGAGCCGTGGTCCACGTCCCGGAGCAGCCTGCGGCCACGCGCTTGAGGTCGTCCACGGCGACACGGGTGGCGGCGAGGGCATCGGCGGGGCTGGTCATGGCGGCTCCGGTCCGGGTGTCCCTGAACATACCCCTTGGCCACCGCTCGGTGGTCCCGCGCGTAGGAGTGCCCGTTCGCCACCGCGCGCGTCAGGGTTCGGCGCTGTCGTAGCGCGCCGTGCGCAGCGCCCCCTCGCCGCTCAGCAGCGAGGCCAGCACCGGATCGCGCAGCAGCTCGAGCAGGTCGTGGGCGACGCCGTCAATCTCCACCCGCCGATCGACCAGCCGGATCCCGTGCGAGTAGTCCGCGTAGGTGGCGCCGTGCCCGGTGTAGAGAGGCTGGATGGGCCGACCATCCGGCTTGTGCCAGCCGTAGATCGCCACGCGACCACGGAGCGTGTCGAGGCGCGCGGTGATCACCACGTCCTTCTTGTGTCCGGCGGTGAGCGCGCCGAGGGGCGCCGGATCGGCGTTGCGCCGGGCACGCACCATTCGCTGGTGGTCGGCAAACACCGGGATGGTGATCATCGCGGCACTCGGCGCGATCGAATCGGGGCCGAGCGTGGCCGTGGCAGCGCGCCATATGGCATCAACCATCACAGGTGTGGGGAGCGAGGTGCCGGTGACGTCGGCGATGCGCTGGGCCACACCCGGCGAGAGCGGGTTGATAAACCATGCATCGTCGGAGCCGACGGCGAGATAATCCGGAGTGACGTGGAACGTGACCGTGACGGTGCGGACGCCGAGCGGGCGCTCCACGGTGACGGGGACGAGCGTGCGCAGCCATGCGGGAACGTTGCCGCGCAGGTACTCGGCGAGGAGGCGCTCCTCGCGCTCCTGGCGCGGCAGGTGCTCAAGTGCCGCGACGATCGTGCTTCCCGGCGGGGCATCGGCCGGCCGTGGGGGGAGCGCGAACTGCTGTGCCGATGAGGGTGCGGCGAGGACCGCCAGCGCCGCGCCAGCGCGGAGGCCGATCCTCACCGGTGTGGCGGCCGGTACTCGGCGAACCGTCCGACCACGCGCGCCATTTCCGCCTCGTCAAGCAAGTGCACCTCGCCAAGCTGGAGCACGCCGAGATACTGCCGGGCGAGATCCTCGACAATCCACGCGAGGTCGAGGGCGTCGGCGGGGTCGCGGCCCATCGCGACCTGGCCGTGGTTGGCCAGGAGGCACGCCGTTCGTGCGGCGAGCCCCCGGCTCACGCCCTGCGCCAGCTCCGCGGTGCCGAACGCGGCATACGGAACGCACGGGATGTCATCTCCACCGGCCATCGCCACCATGTAGTGGAACGCGGGGATCCCGCGATGCGCGCAGGCGAGGATCGTCGCGTGGGTGGAATGGCAGTGCACCACGGCCTCGCGATCGGGACGCGCGGCATAAGCCGCGAGATGGAACCGCCACTCGCTCGAGGGGCGATGGCGACCGGCGCGCACGCTGCCGTCGACACCGACATGCACGAGGTCCTCGGGTTCCGTGCGGTTGTATGGGATCGCCGTGGGGGTGATCAGCATGCCATCGTCCCAGCGACAGCTGACATTGCCGGAGGTGGCTGCGGAGAGGTGGAGCGTGTGGAGGCCACGGGCCGCGGCGACGACCGCCTCGCGGGCGGCGGTTTCACTGGTGCCGGTCATCTGATGTCATGCTCCATGAGCGCGGCGATGGCCGCTGGCGTCGGCGCGATGCAGCCGCGCTCGGTGATCAGCGAGGTGACCAATCGTGCGGGGGTCACGTCGAACCCGGGGTTCGCGGCCCGGGTGGCGGGAGCGGTGAGGGCGACTCGCACCGGCACCCCGTCGGCGTAACCCGTCACGCCGAGCACCTCGTCCGGGTCGCGCTCCTCGATCGGGATCATCATGCCATCGATGGCGGCCAAGTCGATCGTTGATGTGGGCATGGCCACGTGGAACGGGATCCCGCCGTCCCGCGCGGCGAGAGCCTTGAGGTAGGTGCCGATCTTGTTGACCACGTCGCCGTTCGCGGCGACCCGATCGGCGCCGACCAGGCAGAGGTCCACCCGGTCTCGTTGCATCAGGTGCCCCCCGGCATTGTCGACAATCACCGTGTGCGGCACGCCGGCCCGGGCGAGTTCCCATGCCGTCAATGCCGCTCCCTGGTTCCTGGGCCTGGTCTCGTCCACCCAGACGTGCACGGGGATGCCCTGCTGGTGCGCGAGGTAGATCGGGGCGGTGGCGGTGCCCCATGCGGTGGTGGCGAGCCAACCGGCGTTGCAGTGCGTGAGCACCTGCACGGCGTCGCCGTCGTGCTTGCGGCGCGCGATCTCCTGAATCAGCGGCAGGCCATGTTCGGCGATGCGCTCGTTGCCGCTCTCGTCCTCGGCCATGATCGAGGCCGCTTCCACCCAGGCAGCATCGGCCCGGTCGGCCGCGGAGAGGCCCCGCACGGCGGCGGCCACCCGCTCGACCGCCCAGCGCAGGTTCACGGCGGTGGGGCGCTGTCGAATCAGGACCTCGGCGGCCCGCGCCAGCCCGGCATCCGACGGGTCGTGGCGAAGGGCGAGGGCCACCCCCCACGCCGCGGTGACACCGATCAGCGGCGCGCCGCGAACCCGCATCGCCCCGATCGCCTCCGCCACCGCCTCGAGCTGCGTCAGGGCGAGAGCGGCCACGTCGGCCGGCAGCCGCGACTGGTGGAGAATCGTGACACGGGCGCCGTCACGGCCTGCCTGGATGGTGCGGAGCGGTGCGTTCATCCGGCCTCGTCGCGTTGCAGGCCGCCGAGCGCGGGCCGCACATCGTCGAGCGTCAGGCCATGGGCGGCGAGCACCTGCGCGCCGATCCCCATCTCCTCGTCGAGGATGCCCTGTAGGAGATGCGCGGAGTCGACGAACTCGACCTCCTGGCGACGGGCGGCCAGCATGGCCAACTCGAGCACCTTCTTGCTGCGCGAGGTATACGGGAGCTCCTCGCGTTCGGTCCCGCGGTTCTTCCCCGTGGTCGCGATGGCATCGATGGCGTCGCGCACGGCAGCGCGATCGAGTCCGAGTCGCGTCAGCACGGCAGCTGCCGGTCCAATGGTTTCGTCCAGCAAGCCGAGGAGGAGATGCTCGGTGCCGATGTACTCGTGGTGTCGCGATGCCGCATGGTCGCGAGCGCGCATCAACGCCGTTCGGACATGCGTGGTGAAGGCAAAGCCGGTCACGCTGGGCTCCCGGGCGGGGGTACCGACAATCTACGGCACTTCGGTGACGCCGGTATTGCTGGGGTATCACGGGACGATGAACGGGCCTCCCGGTACCCACTTTCCCCCGGAGTCGCCTCAGCGCGCTGACCCGTCCACTCCGCGTGCACGAAACGGCCATTCGCGCTCGACACCGATGCTGATTCCCCAGCCCGGCTCGGCCGCGACACCCCGCGCGACGTCGATTCGCAGCACCCGGCCCCCGCCGCCCGGAAGCCCGACACGCACCCCTGCCCCGGCATCCACATATCCGTCACCGTCGGTGACCGCACCGAGCGGATTGCTCACCCGTGCCACATCGACAAACACCCCGGCACCGAGCGTGAACGGTCCCGCCATCGCCAGGAATCGATCGATGGCCACGCCGCCATGCACGATCGTGCGACCGATCCGTCGACTGGGGAGACGGTCGTCGCGATCCCAGCGGTGGGCACGGAGCGGCACCGCGCGGCCGGCGTCGCCGCCGGCCACGGGCAGCAGTCCGGCCGGCGTCGATCGATCGGCCCACAGGATGCCCACGCGAGTCGACAGTGCGGTGCCGATTCGTGCATTGCCGATCCGCCAGCCGAGCTCGGCGCGAACCCGACGGTAGCCATCGTGGTCGGAGATCGGGATCGCCTCCTCGGCGTCCACGGTCAACGCTGCGCGATCGCCGCGGTCGTGCAGCCCGATCCCGAGGCCGATGGCGACGGCCTCCCGACCGTCGCGCCATCGCTCATGCCGGGTGGCGATGCGGGATTCGACTGCGGCGCTCCACCAGCTGCGGAAGTCGAGGGTGGCAGCACGGCGACGGAGGTCGGGCATCCCCGCGTCGAACCGCCATTCCTCCCACTCGCCCGACACGCCAAGGATGCCGGGAGCGCCGAGGCGCACCGGGCCCTCCAGGCGCACGGCCACCTCGGGATTGGCGCTGCGCCAGCGCCAGCGCGCCTCCCAGCGCTCGCCGGCACCGGCAATCGAGCCCACCTCGAGCTCCGCCACGCCGCCGAAGGCCGCACGGGCGGCGCCGATCGCCAGCCGCGGAGGCGTGGGCCATCGCAGCGGCTCGGGGGCGGCGATGTCGACCTCTGCCAGCCCCCTGCCGATGGGTGTGTAGCTCACCCGCGTGGCGCCGAGGGCGGGGATGTCGGCGACGCGGCGCGCGGCCAACCGGAGATCGGCGGTGGTGAGCACGCTGGCCAGCTGCAACCCCGTGGCCCGCGTGACGACACGGAACCGCACGTGCACGAGTCCGGAGACCCGGATCAGGTCGAGGCGCGGCTGGCCAATGGTGTTCCAGGTGACCAGGGCGCCAAGCCGGTCACCGCGCAGGTGGCGGAGCGCAGCGAGCAGCTGGACGGCGAGGGTGTCGTGTGGCGCGAGCGCGAGGTAGTCACCCGCGAGCCGCTCCGCCTCGGCCATGCGCTGTTGCCGGAACCGCAGGCCGGCGCGTTCGCGCATCACGAGCGGTGTATCGGGGCAGGCCCGGGCGGCGGCGTCGAGCAGTTCCTCCGCGCGCGCGAGGTCACCGCGACGCGCGGCGTCGGCGGCGTCCTGCAAGCCGCAGGGTAGTACTGCTGCCGGGGGAGCCTCGCCGGGCTCGGTCGCGATCGTTGCCGGGGCCATCACCAGCAGCCAGTCGTCGGCGGCGCGCCAGCGTTCCGTGAACTCCGCCACCGGGAGGCGCGTGAACGGCGCGACGGCGGGATCGTGGAACGTGACCGCTGCCGAGTCCCACGCGACGATCACCACGTAGTGATAGCGATCGCGCCCCACCTCGATCAGGGCGATGACCGGGATCTGCTCGCCGAGCAGGTGCTGCACGCGGGCTGGCGCGCCGGGCGCGGCGTCGACGCGCCAGCCGCGATCGCGCGCCGCGGTGGCGAGGTCGGTGGTGCGGATGCCGCCCTCGACGTCGCGGACGAGGTGGCGGAACTCCTCGGCGTAGACCTCGCGGCGCCCCCACCATCGCTCGACCATCGCCACCGCGGCACCGCCACAGAGCAGCTCGGACTGCGCGAGGTAGGGCACCGCGATCGCCCCGCTCGGTGCGACCTGGGCGGGTGCGATCGAGGCCGGAGCGATGATCGCCCCGACCTCGAGCAGCAGCATGCACCAACGCCGGCGGGCACCCATGGCGCGGTGCGCCGGGTCAGTCGGTGATGAGGATGAGGATCAGCAGGATGATGATCAGCGTGGTCGCACTGATGACGATCGTGTCGCCGCCGGCGAGGACGCGCCGGGCCAGTCGCTCCGCCTCGGCGTTGTCCAGGGCGTCGATGCGCGCCTCGAGCTCGTGCTGATCGAGTCCGAGGGTGGCTGCCAGCTTCAGGGCGCGCTCGGTGGAGAGCGTGGCCCGGACGGTGGCCCGGGCGTCGGGCGCCGGGGCGCTCACCGCGGCGTCGAGGGCGGCCGGGTCGATGGTGCTGGGGGACTGGCCGCCGAGTGTCGCCGTGGCCGCCAGCAGCAGGACCGCGGTGAAGAGTGAAACGACATTCCTGGGCACGGAGCCTCCGGGGTTCGGGTACGAGGGGTGGCGCTGGGCCGGGATCATCAGGGTTGGACCCCGTTCCTGATCGCGGGTTCCCGCTGCGCCGGCAGGGACTCCCGGCGCGATTGACCGGTCCCCGTTCCGGCGATAGCCTATCCGTTCATCCCTTCCTTCTCGGTCACCGGCGCGCGCGCCGCTGCATCGGAGGATGCCATCGCTTCCCATACGACCCACCAGATCCGCACCCTCGCGCTCGTCGGCCAGGCGGGATGCGGCAAGACCACGCTGGTCGACGCGCTGCTCGCCGCGGCCGGCACCATCCAATCCGCCGGCTCGGTGGAGCGCGGCTCCACCGTGACCGACTACCTGCCGCTCGAGAAATCGGTCGGCCACTCGCTGCAACTCGGCGTCGCCTCGCTGGAATACCAGGACACCCGGATCCACCTGCTCGACACGCCGGGGGCGCCCGACTTCCTCGGCCACGCGCTGCCGGCACTCACCGCGGTCGAGACGGTGGCCGTGGTGATCAACGCCCATCACGGCATCGAGCCCACCACGCTCAAGATGATGGAGCACGCCGCGCGACTCGACCTCGATCGGATGGTGGTGATCAACCAGGTCGACGCATCCGCTGCCGACCTCGAGGGGCTGCTCGCCAGGGTGCAGGAAGTCTTCGGCAAGGAGTGCCTCCCGGTCAACCTCCCGGCCGATGGCGCCTCGCGGGTGTCGGACTGCTTCTTCGCCTCCGATGGCGACTCGGACTTCTCGTCGGTGAGCCAGGCCCACCAGGAGCTGATCGACCAGGTGGTGGAGGTCGACGAGAAGCTGATGGCGGCGTACCTCGAGCGGGGGGAGGTTTCCCCCGAGGAACTGCACGAGCCCCTCGAGCAGGCGATGCGCGAGGGGCATCTTGTTCCCGTGGTGTTCACGTCGGCCAAGACCGGTGCCGGCGTGCAGGAGCTGCTCGAGGTGATCGTCAAGCTGCTCCCCGACCCGACCGAGGGGAACCGGCCGCGCTACGTGAGCAGCGACGAGGGCGAGTCGGAGGAGTTCATCCCGGAGCCCGACCCGAAGAAGCACGTGGTGGCCGAGGTGTTCAAGATCGAGACCGACCCGTTCCTGGGGCGCGTGGCGGTGCTGCGCGTGCACCAGGGGACGATCAAGCCGGGAATGCAGCTGTACGCCGGCGAGGCGCGCAAGCCGTTCAAGGTGGCGCACCTCTGGCAGCTGGTCGGCAAGCAGCAGGTGGCGCTCGACATCGCGGTGCCGGGGGACATCTGCGCCATCTCGCGGGTCGACGAGATCCAGCACGGCCACGTGCTGCACGACTCCGCGGAGGACGCGCACATCCACGCCCCGCCGATCGAGCTGCCGGCGTCGGTGTTCGGGTTCACCCTGGTGCCCAAGACCCGCAACGACGAGCAGAAGCTCGGCGAGGTGCTGCACCGCTTCCTCGACGAGGATCCCTGCCTGCGGCTGGAGCGGAGCGTCGACTCGCATGAACTGGTGATCCGCGGGCTCGGCGAACGGCACCTCAAGACGATGCTCGACCGGATGTCATCGGAGTACAAGATCGAGGTGGAGACCCGGCCGCCGAGCATCCCGTTCCGCGAGACGATCGCGAGCCGGGCCGAGGGGCACTGCCGCCACAAGAAGCAGACCGGCGGCGCCGGGCAGTTCGGCGAGGTGTTCCTGCGGATCGAGCCGCTCGAGCGCGGCGGCGGCTTCCAGTTCGCCAGCGAGGTGAAGGGCGGCGCGATCCCCACCGTGTTCATCCCGGCGGTGGAGAAGGGGGTGCGCCAGGTGCTCGAGCACGGCTACCTGGCCGGCTACCCGCTGCAGGACCTGCGCGTGGTGGTCCACGACGGGAAGGCCCACTCGGTGGACTCGAAGGAGATCGCGTTCGTCTCCGCCGGTCGCAAGGCGCTGATCGACGCGCTGGCCAAGGCGCGCACCCACGTCCTCGAGCCGATGATGGTGATCGAGGTGCAGATCCCGGTGGAGCGGATCGGCGAGGTCACCGGCGAACTGTCGGGGCGACGCGCGCAGATCCGCGGCACCGACATGCTGCCGGCGCAGCTGGGCCGGATCACCGCCGTGGTGCCGATGTCGGAGCTGGAAGGCTTCCCGGCGCGGCTCAAGTCACTGACCGCAGGCGAGGGGTCCTACACCCTGTCGTTCAGCCACTACGACCCGGCGCCCCAGCCGCTGCAGGAGAGGCTGGTGTCGGCGCACAAACCCCGGCACGAGGAGGACTAGCGCCGCGCCTTCCAGTCGTCGGTGTGCATCCCGGCGAAGCCCCAGTCCTCCTCCGCGATCTCCTGGATCACGATGTGGATGTGGTCGGGGTGCTTGCCGAGATGCTGGACGAGCGAGTCGGTCACGTCGCGGATCAGGTGACCCTTCTGCTCGCGGCTGGCTCCTGCGGTGATCTGGATGTTCACGTAGGGCATGGGATCCTCGCGATCATCCCTCGGGGAGGGCGATCTCGATGAGGTTGTCGTCGGGGTCGTGAAAGTGGACCGGGGTGATCGGTCCGGTGGTCTCGATGCTGGCGACGGTGAGGACGCGGTGATCGAGGGACTCGACCCGGAGCGATGCGGCGGCACTCATCGAAGCAGCTCCGGGTTCTGTTGCCAGAGGGTGTAGCACAGCACACCCGCGAACGAGACCCAGGCGAGGTAGGGCACCAGCAGGGCGCCGGCCCGGCGATCGACCAGCCAGTACCGCTGCAGCAGGACCGCGATGAGCAGCCAGAGGACCACGATCTCCGCGAAGGCCACGGCGCCGAGTTGCCAGCGGAAGAACAGCCATGACCAGAGCGCATTGACCGCGAGCTGGAGGAGGTACAGCCCCACCAGCGGGCGGGCAGCTGGCCAGCCAAGCCGCCGCACCACCATCCAGGTGGCGACGGCCATCATCAGGTACAGCGCTGTCCAGACGGGGCCGAACACGCTGCTCGGTGGTGACCAGGAGGGCTGGTTCAGCGCGGCGTAGAACTCCGGGGCCGCCATCGACCCGGCCCCGCCGACGGCGGCAGCGACGAACGTGACGGCGAGCAGGGCAGCGAGCACGGCGATCATCGGCGGTGGCGTGACCAGGGTTGCGGGGGGGATGCCCGGAAGCTAGCCCGGATTCCGGCGTTAGCTTCAATCATGCCCAACACCCGCATCCTGGCCACCGGCCACGCCGTGCCCGAGCGGGTCGTCACCAACGACGACCTCGCCAAGTTGATGGACACCTCCGACGAGTGGATCACCCAGCGCACCGGCATCAAGCAGCGGCACTGGATCCGCGAGGGCGAGTCCGGAACCGAGCTGTCGCGCCAGGCGGCGATGCGCGCGCTCGAATCCGCGGGAATGGACGCCGCGGAGCTCGACGCGATCATCTACGCGACCTCCTCGCCGGATCACTTCGCTCCCGGCAACGGCGTGTTCCTGCAGCACGCCATGGGCCTGGGGCCGATCCCGGCACTCGACATCCGGACGCAGTGCTCGGGGTTTGTGTACGGCCTGAGCATCTGCGATGCCTACATCCGCGCAGGGATGTTCCGCACCATCCTGCTCGTCGGTGCCGAGGTGCAGAGCACCGGGATGGACGTGAGCACCGAGGGGCGGCACATCGCGGTGATCTTTGCCGACGGCGCGGGGGCGGCCATCGTGCAGGCCCACGACGATCCGGACGGATCGGCGTGCCTGGGCTGGGACCTCCACAGCGACGGGGCGTTCGCCGACAAGCTGTGGGTGGACGCGCCGGGATCGATCTACCATCCGCGCAACCAGGCCGAATTCCTCCACAACAAGTGCTACCTGCACATGGACGGGCGCGAGGTGTTCCGGCACGCCACCACCCGGATGCCGGAATCGGTGCAGGCGGCGATAGAGCAGGCGGGGGTCGGCGCCGACCAGCTCAAGCTCCTCATTCCGCACCAGGCCAACTTGCGCATCAGCGAGATGGTGCAGAAGCAGCTCGGCCTGCGCGACGACCAGGTCTACAACAACATCGACCGGTTCGGGAACACCACGGCCGCGACCATCCCAATCGCGCTCGACGAGTGCGTCCGCGCCGGCCGCCTTGAGCGCGGCGACCTGCTGGCGATCACGGCGTTCGGCAGCGGGTTCCTGTGGGGGGCGGGGGTGATTCGATGGTGACGGGTGACGGGTGACGGGGTGGCGCGTCACCTGTCTCCCGTCCCCCGTTGCCCGTCCGGGGAGTCCTGAAACACCACGGCACCCTGTTCCGTATTGGAACACAGACCTTTTCGGGGGGACTGGATGTTCGAGGGACTCTTTGGCCTGATCGCCTTCGCCGCGACGGCCGTGGCCGGGATCGCGATGTTCCAGGTGGCGCGGCAGTTCGTGCGCCAGCGGCTCCGCTTCGTCGATGCGGTTCGCTCGCCGGCGGCGCCCTGGCTGGCGGCGTTCGGGGTGGCGCTGCTGGCATGGCCGGTTGTGGGCCTGCTGCCGATTGTCGGGGTGACCACTGCCATGGTGGCCGGGGCCGGGGCCGGATTCGGCACCGCGAGCGGGGTCAAGGCGCTCCAGCGGGGTGACTGAGCCGGGTTAGCTTCCCGGCATGACCATCACCTGTTCCCGCTGCGGCAAGGACGGGGAGCGGCAGGCCTTCAAGCCGTTCCCCACCGAGCTCGGCCAGCGGATCTACGACGCGATCTGCAAGGACTGCTGGGCCGACTGGCTCAAGACGCAGCAGCAGCTCATCAATCACTACGCCCTGGTGCCGCACCAACCGCAGGCCCGGGCGTTCCTGATGAAGAACCTCGAGGCGTTCTGCTTCGGCGAAGGGGCCCCGGACCGAATCCCCTGACGCCGGGTATGAGCGGACTCGCGCATCGAGGAAAGCGGCGTAGGTTCAGTCGTCCCCCTCCACTGCCACCCGCGCTCCCGGAGGTGCCTGCATGACCAGCACGGCCGCCGCGGTCGACGACCGCTCCGCCATCCGCGAGGGATTCATCACCGGTCTGATCGGTGCCGCCGTGGTCGCGCTGTTCTATCTCGGCGTCGACCTGATCCGCGGGATGCCGCTGCTCACGCCGAGCGTGCTGGGCGAGACGTTCGTGCTGCGGCGACCGGATTCGGTGACGACGCAGGTGGACATGACCGCGGTCGGGCTCTACACCGTCGTGCACCTGCTGATCTTCTCGGCCTTCGGGCTGGCTCTGGTGGCCACCATCCGCCGCGCGGAGACCTCGTCGCTGGCGCGCTACGCCATCCTGCCGATCTTCATGGCGTTCGAGGTGTTCTTCATCGGCGTGCTGGCGATCGCCTCCGAGACCACCCGCGGCCTCTTCCCGGTCGGAAGCGTGCTCGCGGCCAACGCCCTCTCGGCGCTGGCGATGGGGTGGTACCTCTGGCGGAGCCATCCGGGCCTGCGCGCCGCGTTCGGCCGGGCGCCGCTGGGGGCGCCGGATCTGGCAAGTGAGTGAGAGGTGAGTCGTTGGTTGTTGGTCGTTAGTCGTTGGAGTTCCTGGGCAGGTTTCGTGACGAGGGGCTGGCTCCCAGAGGAGCTTGCCCCTCGTGGCGTGAGAGGTGGACCACCTGGGCCCTAACGACCAACGACCAACGACTACTCCCAATGCACCCCCACCTTGAACCCCGCATCCACCGCCGGCCCGCGCGGCAGCAGGTCCTCGGTCATGCCGAGCTGCAGCGCAGGCCAGTTCCTTCCCAGGCGGATCAGCCCGCCGAAGTCGATGGTGAACTCGGGGTCGTCCATCGCCGCGAAGCCGGTGTCGCGCCACGATGCGGACTGGGCGAAGAGCGTGGCGAAGAGCGCCTGCCGACCGATCACCCGCCAGCGGAATCCCGCCTGGCCACCGACGAACCACTCGCGCTGGTACGCGGCGAGCTCGCCGTGTGATGGCGTGTGGCCGGCGGTGAGTCCCGCCTCGAGGATCACCCGGCTGTTGTCCACGAAGCGGGCGGTGCCCGCGAGCGCGGTGCCGACGGTGCCGCGCGACCAGTGCTCGCCGCTAGCCGTGGCGGTGGGCAGCGTGATGCTGGCCACGAGCTGGGCCGGACCGATGCGGTGTCCCACGCCGAGCCGGGCGTCGCCGAGGAACGCGTTCTCGCGGGCGATGTCGAGGTCGCGGTCGGGGAGCTCGACGGTCCAGCCGTAGGTATCGATCGGTCGCCGGTTCCGCGCGGGCACCTTGAGCCCGATCAGGTCGTGGTACCAGTTGAGGAACGAGTCGAGCATCCCGTCGTGCGCGCTCCGCATGGCGACGTTGGCGGTCACGAACCACTCGGGCGAGAGGTCGCGCACCAGCCACAGGTCGACCTGCAGCAGCTCGGCGTCGAGGAGGAACTCGCGCCGATCGACGGCGGTGGTCTGTTCGATGGCATTGGTGTAGTCGGCCACTACCGCGATGCGCCAGCCATCGTGCCGCGGCACCACCGGTTGGGCATACAGCGCGCTGCGCGAGGCGAGGACGGGCGTGACGGGGACGTAGGCCGGCAGCGACTGTGCGGCGGCCCATGCCGGCGCCAGGAGCAGGGCGGGGAGCAGGAGTCTGGGCATGGAGCAAAGGATAGCTATCATTGGGCGTGCGTCCCATCACCCGGGTGGCCCTGCTCTCCGCCGTCGCGATCATCGTCGCCCACCTGCTCGACGGCTGGGCGTGGACGCACCTGGTCGACCCCGGGATCTACGAGCACGATCGCGGCCGCCTGCTCCGCGTCATCGGCTACTACCCGCTCTGGATCGCGCTCGCCCTCGCGCTCTACCTCCACACCCGCGACCGGCGTCGCGCGCTGCTGCTCGGCCTGGTTCCCGGCCTCGGCGGACTCGCCGCGGAAGTGCTCAAGCTGCTGCTCCGTCGCGAGCGGCCCGGCCCGCACGACGGCGAATACGTCTTTCGCGCCTTCACCGAGCGGCCGTTTTCCACCAGCGGACTCGCGCTGCCGAGCAGCCACGCGCTGGTGGCGATGACCGGCGCGTTCGTGCTGTGCCGGCTGTGGCCGCGCGCCTGGCCGGTGTGGATCGGGCTTGGTGTTGGCTGTGCGCTCACGCGTGTGCAGGCGCACGCCCACTTCCTGAGCGACGTGGTCACCGCGGGCGTGGCGGCGTGGTTCGTGGTCGAGATGAGCTGGAGGAAGTGGGGGACGACGGGGGAGACTTCCGGATAGGGCTGCTGCCGCGGCGCAAGCGCCGCGGCCGATTCCGACGATCCGGCGAAATCAGCCGATGCGCGAGCGCATCGGCAACGGCCGGCTTCCTATTGTTGCTCGGCTCCCCGACAGGAACCCGCGTCCTCGTCCCTCCGGGTCTCCGGATGCATGGCAAGATCGATCGCCACGAAGCCCAGCCGCGAGAACGGGTAGAACACCAGCGGGGATGTGACGGCGAGCAGCGGCGCCAGCCAGCCGAGGAGGTCCCACGGCACCTGATCGGGCCAGCCGCGCACCACCACCCACAGCACCACCGCCATCACCACCGCCTCGGCGGCGCCAAGGTTGAGGATGTAGGCGCCGACCCGATTGCCGCGCACCAGGGAGATGCCACAGGTCGGGCAGTCGTCGGCGATCCGGAGCCAGTGGCGCACCACGCCCCCCCCGCCGCAGTTGGGGCAGCGGAGCGCGAGCGCGCGGGCGTGCAAGGTCACTCGGCGATTCATCGGCCGCTCTCCGGCGGGCGCAGCGTCACGATCCTGAGGCCGCGCTCGGTGGGTGGAATGGTGACGTCCACTCCGGGAAGCACCTCGGCGGCAGGATCGGTTCCCCGCGACTCCGTCTCGCCAACCCTGGGGAGTCCGCGCACGATGGCATCGATCGCCAAGTCGGTCGGGTCGGTGCGCGACCCCCGTGGCGGGAGGTGCGGCGTGAAGGTCGCCCGCCAGACGGCGTGGCCCACCACCGTGGCGGCCAATGCCCGGGCGGTGGCCTCGATGTCGAGGAGCGGGAACTCGCCACGGTCGATGCCGTGGCGCAGTGCCCGTTCGAACGCGAGACACCCGACGTCGATGAGTTGTTCTACATACTTCTTGGTGACCATGGGGAACTGTGGCGACTCCCGGACGATGACCATCAACAGCTGCGCCGCCTCCGGGCGGTCGAGGTGCGCTGCCCAGCGGTTCAGCAGGAGCTCGATGATTCGCCGGGCGGTCCGTGAGCCGTATGCCTCCGCCATCTCCCGCCCTCGGGCCCAGGAGGCGTCGGCGGAGCGGATGGTCAGGGCCTCGACCAGCGAGTCCTTGGAGGGGAAGTAGCGATAGATGGTGCCGGCGGTGACCCCGGCATCGGCGGCGATCTGCTCCATCCGGGCGGCGGCGAAGCCGTGTGCGGCGAAGTGGCGCAGCGCCGAATCGAGGATCTCGTCGGGACGGTCGTTGGGGCGACGGGAGAATTTGGGCACGGCGCAGAAGATATCACTGTAAACAATCGTTCATTTGTAACAGCGACGAGCGAGGGGCGAGGGGCGAGGAGCGGGCGCGTCAGCCACCCCTCGCCCTTCGCCCCTCGCCTGTCGCCTGCATGCCAAAAGGGCCGCCGGCTTTCGCCGACGACCCTCCTGGTCTGCCCTGAGGAGAGGGTTCAGGGCAAGGTCTGCCCCCCGGCTCAGCGTCCGGAGTTGCCGAGCCGAGTGTTGATCGACTGCCGCTGCTTCTCGCGCACCACCGAGAGGGTGAAGCTCTTGTCCTTGTCGTAGGTGCGGAGCACGCGGATCAGTTCGCTCGGCGTGTCGACGGTGCGGCCGTCGACCGCGGTGACCACGTCGCCGGCCTTGAGTCCCAGCGAGCCCTTGTCGGGGGCGTTGACCACCAGCACGCCGCGATCAGTGCCGAACGTTGCGCCGAGGCCGGGGTTCATCGCCACCAGCTCGAGCTCGGCGAGCGGGCCGCCGAAGGTGAAGGCGAAGCCGCTGCCATCGCTGTAGCTGCGGAACGGCACGTTCGCGGTGTCGATACCGAAGGCGTACGCGGCACCGAACCGCGGCGCGTCGGGTGCCACCGGCTCCTGGGGGAAGAACTGGGCGGAGGGCGGGACCGCCACCGAGAACCGGTTGGCATCGCCGGACCAGACCACGCCCGGTACCGTGCCGCGCGCCAGCCAGCGGGAGTCCTCGACCGGAGTGATCCGGGTGACGTGATTGCGGTCGTCGCGGCGGTAGGCGAGGCCCACTTCCTTGCCCGGCTCGAGCTTGCCGACGATCTCGGTGAGCCGGATCCACGGCAGCGATTCGTCGGCACTCACGGTGCGCTCGGTGCGGCCGCGGGCCAGATCCTTGCCATCGACGCTGACGATGATGTCGCCGGCCTTGAGTCCCGCCTTGTCGGCGGGATAGTTGGGCGTCACCGCGACGATGTAGGCACCGTGGCGATCGGTGTCGCGCGGCCGCGGGTCGACGGTCACGCCGATGAAGCCGCGCGGGGTGGCGGTGGTGAGCAGGTTCTCGAACACCTTCACGTTGTTCATGTCGCGGGAGCGCAGGGCGAGCTCGGCGCCTTCCTTGGAGAGGGCGAGCGATCGCGCCTGCAGCTCCTTGGCGAGCTCGATCTGCTGCTTCTGGAGCTGGGCCAGCGACTCGGGCCGGAGGCGCACGTCGGCGCGGATCCGGTCGCGGAGTCCCTCGAGACGCACCAGCTGGTCGCCGAGGTCGTTCTGGAAGAACACGACATTGCCCTGCTTCGAGGCGCAGACCGGCTTGGCCGCGGACTCCGAGAGGGTGCGGTCGCCGATCTTCACGGTGCAGGTCGACTTGCCGTCGCTGCGCTCGATGGTCACGAGCGTGTCGCCGTTGAGGATCGAGATCTTGTGCTGGGCCTGCCCGGCCAGCGGCGATGCGAGGACGCCGGCCGCGAGAATCATCAGGACTGCGGTGCGCATTTCAGCCATGCTCCTTGGTGATGCTGGGACCCTCACAGGTCCACGTTGGTGGCCCTGCTGAGGTGCACGTCCACCAGTGCACTCATCAGGCCCACCCTCTCCTGCCAGAGCGCCACCTCGGTCTGGAGCCGCTTGCCCCGCTCGAGGTGGGCCACTTCCTGCAGCCGCGCGTCGACCGCGGCGATCCGGTCCTCGAGCTGGATGATCAGCTCGATGGTGCGGCCGTCGACCACCCGCTGCTCCGGGTTGTACTCGTGCAGCGTCTGCTCGAGGAGCTGCGACCGCGAGATCGCGGTCCGGAGCTGCTCGCTGGCGTCGAGGGACGGCGGCGACACGAGGTCGGCCCCGACCACCGTGATGGCCAGGGCGGCTGCGGCGGCCAGGCCGGCGATCGCGGCGAAGCGGTGGCGCACGTGGCGCCGGTCGGCGGCCAGCCGCGCCATGACGACCGGGAACTGGTCGGTGTCCGGCTCGAGCCGGGTGAGCGCCCGCAGCCGGGCGGTGCGCTGGTGCAGTCGGTCGAGCTCACTGCGGCACTGTTCGCATCCGCCGATATGGCGATGCGCCTCGGCGAACGCCGGCTCGCTGCGGTCGCCATCTCGGACGGCGACGAGCTGGGCCATGGTCAGGTGTTCGGTGCTCATGTCAGGACCTCCTCGCCGAGCCAGGTGCGCAGCCGGGCATGGGCCCGGGCGAGCTGCGACTTGGAGAAGGAGACCGTCCGCCCCATCTGGTTGGCGATCTCCTCGTGGGTGTAGCCCTCGACGTCGTGCAGCCAGACCACGGCCCGGGCGGTGTCGCTGAGCCGGGACATGGCGGTCTCCAGGTCCATCCGGAGCGCCGGCGAGGCGCTCCGGGCAGGGGCCAGCTCGTCGTTGAGCTGGTCGGTGTCGCGGTACTTGTTCCGGCGAAGCCGCATCAGCGCCTTGCTGGAGGCGACCGTCCGGATCCAGCCCCAGATGGAGCCGTCGCCTCGGTAGTTGCGGATGCTACGACAGACCTCGTAGAAGGTCTCCTGGAGGACGTCTTCGGCGTCCTCGGTGGTCCGGCAGATCCGCCTGGCCAGGTTGTAGACCTGGCTGGAATAGGCGCGGTAGAGCGCCTCCAGCGCCAGCGGGTCGCCCCGCTTGGCTCGGGCGACGACGGCATCGGTGTCGGGCAGGGACATCGCGTCCATGGTCACGGCTCGGGTCATCACGTCCGTAAGATGCAGGGATGGCGGCAAGAGTCGCACGTGGGGACGGGGAGGACGACCCGGACGTTTCAGGGTGGAAGCGACGAAGCGAGGGGCGAAGGGCGAGGGGGGATCGTCCCTGCCTCCCCTCGCCCTTCGCCCCTCGCGCTGTCGCCGTAGATTTGGGCCTCACCCCTCACACGGAGTCGTCCCGCCTTGCTGTCCAAGAAGATTCAGGACGCGCTCAACGCGCAGATCAACCTCGAGCTCTCCTCGTCGTACCACTACCTCGCCATGGCGGCATTCTTCGAGTCGACCTCGCTGCCGGGAATGGCCACCTGGATGAAGGTCCAGAGCGAGGAGGAGCGGCTCCACGCCATGAAGCTGTTCGATCACATGTGTGATCGCGGCGGCAAGGTGGTGCTGCAGCCGATCGCCCAGCCGAAGCTGACCTTCGACACGCCGCTGTCGGTGTTCGAGGCGGCGCTCGAGAACGAGCAGAAGGTCACCGGGGCGATCAACTCGCTCTACGCCCTTGCCCAGCAGGAGTCGGACTATCCCTCGCAGGTGCTGCTGCAGTGGTTCATCACCGAGCAGGTCGAGGAGGAGAAGACCGCCCAGACGGCGATCGACCAGCTCAAGATGGCCGGCAGCGACGCCAGCGCCCTGCTGATGCTCGATCAGCAGTTCGGCGGACGGTCGGCCGCGGGCGTGGAGTGAGTCGGCCGTGCTGAAGTGGATCCTGGGGATCCTCGGCGTCCTCGCCCTGTTGCTGGCGGGGACGTGCTGGTACGGCTATCGCGAGTTGACCTCGGGCGGTGACACCGCCCGTGTCGCGATCGTCGCTGCGCCCGAGCGCGTGTGGCAGCACCTGGTTGACCTCGACTCGCTCCGCGCGTGGCAGGATTCCGCGGCGACGGTGACCTCCACCGGTGGCGCGGTGCTCGCGGTGGGCGACACCGTCCGGATCGAGACCAGCCTGCGCGGGCGGCCCGTCGGTGCCGAGCAGCGGATGCACTGGGTGGTGGCGCGGGTCGACTCGCCGAGGGTGGTGGTGTGGACGGCGATCGATGACTCGACCGGGATCGAGGTGGTGCGCCGGATCGACTCGATCGCGGTCGCCGGTGACTCGGTGATCCTCACGTCGCGGTTCGGCTCGCCGATGATCGACTCGCTCCGCACGGCCGACTCCGGCGGTGGGCTCGCCCGCAGCCTGATGGGTGGGGTCACGAAGATGGCGTCGGCGGCGCTGCGGGCGATCGCGGAGCAGGACCTGGCGCGGCTGAAGGCGAGACTCGAGCGGCCCTGAGTGCGACAGCGCGAAGGGCGAGGGGCGAGGGGCGAGGGGCGAGGGGCGAGGGGCGAACGGCGAGAGGCGGCAGTCTCGTGCAGCGCTCCTCGCCCCTCGCCCCTCGCGTTGTCGCGCCTAGAACAGCCTCCCCCCCAACGGCACCTCCTGCGTGGGCTCGAGCAGCACCACGGCGCCGTTCTCGTCCGGCAGCCCCAGCACCAGCACCTCGCTCTTGATGCCGGCGACGCGCTTGGGCTCGAAGTTCATCACCGCGATCACCTGCCGACCGACGAGCTCCTCGGCGCGGTAGTGCACCGTGAGCTGGGCACTCGACGTCTTGACGCCGAACTCGGGCCCGAAGTCGATGCTCATCACGTACGCCGGCGTGCGGGCCTTGGCGTTCGGCTCGGCGGTGAGGATGCGGCCGACGCGGATGTCGACCTTGAGGAAGTCGGTGAAGTCGATGGGCATGGGTGAAGGGTGAAGGGTGAAGAGTGAAGGGGAGGGCGACTCCGAAGGGAGCTGCCTTCCCCTTCACTCTTCACCCTTTACCCTTCACGTTGTCAGACGACGAAATTCACCAGTCTCCCCGGCACCCAGATCACCTTGCGGATCTCCTTCCCCTCGAGGTGCCGGGCGACGCCCTCGTCGGCGCGGGCGGCAGCGACGGCCGTCTCCTGGTCGGCGTCCTGCGCCACGGTGACGGTGCCGCGGGTCTTGCCGCCCACCTGCACGGCGACGGTCACGGTGTCCTCCACCGTGAGCGCGGGGTCGAACGCCGGCCACGTCGAGTCGAACACCGACCCCTCGCGGCCGAGCCGTTCCCAGCACTCCTCGGCGAAGTGCGGCGCGAAGGGGGCCAGCATCTGCACCAGTTCCGCCACGATCGCGGGCTCGGCGCAGTTGTCGTCGCGCAGCGCGTTGACGAGTTCCATCAGGGCGGCGATCGCCACGTTGTAGTGGAGCTGCTCGAGCCCGTCGGTGACCCGCTGCTTGACCTGGTGCCACTTGATGAGCACGGCATGGCGGATCTCGCCGTCGCGGGCGTCGGGGTCGCCGGCGAGGCCCACCAGGTCCCACACCTTGTCGAGGAAGCGCCGCGGGCCGCTGATGCCGGCGTCGCGGAAGTCGCCGCCCTCCTGGAACGGGCCCAGGAACATCAGGTAGGTGCGGAAGGTGTCGGCGCCCCACTGCGCGATGTACTCGTCGGGGACCACCACGTTGCCCCGCGACTTCGACATCTTCGCGCCGTCCTTCACGATCATCCCGTGCGCGCGGAACTTCCGGAACGGCTCCTCGAAGTGGAGCATCCCGGCGTCGTGCAGCACCATGGTGACGAAGCGCGAGTAGAGCAGGTGCAGCACCGCGTGCTCGTTGCCGCCGATGTAGCTGGTGACCGGCAGCCACCGCCTGGTGCGCTCGGCATCGAACGCGCGGTCGTCGAAGTCGGTGCTCGGGTAGCGCAGGAAGTACCACGCCGAGTCGAGGAAGGTGTCGGAGACGTCGGTCTCGCGACGGGCCTTCGCCCCGCAGGCGGGGCAGGCGACGTGGTACCACGACTCGTCGCGCGCCAGCGGGGAGATCCCCGAATCGTCGGGACGGAAGTTCTCCAGCGGCGGCAGCAGCACCGGGAGCTGGTCCTCGGGGACCGGCACCGTGCCGCAGGCGTCGCAATAGATGATCGGGATCGGCGGGCCCCAGTAGCGCTGGCGCGAGATGGTCCAGTCGTAGAGCCGGTACTGGACCCTGATGCTGCCGTGTCCCGCGCCCTCGCGCCATGCGGCCACGGCGCGCTTCCCCGCCGGGACGGTCGTCCCGTCGAACTCGCCCGAGTTGACCAGCCGGCCCGTCACGTTGTCGACGAATGCCTCGGCGAGCGGCGTGTCGGCGCCCTCGCCGGCCACCACGCGCACGATCGGCAGCTCGAACCGCTTGGCGAACTCGAAGTCGCGCTCGTCGTGGCCGGGCACCGCCATGATCGCGCCGGTGCCGTAGGTCGCGATCACGTAGTCGGCGACCCAGACGGGAATGCGCTCGCCGTTCACGGGATTGACCGCGAAGGCGCCGGTCGCGACGCCCGTCTTCTCGCGCGTCTCGGCCATGC